>QKEI01000119.1 GCA_003251795.1 Candidatus Muproteobacteria bacterium
AGCGGAGCCTGAGCATATGAACCTAGACCTCACTGAACGCGACCCGGCACGAGCCTATTTCACGCTGATTCAAACTACCATTCCCCGCCCGGTTGCCTGGGTTTTGTCAGAAAATACCAATGGTACGCACAATCTTGCGCCATTTTCCTACTTCAATGTCGTTTGTAGCGATCCACCTTTGATCATGATCTCCGTGGGTAAGAAGCCCGACGGCACCTTCAAGGATACTCGCGTCAATATCGAGCAACGCCGGGACTTTGTTGTTCACATCGTCCATTTAGAGATGCTTGAAGCCATGAACCAGAGCTCGGCAACCTTGCCGGCCGAGTTTTCTGAAGTCGAGCAACTGGGCCTTGCGCTTGCCGAATTCCCTGGGTCGCGGTTGCCTCGTCTTGCCGATTGCCGTGTTGCCTATGATTGTGAGTGTTATCAAATTCAGAAAATCGGGCCGGCGGGTCAGGCGCTGATTCTCGGTCGTGTCAGACACGTTTACATCGACGACGCTATTTGTAGCATCGGCCCAAAGGGCCGACTCAAGGTGCACGCCGATCGTTTGAACCCGATCGGTCGGCTTGGCGGTGGCGAGTATGTCACCTTCGGGGAGATTCGCGAGCTCGTGCGTCCGAAATAGGCCTGCTGTTAACACGTCAACGAGCCGCTACCAGGCCGCTTCCGCGAGCGTAGTCTGATCGAGCCGGGCGCGATCGTTCCCGCCGCGTGCGGCGCCGATGTCGATATCAGGGCTTGCGCGTGCGGTTCTCGCAGCGGCGCGATGAGGTGGTCTATACTTTCTAGTGTCGCTTATTCCTAAGGAGTGGGGGTGAATAATGCGAAGGATCGTCAAGGTCGGCGACCTGCGTCAAGGCATGTACGTTTGCGAGCTCGATCGCCCGTGGCGCGAGACGCCGTTCTTGTTCCAGGGCTTTGAAATTACCAACCAGGGCGAGCTCGATCTGCTGAAGCAATACTGCACGCACGTCTACGTAGAATCGGATCTTTCCACCGTCGCACCGCCACCGGAGCAAGCGGCGGAACCCGCGCGTACGGTCCCCTCCATCAACAGGCGACCGCCCGCTTCAACCCCCCAACTGCGGGTACTTAAGAGTAAAGCACCAACTAGTGGTCGGCCTCGAAGCGTTCACCGGCAGACAACACTCGATGAGGAGGCGGAGATGGTGCGTGCGACTCATCAAGAGGCGACGACACTGGTCCACTCCCTGATGGAGGACGTGCACCTGGGTAAGAGCATCAACACGGAAGGTGCAAGAAAGGTTGTGGCCGGCATGGCGGCGAGCGTGCTACGCAATCCTGATGCGCTTGTCTGTTTTACTCACCTAAAGAAAAGGGATGACTATACGGCGCTGCATTGTTTACGAGTGTCGATACTCGCGCTCGTTTTCGGTCGCCACCTGGGCTTGAACGAGGATGAGTTAAATGTCTTGGGGATTGGCGGGTTGTTGCACGATATCGGCAAGATGCGCGTCCCAGATGGGATTCTCAACAAGCCGGGAAAGCTGACGGAGCGCGAGTTCGAGATCATGAAAAGCCATGTTCCCCTGGGCGTCGAAATCCTGCAGCGTACGAAGAGTGTAGCTACCAAATCCATCGAGGTTACACGGCAGCATCATGAACGTTATAGTGGCGTTGGCTACATGAGCCAATTAAAAGGCGAACAGATTTCGCAGTTCGGCATGATTGCGGCGATCGTCGACGTCTATGACGCCATAACCAGCGACCGAGTCTACCAGGAGGGAATTTCTGCGCTCGATGCTCTAAGAAAAATGTACGAGTGGCGGGGCAGGGATTTCCATCCAACGTTTGTCGAACAATTCATTCAATGCATCGGCATCTTTCCGATCGGTAGCGTCGTTGTCTTAAATACCGAAGAGATCGGTGTCGTGCGTACGTTAAATCGTGAGCAGCGCCTAAAGCCACAGGTTGTGTTGGTGCTAAAGCCCGACAAGACGCGCTACGGTGCGTTGCGTGCGGTGGATCTCGCGCGCGACACTACACCCACGGGTAAGCCCTACGAGATCGCCAAGGTCGTTGCGCCTGGGCAATACGGTATTCAACCTGTGCAGTATTTGCCCGTAGCGAAGAGGATCTGAGCAACTACGTTACCACCCTCGCCACGTCTCCGTTAGGACGACAGAGGTTTACGCGCGAAGAAATTAACCCCCTGAACCTTCAAGTCTTCGGATACCTTGTCTGCAGCAGAGGTATTGCGGAAACAATCGAAGCGTTCGACGACGGAGCCATCGCTCAGACCAGCGGCTGCGCTGAGCTCATAAAGCTCGCGCTCGGGTAGTGCACCGCCGATGCACGCAGCCCATAAGTCCGGACTGCTGCGAGCGACCAGTGTCAGCTCGCGCTGTACTACAACATCGGCTAAAAACAGGCGTCCACCTGGCCGCAACACGCGATAAATTTCTTTGAATACTTCGGTTTTATCGGGCGAAAGATTTACGACGCCGTTGGAAATGACTACGTCGATGCTTTCATCGTCCACCGGCAGGTCCTCAAGCAGCCCTGCGCGCACCTCTACCATCTTGGCCAGGCCGGCCTTGGCAGCCGCCGCCGCCGCGCACTCGCGCATTGCTGCTGTCATGTCTACACCGATCGCGCGACCCCAGGGACCGCTACGCCGCGCTGCCAGTAGCAGGTCCATACCGGCCCCGCAGGCGTGGTCGAGCACCGTTTGCCCTGGACCAATCGCGCCGATGCGCAACGGGTTGCCGACGCCAGCAAAGCGGGCGGTGGACTCTTTGGGTAATGTCTCCAGCTCATGGCGATCGTAACCCAGATATTCGCAGGCGTAGTTGGCGCCGCGATGAAAGTGGAAGTCACCGTCGGGGTCATAGGCAACGCGTTCATAGGTTTCCCGTACTGCGGCGCGCAGTCGATCCACGTCGAATCCTGTTGGGCATGTAGCCGCCATGGCTGCTCCTTGTGTGTGTGTGATTGTTTCCCTGGCCGTGGGTGCCGCGCGGTGAGACGAAGCACCGCCGGCCAAGACCTTTGGGCAATGTCGCCATGATAGGGATGGCTGTTTGCTGGATGATTTCGTGTAGACGCCCGGTTTGTTTCAATTATTTCGCTGGCGCCGGGCTGGGTGCGTGTAGGGGGTCAGTAAGCGGCTGGTTTTATTAGCATTTCCAACGCACGCCTTTGCAGCCTTGATGCCAATATCGCTAGACTTCAGCGCGTGCGCCGCTCTGTATCATTTCTGCCCTTTCGTTATCCGCGGTTTCCTCTGGCGCAGGTAGCCGCCGAGCTGCGTCGTACGGGCGTAAGCGTATTGCCGTTGCTTAGCGAGTGGTTCAGACAGGAACTGCTGGCGGAGACACAGTACTATCGGTTTCGGCGAGCGCGCTCCACGATCGGTGAGGGAGCAAATCGCGTAGAGCAGCGCATGGTCGTATGCACTGATTTGAGGTCGGACAGCTTGTATCCCTATCTGGGCGCGTGCTTCCAGGAACTATTTGACACGGCTGTTGAACGGTCGCGGCGATCGCCATTTGATGGCCGGGTAATCTTCAATGATCACATGCTACAGAGATACACGGTAGGTGAGCTGGGTATCTCACCGCATCGTGATCGAACCGCCTATCGTCACCTTATTTGCCTCTTCGTAATAGCGGGCTATGGCCGCTTCTATGTTTGCGATGATCGCACGGGCGCTGGTGCGCGCGAAATAGTCAATGCGCCGGGCGACGTAATCATCATGCGTGCGCCCGGGTTCGACCGGAGCAATGAGCGACCGTTCCATTACCTCGTAGACATTCGCAGCACGCGTTACGTGTTTGGCTTGCGCCACGATCAAACCAGACTCGGTGGCAAGGCACAGCCCTTACGCGTGTAGCTTGCTAGTCCGTGGGTGGTTTGAACACGTATCCTGCGCCACGCACCGTCTTGATAGCTTGCGGTTTGGCGGCGTCGTATTCGACCTTGCGTCGGATTCGATTGATACGGATATCAATGCTGCGGTCGAAGGGATCCCAATCACGGTTATGCGCCATGTTGAGTAATTGATCTCGGCTCAATACCCGATTGGGATGTGTGGCAAACGCTTTCAGCAGGTCGAACTCCATGCTTGTAATAGGTACCTCTTTACCATCCAACGTGTGCAACGTGTGCGCCTCCAGATTAAGAACACACTTGCCGAAACGCACTGCGTTAGCCGGTTTCTCCGCTTCCAGAGCGTCCTGCTTCTTACTCTTTTGCTCCAGGCGGCGCAGCACGCTCTTGATGCGCGCCAGCAGCTCGCGCGGGTCGAACGGTTTGGCGACGTAGTCATCGGCGCCGATCTCGAGGCCGACGATCCGGTCGATCACGTCACCAGCGGCCGTCAGCATGACAATACCCGTAGCGTAGTGCTCGCGCAGGTAGCGGGCGAGCGTGAGACCGTCTTCCCCGGGCATGTTTATGTCGAGCACCACCAGGTCCGCCAGGCGCTTACTCAGAACTGCGCGCAACTCCTGACCGTTCTTTGCCAGGCTGACATCAAAACCCTGCTCAACCAGATACTCCCCGACCATCTCTCGCAGATCAGGCTCGTCATCGACGACAATAATGTGTGTCTTCTCAGGCATGGTTAGTACCGGCACATGCACCAACGGCGCGGGCGCTATCTAATCGCAAATGATACTGTCTGTCAGCCCTCTATTTGGATAACGGGTCATCTTATTGCGTCGCAACAAAACCCCCGTCAGGGCCCGGCGACGCAGCTAAGCGGGCCCCGGGAGATATAATGCACAGCCTATGAAGCAGCCTACCATGCTGGAAGGACGTCCGCAGGCGAGCGCCGAGGCACTATGGGCGGTGCTCGACGATTCACCGGTGCGTATCTCCTTTGTCGATCGCGAGCGGCGCCTACGCTATGCAAACCGCCAGTATGCCACGTTCATCGGCCTGCCCGTGCCCGAAATCCTGGGAAAAACCGTTGCCGAGATCTATGGCGAGGAGGAAGAGGCCAAGTTGCGCCCGTTTGGCGATCGGGCGCTGCGCGGTGAAACGGTGGAATGGGAGGGATGGGTGCAATTCCCTGGCGGTGTCCAACGTTACGTGCAACGCACCTACAAGCCGCATTGGGAGGACGGCAAACGCGTCACCGGCTACTTCGTGTTGGTGAGCGATATTACGGAGCACCGGCAAGCCGAAACCGAGCAACAGCGCCTGGCGCAGCTGCTGCGTGATGCGATCGAGAGTATTTCAAACGGCTTCGCCGTTTATGATGGCTCAGATCGTTTGGTCGCCTGCAATACGGCCTTTGCCTCACTCTTCCGTGTGGAGCCGCAGTCACTTGTCGGGGCCTCGACCGAGGAGCTATTTAGCAGGGCGCAGCTGCGAATGCGCAGCTTTGATGGAAGGCCCGCCAGTGAAGATAGCCCATCACTGAAGCAAGCCCTGCAGCGACTGCGCGAAGCCGATCACCAGCCTGTCGACATAGAGCTGGATAACGGCCAGTGGCTGCAGATTACCAGTCACCCGACGGCCGATGGCGGGCGCGTTTACATCAGAACCGATATCACGCGATTGAAGAATACCGAAGCGTTATTGCGCGACAGCGAGCGCCGCTTCCGGGATATCGTCGAGCGCAACCCGCTGCCGGTTTGGGTCAATGAGATTGAAAGCGGTCGCATATTGTATGAAAGCCCGGCCGCGAGCCTGCTCGTCGGGCGCAACACACGGGACGCGGAACCAGGGCGGGCCACTGACTACTATGCTGATATCGCCGACCGCACCGCTTACTTGCACAAACTGCGCGAACACGGTGAGGTCGATGGCTACGAGCTGCGTCTCAAGAAAGTTGACGGTACCGAGTTCTGGGCGTCCATCACGGCACGTATCTTCAGGTATGAAGGTCGCGAGCTCGCCGTCGTCAGCATGGTCGACCTCACGGAACGCAAGGCGCGGGAAGCGGAGCTGCGCCAGGCGCGGGAAACTTTGGAAGACGCCATTGAATCGCTTGCTGAAGGCTTTGCCCTGTGGGACGCCGACCGCCGCCTGGTTATGTGCAATCAACGCTACAAGGATTTCAATTACCTGAGCGGTGACACGTTGGTGCCGGGGGTGCGCTGGGAAGATTTCATGCGCGCCGGCGCCGAACGCGGCCAATACGTGGACGCCATCGGCCGTGTCGAGGAGTATGTGCAAGAACGCAAAAAGATGCGCGCCGCTATGGTATCGCATTACGAGTTCCAACAGTCGGACGGTCGCTGGTTCACGGGATCAGTACGCAGAACCCGACAAGGCGGGCTCGTCGTTATCCGCGTGGACAGTACCGAACGCAAGCGTATGGAACAGGCATTACGCGAGAGCGAGGCGCGGTTCCGCAGCATCACCATCGCCCATCCCGTGCCGATGGCGATTTCAACCTTCACTGGCAAGATGCTGTACGTCAGCCAACCCTTTGCAGACTTGTTCGGGATGTCGGTCGAGGAGGCGCTGAAGCAACCTGCCGTGGAGTACTACAAGGGTCCGGAGGGTAGGGCCACTTTCGTAGAGGCCTTGCGCAGGACCGGCAGTGTCGATAGCTACGAGGTGGAAGCGAGAAGAAAAGATGGCTCGATATTTTGGGCCTCGCTTACCGCGCGGCGATCCGTATTCGAGGGGCAGGACGCGATTGTTACTGGCTTTATCGATCTGACAGAGCGTCGTGCCGCCGAGCAGGAGCTTGCGCGTCAGCGCGAAGCGCTGCATCAGAGCGAGAAGTTGAACGCATTAGGTGGCCTCCTGGCTGGGGTGGCGCACGAGCTGAATAATCCCTTGTCGGTAGTTGTCGGTCAGTCATTGCTGCTGCGAGATGCGGATACTGATGTCAAAACCCAGCGCCGCGCGGAGCGCATCGCCAATGCTGCTGATCGCTGCTCCCGTATCGTCAAGACATTTCTTGCTATGGCGCGCCAGAACACGCCCTCATACCGCGAGGCGAACCTGAATGAGATTGTCGAGTCCGCCCTCGGTATAACGGAATACGCGCTGCGCAGCGCGGATATCGAGGTCCGACGCAAGCTCGCCGAGGAGTTGCCCCCTGTTTGGGGCGACCCTGACCAGCTGACCCAGGTCGTTATGAATCTGATCATTAACGCCGAACAGGCGATGGCCGACAAGATCGGTAAGCACAGCCTGGAAATCGTCACCAGCGTTGAGGATAACGGCAATCGGGTGCAGCTTAAGTTGCGCGATAGCGGACCGGGGATAGCGCCGGAGATACGCTCGCGCATATTCGAGCCGTTCTTCACGACCAAGGAGGTCGGTGTCGGTACTGGCGTGGGCCTGAGCGTGAGTCACGCGATTGTCGATGCCCACCAGGGTGCGATTGAGGTCGAGAGCGAGCCCGGCAAAGGAGCGACCTTTATCGTCTCACTTCCACGGGCACAACAGAGGGCCGCGGAATCTGGTGTGGCACCGGCAAAGGAGACACCATGCGTGCGGCGCAAGGTCTTAGTAGTCGATGACGAGGCGGAAGTGCGTGAGGTGTTGGGCGATATACTGTCGCTTGACGGTCACGAGATCGAGGTTGCCAACTCTGGCAATGCCGCCCTGCGTATCCTGGCGCATGAAAATTTCGATATCATCTTGAGCGATATGCGTATGCCGGACGTCGATGGTCCTGGGCTCTATATGCGTATTAAGAATGCCTATCCACACCTTATCGATAGGATCATCTTTATTACCGGCGACGCGCTCGGACCGTCGATCAGGGCATTCCTGGATCAAACTGGTTTACCCTGTCTCGAGAAGCCCTTCGATCCCAAAGAGGTGCGGCAGTTAGTCGGTCAGATCAGTGCGGGTGTTGACGCCGCTAAGTAGCCCACGCGTCCGAGCACGTGGCTATGCATCACCCGTGGTCGGGTCGATCACGCCGGTAATTTGGGTGATCTTATCTGCCGGAAAGTTGCTCTTCTCTATATAACGCCGTAACGTTTCTTCATCCTCGGCCAAATACAGGCAAAAGGTCTTGTCCGCGGCGATGTAGGACTGGACCCACTGAACCTCGGGTCGCAGGTGCTGCAGTGTCGCGTTGGAGGTCCGTACGATTGCCTCCAGTTCCTTGGGTTCGGCGCTACCGATTGCCGGAATGGGTCTTTCGATCAAGAATCTTTGCATTGCTGTGTTGCCGCTTCGCTAGTCGCTTCGGTAACGAGGGGCTCGCCGTTACGCATGGGTAGTTGGGTCAATCATCGCGCGAACTTCCGTGATGCTGTCCGCCGGAAAGCCCGTGCGTAACATATAGTCGCGCAAAGTATCCTCGTCCGGGGCGTAAAATACGCAGAAGGTCTTGTCGCGAGAAACGTAAGATTGTACCCACTGGATTTCAGAGCCGAGTTTTCTAAGGGTGATATTGAAGCTGCGCGCGACCGCCTTTAGTTCCTCGCCTTCGGCGCTACCAATTTGCGGAAGTGCTCGCTCAACGATGAACTTTCGCATCAGTTACCTCTCATGCTCCGGAGCGACCCAGGGTCGACGTTATAGTCTCATTTGTCGATTCTTGTAAGGGTGGCGCCGATGCGCCGTAGCGGCTCACCGTCGTATAAGCCGACAAATTCCGATCTCAGCCCATCTGGCGTGCGAGTACGCCTGTCGATTTGAAAATCCTGACTGCCGTCGTCCAGAATGCGGATGAGGTATACGGTCATCGTGTCACCATTAATAGTTGCCCACACTAACGGTTCCCCTTTCATCAGGTCTAGCGACACAGGATTACCGAACATATCCCTGCGCATGGCGGAGGCGTAGGTGTGACTCTTGCTCGTGGCGACGAACACGACCGACAGCCCCTTGGACTTAGGACGGTGGCCGGGTTTCGATATTGTTGTGTTCCAACTGACCGTGAAGCCGTTATTGCTGGGTTTGATCTGTACGACCATCTGTCGTTTCGCCGACTCTCCCTCGGGCACCGTATCAGACTCTCCCCGGTAGTTGCCCAAAAAACGTTCATACGAGTTGCTTCCAGCCTGCGCGGTCGGCAACACAAACAGCAAGCCTGCAAACAGCGATAGCAACATGCAACGCCTGCGAGTGCTCTCTCGCATGTGCACCGTGTCGGTCGTGATCATGCAACTAGTCCCCCGATGGCATACCGCTTTCATCATACTTCGACGCCGAGCGCAAGTAAAAGCACTGGGAACAACTAAAGGGGCACCACGTAGCACGTGGTCGAGATCTACCGTTAACGCTAAGGCTTAACTTTCAAGGTTGGATGGGGACGCCCACCACCGCCCGCTAGGGAGTCGCTTGTTTTTGCAATCCAGGACGGCGGCTTTGCACGGCGGCGGCGAGTTCTCGCAGGAGCGGTTCGGTGTCTTGCCAGCCCAGGCAGGCATCCGTAATGCTTTGGCCGTAGACTAATGGGCGCCCCTCATAAATGTCTTGTCGACCTTCCCGTAAGTGACTTTCAATCATTACGCCGATAATGCGTCGGTCACCGCTCGCGACCTGTCTAGCGATCTCCTTGCCAACTTCGACCTGGAGTTCATGACGCTTGCGACTGTTCGCATGGCTGCAGTCAATCATGAGGCGCGGCGGCAGACCCGCTGCTTCCAACTGTTGGGCGGCGCGACTGACGCTGACAGCGTCGTAATTTGGTTCCTTGCCGCCGCGCAGAATGATGTGGCAATCGGCGTTGCCGGTAGTGGAAAAAATCGCTGACTGAGCAGCGTGTGTCAGAGACAGGAAATGATGCGGTTGCGCGGCTGCACGAACTGCGTCGATTGCGACTTTGAGGTTGCCGTCGGTACCATTCTTGAACCCCACGGGACAAGATAGCCCGGATGCCAGCTCCCGGTGCACCTGGCTCTCGGTCGTGCGTGCACCGATTGCGCCCCAACTAATGAGGTCCATAAGGTATTGCGGCGTAATGAGGTCGAGGTACTCGGTTCCAGCCGGCACACCCATGTTGTTAAGGTCCAGCAGCAACTGGCGCGACAGACGCAACCCCTTGTTGATTTGAAAACTGCCGTCTAGGTCCGGGTCGTTTATCAAACCCTTCCAGCCCACCGTCGTGCGGGGTTTTTCAAAATAGACGCGCATCACGATCAGCAAAGCATCCCCGAGCTCAGCACGCAGCGGTTTAAGTCGACCGGCGTATTCCTTCGCGGCCATTGGGTCATGAATGGAACATGGCCCGACGATGACCAGCAGTCGGTCGTTTACGCCGTGCAATACCTGCTGGATCTGCTCGCGCGTCTGGTAGGTCATTTGCGCGGCCGTTTCGCTGATCGGTAACTCAGCGTGCAACTGCGCGGGCGTGATCACGTCCGCGATTGACTTGATCCTAAGGTCTTCGGTTCGGTACTTCACGGCTCCTGTCCACCAACGCTGCCAGTTAGGTCGGCAGTGCGAAACGAAGACTTATAACATCAGCACGTTGCCGTGTCATCCCTCGCAAACAACACGAACGGACTGCAGTATGCGTTGTGTCGCCCGGCTTTTGAGGAGTCGTCCGGATACCCTATTTACGGGTTAGTGGCAAGCATTGGTGACGTGACCGCATGTGGACAGTGGCGCGGCGGGTGATGACGTGCAGTTTTGCTATGATTCTAAAGTAGTGCGACAGGACGGGTTAGCTATGAGACGCACACGACCATTTCTCGGGACAACTCACAATGACTCAAAGACGACATCAATCGGTTAAGGCATACTTGAATCATGATTTTCTCAAGAGCCGCGATGCTAGACCCCTGCGCGTTCTCTCGGAATATTTGGAGCCAGAAGCCCGCTTCGCCCGCTTCCGCGTGGACGACACGATCGTGTTCATGGGTTCCGCGAGGCTACTCTCGCGCGAACAGGCCGAGCGCGAGCTTGAGGAGACGGAAAGGACTAATGGCGATTTAACCCGTGCCCGCATGCAGCTGGAGATGTCGCAGTACTACGAAGCGGCGAGGGAGCTGGCGAATCGCCTGACACAATGGTCAAAGCAACTGGCGGATGAAGAACGGCGTTTTGTAGTCTGCACCGGCGGCGGGCCTGGTATCATGGAGGCAGCCAACCGCGGTGCTTCCGAGGCCAAGGGAGTGAATGTCGGGCTTACCATTTCTATCCCGATCGAGGAGTTTGATAACCGCTACGTGACTCGGGAGTTGTCATTCCATTTCCACTACTTCTTCATGCGTAAGTTCTGGTTCGCCTACCTCGCGAAAGCGGTCATCGTGTTTCCAGGAGGATTTGGCACTCTCGATGAGCTTTTCGAGTTGTTAACGTTGTTGCAGACTCGCAAGATACGCAAGCATTTGCCGGTCGTACTCTTTGGTAAGAAGTATTGGAAGGATGTGGTGAACTTCGACGCCCTTATCCAATACGGTTGCATTAGCCCAGAGGATTTGCAACTGTTCTACCCGACCGACTCCATTGACGAAGCCTACGACTTTATTGTGGATCGACTTACCGAGTACTCATTGGATGAGCGTGGAGCGATCCTGTAGTGCCAGCGCGCTGCCATCGCGTCGCATCGTTGTGAACTACTTCACGTTTCGCCAGTGACCAATATCACGTGCAGCAAAACGACGCATTGCTAGTATTTGTAGCGAGTTAGCGTTTCTTCAAGGGTATGCGGGGGGACTTATGGCGAATCGATATGAGACCTTCATGACGGTGACGCTGGTCATCCTTGTGCTGGCGACTGTGTTGACGCGCCAATTAGGCGCTTAGCCAAGCGGTACCGACTAACGGATGCGATATCGTGCCGTGGCGGCTTTCTTAAGCGGTGTGCCTTGTTTAGGGTTGGCCGCCGGCTTAGCATTAGTCCGTGAGTTACGCGTCAACCGGGTACTGAAACAGGGACAGTGCAGGCAAGCACAGACACGGGCTGCAACGCATGGGTAAGACTGCTAGTTGCGGTAGTCATCGTATGTTTTGTTACCGGCTGTGCGCACTACCAGCCGAAGCGGATGACCGTCACGGCCTACTCATCGGACAAGAGCAGTACCAATTGGAAGCGCGGCAAGGTGTTGTTCTGGCGCAAGTATGTAGCTCATGGGCCGAACAAGGGCGAGCGCAAGAAGGTCGGTGTCACTTCGAATGGCAGCAAGGCGAAAAAGGGAACCATTGCGGCCGATATCCGTTACTACCCTTACGGTACAAAGATGATCGTCCCGGGTTACGGTGAGGGTGTCGTTGAGGACACGGGTTCCGCCATCAAGGGACCCAACCGCATCGATGTGTTTTTCAAATCGCGGCGGGACGCACTGCGGTGGGGACGCCAACAATTGACGGTGCAGGTCAAGCGTTAATCCTGCGACCAGCCTCTGTGCCATTACCCCGAGCATGCTATGTAGGCGGTGTTGCTAAGCGCCGCTGCGGTACATGTGCTAAAATCACCACAGTTGTTGCGGCCACCTAAGTAATTAGGGTAGTCAGGTCCGCATAGTCGAGGATAGCCTATGAGTACGCCGCAAGGCGCACCTTCATACCTACGTGGAACGTTTCAGCAGACCTGCGGTTATTGTGGCAGCGTGTTCCTCGTGGCCGTGCCTGGGCAAATCGGCAGCGAAGGTCCACAGACTTATCGCTGCCCAGAGTGCCACAAGGGCTTCCCGGTAAGAGCCTCGGGAACACCTACAATCACCTTAATATCGAAGCGCACCGATGGGCGCCGCCGACGCTACCCCGAAGGCGAGCATTAGCGGCAAATCGAGCGTTTTCTAGCGATAGACGGCACCAGGCTCGGCCAAATCCCATGGCAAGCGTGTCAGAATAGGACTATACTGCGTTGTGTCGGAGATCGTCGCCCGTTCCTTTACAGCCCCCGAGTCCCCCGTCATTTCCTTCAGTGCCTGGGCTTGTGCTTCGGAACAAGCGTTGAACTCGTAAACTTAACTACGGAGTCTGACTTGATGCTGGATGGACTAGTACAAATGCCCGTTTGGGGTTATGTGGTAACAACGCTGCTGCTGACGCACGTCACGATCGCCGCAGTCACTATTTTTCTGCACCGCCACCAAGCCCACCGGGCGTTGGATCTGCATCCGATAGTGAGTCATTTTTTTCGTCTGTGGCTGTGGCTCACTACAGGCATGCGCACCAATGAGTGGGTGGCAGTGCACCGCAAGCATCATGCACGGTGCGAAACCGACGAAGACCCGCACAGTCCGCAGATTGTCGGGATTAATATGGTCTTATGGCTGGGTGTTCTGCTCTATCGCCGAGAAGCTGCCAAAGCCGACACCCTGGAAAAGTACAGCAAGGGCACGCCGAATGACTGGCTTGAACGCAATGTCTATAACCCCTATTGCTTCGTCGGCGTCTTTACGATGTTGGCTATTGATTTAGTGCTGTTCGGTCTTGCCGGTATTGGCATCTGGGCCGTACAGATGTTGTGGATCCCATTCTGGGCCGCCGGTGTCATCAACGGCATCGGTCACTACTGGGGCTACCGCAACTACGAGTGCGCCGATGCTTCTACCAACATCGTTCCGTGGGGAATCGTCATCGGTGGTGAGGAAATGCACAACAATCACCACACCTACCCGAGCTCTGCCAAGTTCTCGTCGAAGTGGTGGGAGTTCGATATTGGCTGGGTGTATATACGCCTGATGAGCGCGCTGGGGTTGGCGCGGGTGAAGAAGGTGCCGCCAATGCCGCAGTTCGTGCCGATCAAGCCGATTGTGGATATGGATACCCTGCGTGCGGTATTAGTGAACCGATTCCGGGTGATGTCGCACTACTGTAAGGATGTTGTCATGCCCGTGCTCGTTGAGGAGAAGCGCAAGCGTAAGCAATCAGCGCGCCAACTGTTCAAGCATGCACGCCGTCTACTCGTGCGCCACGAGTCGCTGCTCGACCAAGAATCGCAGCACAAGCTCGAGACGCTTCTCAGCACCAGCCAGCAGTTGAGGATCGTCTACGTTTACAAGCAACGGCTTCAGGAAATCTGGAAGCGGCGCTCAGCGATAGAACAGGAAACCCTGTTGCACGCCTTGCGCGAGTGGTGCAGGCATGCAGAAAGCGCTGGCGTTGCCGCGTTGCAGGAGTTTGCTCGCGGCCTGCGCGGTTATACGCTAAACCCCGCCTAGACTTTCACACCTCAGGCATTAAAGGCTGCGATCAGACCCAGCGGTCACGCCGGTGGTTTATCGACCTCGTTGCCGGTGACGTCCTGCAGTACCTTCATCGGACCCACAGCGCTGACGGCTTTCATTTGTTCCTGGTTGCGCACGAACAGTGAACCGGCGAAACCGAGCGCGTTCACTGAGATAGAGTGGAAATACTCCCTTGACCTCGGCACCAGCAGCATCCAACTGCGCGTGACCAGCAGGTTGTAGGGCGCTGATTGCCGCCACTCGCCAGCAATTCGCCGCGCGGATAACCCAACTGCATTTAGCAGGGCATGGTAGCGTTCCAGCGTCACATCGGCGGCGTCGCGCACACGCTGTACCAGGGTGGGGTCGAGCCGCGTGTAGGCATGCGCGAACGGCAGCCCGGGGATGGTGGTGATAGCCTCGCCCACGCTCGCGGCCACGAGCAGGGATTCGATGGGAAGCGCCGGACCCTCGTCGGCGAGCGGTAGCGGCACTATCTGCAAGTGTTTGTGGCGTTGACTGGCGCCCGCGATCCTGCCGCCGTTGTAGAAGCCCAATCCCTCAAACTCGGCCATGCAGCTCCACAGCGCCTGTAGGTCGGCTAACGTGAGCAACGCCTCTTGCTCCTCGAAATGGCGCGTGACAATCAACAGGTGATGTTCGATGACCTGGTATTTGTTCAGTAACGCGAGATGCGAGGGCGAAATGTCGGCAACGAACAGCTCTTTCTCGTAAGGCAGAAATGGATTGTCCGTGGCATCGAGCTCTTTTTGCCGTTTGTGGGCCTTGCGCTCCAGGCTCGAAACCTGACGCACAACGAAACGCACGCCACTGTCCTCAATAAGGACCTGTCTGGTGTGTATCGGCTGTAGCGCACCGCGGGCGATGGCTCGTCGCGTGCGGCTCACTAGCAGTGGCCACAGCGTGTCGGCCGTCAATTGCCGGCATGGTGTCATGGGTGCGGCCGCGTCGCCCGCACCAAGGTATCGAGGGCAATAGCCCCGGGCGACCCACCATGGCCGGGCTCATGCGCTACCGGTCGCTGCACGACCTCGGCTTTAATGATATCGAAGCCATGCAAGTCGGCGACTATTTCCGCCGGCGTGCACAACACCGAGGGATCCTGCGGGCCCCCCCACCCGTGACGGAGATTGCTGAGATCGTGACCGACGTAAAGCAAGGTGCCGCCCGGGGCCAAGGCGTCACGAGCATGCGCCAACACCACGCGACGCTCGAGCGCGGGCAGCTGCAGATAGCATATCAGTACGAGATCATAAGACCCGGGCGTCGGTTGAAAAGCGGTCACATCCGCCAGCACCCAGTTCACCTCGACCTTGCGCACCTGTGCCAGTTCGCGAGCCTTCTCTAAGCCGGCCTCGGAAAAATCGACGGCCGTGACGTGCCAGCTCTGCTCGGCGAGCCACACAGCATTGCGCCCTTCGCCGCAACCCAGGTCTAGCGCGCGACCGGTCCGCAACCCGGCGATCTCAAGGACTACAAAGCGGTTCGGGTCAATAGACCAGACGAACTCTTTTTGCGCGTAACGCTTGTTCCACTCTTGGCGATCCATAAAGATTAGTCGTTGGATTCGTGATGTGGGTTAGCTGGGCCCCCAAGGTACTAGCGGTGTCAGTTACGGTCTGTGAGCAGCCACTGTACGGCGGCCCGCAGAGCGTTTCAATGGCGCTGGTACGCACGCTCTTGCTGGTTACAAGCGATTTGCTGGCGTCCGTTAATGTATTATTGCGACTGGTGCGGGTAGCCTCGGCACAGTACAGCCCTGGGTTTGCCACGAGACACAATATGAAAAAGATACGCGCGTTTTTTCTGGAGCTGTACCGGGGCTCGAAACGGCGGGACGTGCGAGCACGCGCGGTGCTGGTGATGTTCGACCTGACAACGATCATCTATTTCGTCGTCACGACTTTTCTCCCTCTCTATCGCTGGATCATTATCGTTGATCTCGTCATCGGCGCAGTTTTTCTCATTGATTTACTAGCACGGATGCTCATAGAACGCGACCGAGTCAATTTCCTGTTGCAACCGTGGACCATCGTAGACATTCTGGTTATCGTCTCGCTGCTGATTCCGGCGTTGACCGGAAGTTTCTTGTTCTTGCGCGTACTGCGTGCCGTTCGGTTGATACGTTCCTACTATGTGGTGAAGGAGCTGCGACGCTATTCGCGGTTCTTTGCGCGTAATGAAGAGGTCATCTTTAGCGCACTCAATCTCGTGGTGTTCGTTTTCGTGGTGGCAGCGGCAGTTTACGTACTGCAATCGCCGGTCAATCCCTCAATAGAGAATTACGTCGATGCGCTGTACTTCACCATCACCACGCTGACCACGACCGGATTCGGCGATATCACGCTGACCGGCACCATGGGGCGGTTACTGTCGGTGCTGATCATGATCGTCGGGGTGACACTTTTTCTGCGCTTGGTACAGACCATCGTGCGTCCCGGGAAGGTGCGCCACGAGTGCCCCGACTGCGGGCTTTCACGTCATGACCCGGATGCTGTCCACTGCAAGCATTGCGGTCATCTATTGCACATCGAAACCGAAGGCGCCTGAAGAATGCATCGCTGTTACAAGAGGCGGTAGAATGTCCGGCGTGATCGAGTTACCGCGTCTTTTTCCTGCCACCAGTCCGCCAATCCATCCGGTACCGGAATACGCGGTGACCGGCGAACGCGCTGCGCGCTACGCCGACATGAAACAGGTGCTGCAGGTGCCGTGGATGGGAGTGGTGACCATGGCTTACGCCCACTACCCGACGTTTTTTGGAGAACTTTGGCGCGGGCTCAAACCGCTTTGTGCCAGCGCTGCGTTTGTACAGGCCACGCAGACGTTGCGCGCTCTGGCGGAATCGGGTGCACCAACACTTGCGCCTTACTCGATCGTGCCGCAGCTGAGGACCGCCGGTTATGGCGAACGCGAGATTGCGGATATCCGGGCGATGATCGAGATATTCAGCCATGGTAATCCGCTGTATCTACTCATCGCCACGGTGGTGCGATTGATACTTGAGGACGGTGAGCTGAGCGCACAGTCCGAAGCGCCACCGTTCGACGGACGTCACGCCCCGTCTGTGCAGGTACCATTTGTGCTGATGGAAGCGCATCATGCCAATGGTCCCACACGCGCGCTCTATGAGGATGTGAAGGCGACGCTTAATTTGCCGTTCGTCAATACCGATTATCGTGCACTTGCGCGCTGGCCAAGCTACTTCGTTATGGCGTGGGCTGAGCTAAAAGAGATCGTCGGTATGCCGGTATACGAAACCCAATGTGAAGCGGTCCACACACGCGCAGTGACCATCGCTCAAGAGCTGCCAAACCCCGGTGCTCTGAGTGGCGCCACGCTAAAGGAGGCCGCCGCGACGGATGCGCCACTCGCGGAAGTGCTCGAGGTGAGCCGGCTGTTTCAATACTTGCTTCCGGGACTAATGGTAAACGTGGCCGTGTTTCGCCAGCAATTGGCTGAGATCTGAGGTAACGTCGAGGTGAAGGGTTCGCGTCGTCTCGGCGAAACACGGTGCTTCGTGGCGGGCCGCGCCATGACGGGTTATACTGCAAACTACATCGTGCCGCGGCTGCCACCCTTCACACGGTCATTCCGGAACCCCCTTTTGACCCTGGTGAGCCAGCAGCATCTCTTCAAACCCACCTAAGGTGCACAGATGCAAATCAAGAGAAACACCGTCGTTACCATCGACTACACGCTACACGACAATGATGGTTCGCTGATCGAGAGCTCCGAAGGTCGTGATCCATACAGCTACATACACGGTATCGGCGCCACCATACCGGGACTGGAAGCGGCGCTGGAGGGCAAAGAAACAGGTGAGGAATTGACGGTTTCGCTGCCTCCGGAGCAGGCATACGGCGAACGCGACGAAGAGCTCGTACAGATTGTCCCTCGGGAACGCTTTAAGTTCGGAGGTGAACTGGCTGCCGGTATGCAATTCCACGCTTCCACGGAAGACGGTAAGCGCGTCGTAACCGTGACAAAGATCGACGGCGAAGAAGTAACAGTGGACGCCAATCACCCGCTCGCCGGTACAACACTCACGTTCGCCGTGACGGTGCGCGAGGTGCGCGAGGCTTCGGCCGAGGAATTGGAACACGGCCACGTCCACGGACCCGGGGCGCACGGGCACGAGGAGTAACTACTTTTTGCTGGTGCTAACCTTCACCAGTCCGTGCTTTACCTTCGGCACCAGTACCAAGAATTTCCTCAGTATGCTCTCCGAGCAGCGGTGCGCGCGTATGTGACGGCTGGCAGTCACTGAGCTTGATCGGGTTACCGATAACACGGAACGTTCCGTCCGGCGTGTCGATGAGCTCGATCATGGCACGCGCTTGTGTTAAATCGCTCTCCAAAGCCCGGTCCAAGGTTTCGATTCCGGCCACTACGATCCCCAAGCGACTCAGCCGTTGTACCCAACGCACCGTCGTATCGGTTTGCAACAATGCCGCGACCTCGGTAATCACCAGGTCACGGTTGGCGTTACGTGCTTCCATCGTGGTAAAGCGCGGATCTGACAACCAATGGGGGCGTTCCACCTCCTCGGCAAATCGTTGCCAGAAGCCGTCGTGGCTGATGAAAAGCGCAAGATGACCGTCGCGCGAGGCAAAAATCTGTGCCGGAACGAAATAAGGGTGGGCGCCGTTGCGGTAGCGCTGTGGTTGTTCGCCGGCGTTCAGGTAAGCCGCCGCCAGATAGTTGAGCTGGGACAACATGACGTCATAAAGCGATATGTCGACTTGCCCGCCTTTGCCTTCGATGATCTTTGCCAACAGGCCGACGGCACCCATGATCCCGGACGAGTTATCAACCAGCGAGTATCCCGGTTTGGTGGGTGGTGCATCCGGGTCACCGGTCAGCGCCATGATGCCGGTCAGGGCCTGGATCACGTAGTCGTATGCTGGGCGATCGGCGTACGGTCCGGTAAGGCCGTAACCCGTGAGCGCGACGCAAACCAGGCGTTCGTTGGCCGCGCGCAACTGCTCGTAAGTGAGGCCGAGTCTTTGTATGACGGCTGGCCGCATGTTGCTGATGAGTGCGTGTGCGCCAGTGGCCAGCCGGTGTAACGCCTCTTGACCTTTCGGCGTAGCCAGATCGAGGCACACGCTGCGCTTGTTCCGGTTGAGGCTCGTGAAATAGACGTTATGCGGCCCGACGTAGTTGGGACCGACACGGCGAGCGATGTCACCCTGCGGCGGTTCGATCTTGATGACGTCAGCGCCGAGATCCGCCAGCAACATGCCGCAATACGGCCCAGCGAGCATGTGCGTAACTTCGAGCACGCGAATATTGGCGAGCGGACCGCGGCGGGCATTCTCGCTCATGAGCCCAGCTCCCGCTCAATCGTCGCGAGCACGTCTGCGACACGCATATCGGCCGTAAAGACCTGGCGCACACCCGAGCGCAGCAGGGCCTGCCGGTCCTCGTGCGGTATAGTCCCGCCCACGAACAGCGGCTTATCGTCGATACCGAGCTCGCGCAAATGTTTAATCGTCTCCTCGACCAGCGCCATGTGACTGCCAGAAAGAATGCTGAGGCCGATAGCATCCACATCCTCTTGCATAGCCACGCGTGCGATGTAATCCGGGCTTTTGCGTAATCCTGTGTAGATCACCTCAGCGCCAGCGTCGCGCAGCGCGAGCGCCATGACCTTGGCACCGACATCGTGACCGTCCAGGCCCGGCTTGGCGATCAACAGGCGTTTTCCCCGCAGAGTCATGGCGGCGTTACAAGCGTATCGGCTCCTGAAACTCACCCCACTGGCGTTTCAGCGCTGATACCATCTCGCCTACTGTGGCGTAGGCATGACAGCAGTCGATCAGATATGGCATGAGGTTTTCATTGTCGCTAGCGGCTGCCTCCTCGAGCCGCGCGAGGGCGTGCTTGACGCCGGCGGCGTCGCGACGCGCCTTTAGCTCTTCGTACTTTTCGATGACGCGCTTAACCGATTGTGGATTGAGACGAAAAGCCTCGCCGGCCTGGTCTTGTTCGTCGATGTTGCGGAAATAATTAACACCCACCACTACTTGTTCACCCGTATCGCTAAGTTGCTTGCGGTTGCGGGCACGCTCGGCCGTGCGCATCTGCAGGTAGCCATCCTCGATGGCTTTGATGGCGCCGCCATACTCTTCGATCTGCTTGATGACAGCGAGCATTTCCTGCTCCATGCGCTCGGTCAGCCACTCGACGTAATAGCTGCCGCCGAGCGGGTCCACAGTCTTGGCGATACCGCTTTCATAAGCGATGAGTTGTTGCGTACGCAGCGCCAGCTCGGCGCTGCTTTCCGTCGGTATCTGGAACGCTTCATCATAGGCGCAGGTAAAGATCGACTGTGCGCCGCCCAGCACGGCGGCCATGGTTTCGACGCCGACGCGCACGATGTTGTTCTGTGGTTGTGCGGCGGTCAGCGAGGAACCGCCGCAGACAACCCCGAAGCGAAAACGCAACGCGCCTACGTCCTGCACACCGTAACGTTCCTTCAACAAACGCGCCCACAGTCGCCGACCCGCGCGAAACTTGCAGACTTCCTCGAAGAAATCCATATGCACGTAAAAGAAAAAGCTCAGGCGTTTGGCAAACTGGTTGATGTCACCGCCACGCTTGAGCAGTTCGTCCACATAGGCGAGCCCGTTCGCTAGCGTGTAGCCCATCTCTTCGACGGCGGTGACGCCGGCATCGCGGAAATGAGCGCCGGCGATGCTGATGGGGTTAAACCGGGGCGTTTGCTGATTGGAGAACAAGATCGTGTCGGCGATCAGGCGCATCGATGGTCGCACCGGAAAGATCCAGGTGCCGCGGGCGACGTATTCTTTCAGGATGTCATTCTGGATGGTGCCGGTGAGCTTTTCGCGGGCAACACCGTGTTTGTCCGCTACCGCCAGGTACATCGCATAGATGATGGCAGCGGTGCCGTTTATCGTGAACGAGGTAGAGATACGCTCCAGGTCAATGCCACGGAAGAGGATCTCCGCCTCCGCCAGGTTGGACAATGACACGCCGACCTTTCCCACTTCCGGACGCGCCATGGCATCGACCGGGTCGTAACCGCACTGTGTCGGCAGATCGAGCGCCACCGAGAGCCCCGTTTGTCCGCGCTCGAGCAGAAAACGATAGCGTTCATTAGTCTCTTCCGCCGAGCCGAAGCCCGAGTATTGACGAAAGGTCCACAGACGCCGCCTATAACCATCGGCGAAGATGCCGCGGGTAAACGGATACTCGCCCGGTAATCCGGGGTCGTGGGCCCTTACCATGTCCGCGGTAACAATCGCCGGAATCTCGATTCCCGACGCTGTGCGCGGCGCCGGTATCGCGGGTATCTCGTCCTCCATGGTCGTCTTAGGTTGCTCGTTGGCTTGAGATTTGCTCATGACTTACCCCCTCTCGCCAATAGCTTTTCAGCGGCCATCCAGTGGTCCGGGTGGATCCAAGTATCGGAGAACAAGCGCGTCTCGAGCGCAAGCATCGCCTCGCGCGATTGGCCCTCGCGTGCGGCCAGGGCGAGGGCCTTGTAGGCCCGTGTGACCTGAGGTACTTGTTGACGCAGTGGCTCGAGGAAGCGTTGCACCGCGTCGTCCAGCGTCTCACCGCTGTGCGCGACCGTGTCGGCCAAGCCGAGCGAGAGTGCCGTCTCGGCATCAACTAGCTCGCTACGCGCGAGCAGGCGCAGCCCAAGCGCCGGTCCCAGCAGGCGCAGCAAATCGACACCGCCACCCCAGGCAGTAGCAATATTAAGGCGTCCGTGAATAAAACCGATGGCGGCATGTATTGCCAGCACACGGAAATCACACGCAAGCGCAAGCTCGGCACCGCCACCGAGTGCATCGCCGTTGAGCGCTGCGACCACTGGCACCGGGAAACGACGCACGGCCTCGAGCGCCGCTTTACCTTCTTCGGCCATCGCGGTCGCTTCATCCGAGCGGCGCACAGCGCTGAGGTCTCTTAGGTCACCGCCGGCGGCAAAGCACCGGTCACCGGCACCTCGTAGCACCGCCACTAACACAGCAGCATCGTCCGCACGCGCTTGGAAGAGCTCGCGCAGCTCCGCCAGTACGGCACGACTCAGGGCGTTGCGTTTTTCCGCCCGGTTGATGGTAACGTGCAACACACCGGCTTCAGTTTCCACCCGCAGGTTAGTACCAACCATCCGCACCTTCCTGATATGGCAAAATCGTATGATGCGCCCGCTACGGGGCTAACGCTACTGCTATCGCACACGCACAATTCCCCTTGGGAACTCGGTGCCGCACTCAGAGCTGTTGCATGTACTTCACCATCTGGGTGCGCTGCGTCTCATTCGGCAACCGACCGAGGCCGGCGCGCATGTTATCGAGCAGATGTTTGGGCTTCGAGGTGGCGGGTATCGCGCACGTTACAGCTGGATGCGCGAGTATATATTTCAAGAAAAACTGCGCCCAACTAGTGCATTCAAAATCCCCTGCCCATGCCGGCACTGGCTTGTCGCGTGTGTAGCTAAATAGCGTACCCTTCTCAAACGGCTCGTTGATCAGCACGGCGATGCCGCGCTCCGCCGCCAGCGGTAACAGTCGCTGTTCGGCTTGGCGGTACATGATGTTATAAGGAAACTGGATGAAATCCAGGCGCTCGCGCTGCATGATGATCTCCATCTGTTCGAAGGCGCCGTGGCTGTAGTGGGTGATTCCTATGTAACGAACCCGACCCTGTTCCTTCCATGTGCGCAAGGTTTCCAGGTGGGTGCGCCAGTCGACGAGATTATGGACCTGCATTAAATCGATGCGTTTCGTGCGCATTCGCTGCATCGACTGCTGCATCTGTTGAATACCGTCTTCGCGACCGCTGGTCCACACCTTCGTCGCGTAAAATAGCTTATCCTGCACCCCGAGTTCAGCTGCCAGGTCGCCCACCATAGCCTCTGCTCGACCGTACATCGGTGAGGAATCGATGACGCGTCCGCCGAGGGTGACGAAGTCACGCAATACTTCCCTAATTGGCTCACGAGCACGCACACTCGTGCCGACATCGAAGGTCCGGTACGTCCCCAGACCCATCGTCGGGATCTGCTCACCGCTACTGGGGATCGGGCGCATCCGCTGTGATCTGTTCTGGGCGCGCGACACGCCGTGCGCAGTGAAACCGGCGCCCATTGCCGCTAGCAGTTTGAGCAGCGTGCGCCGGGAAAGGGATACATCCAGCAAGGAGCGAATCATGGGTCATCCTTTTCAAGAACCGAATACACACGACAGCGATTCTCTGGCAGAAACGCACCCATGTAAAATGCGTACTTCCCAGACTCGTGAACATTGCATGGGCCGGCAACCCGTCCGCGGCCAAGCTCAGATTGCCCCTACGAGCAAAGGCGGAAGATACCGAAGAACGAACGAAAACGGGTGTGTCCGTGCCGCGGCCGGAACAATGCCTAGAGGTGGCGCTCGCCGGCGAGGGCAATCACGGTAGCCGCAGAGGTTCTTGGCCCCATGGCTATGTCGGCACCTGTTCGGCCTGCGCGCCTGATAACCCGCAAATCTCACGCCTTTGCAAAACTTCACTTGGCCTGGTCCTTGCATAGCTTCCGTACATAGATCACCGCGAGGGTGCACGGACGTCATGATCGAACAAACCACATTCCTCATCGCAGCCGCTGTCGCGCTGCTGTTTCTGGCTGTAGTGCGAAAGCAGCTCGCGGGCAAGCGTTCGGGTGAGGATGACAAGCGCGCAACCAAGCGCCGGGAACGGCGCCTGCGTAAACGACGTACCTTACGGGATCGCCGCGCCAGCATCCGCAATGCTGAGGTTCGGCGCACGAATAGCGCGGGACGTCGTCCTGAAGACCAGTGGGAAAGCAGAATCAAGTTTTAGGTTCCTAACGAATAGCCTGCACGCGCATCCGCGCTTCGCGTTTGAGCCGTCCGCCAGGCAAGACGCGGCGAGCTAAGCCTGACGAAACCACGATCACGCAGCGGCCGTGCCCTTACGGGCCATGTGGCGCAATGCTTATCAGGAATCCCTGCGCGTTGACCCATCCCACCATCTTGTATCGCACCGCGGGCTTTACTTAGCGGCTGTATTGGTGTGTGATTTGCCGCGAGGAAACATGACGTGCACGATGTAATCTTGCACCATTACCCGCAATCCCCTGTGTCCGAGAAGGTGCGGGTGGTATTGGGTATCAAACGATTGGCATGGCGTTCGGTGCAAATTCCACGCTTGCCCCCCAAACCCGATCTAATGCCATTGACGGGTGGCTATCGCCGAACACCCGTGATGCAGATCGGTGCGGACGTTTACTGTGATAGCCAATGCATCATACGTGAGCTCGAGCGCCGCTTTCCGACGCCGACGCTGTATCCGGGTAATGGCGCCGGCATGCCTTGGGGCCTTAGTCGCTGGACCGATGGTCCGTTGTTCACGTTGGCGCTGTCGCTGGTGCTCGGTGCACAGGCAGATGAGTTGCCCAAGGAGTTTGCCGAGGATCGCGGAAGGTTGTACTTCGGCCCCGATTACGACTTGCAGGCATTGAAACGCGATTTGCCCCACATCTTGGCACAGTTGCGCGCGCAGCTTGGCTGGTTGCAGCAGCGCCTTGGGAGCGGACGTGCGTTTATACTTGGTGCTGAGCCCGGTCTGCCGGACGCGCTTTGTTACTACCTCGTATGGTTTATCCGTGGACGCTACGCTGGGGGAGCGGCCTTGATCGCGCAGTTCCCCGATTTGTTAGCCTGGGAAAAGCGCGTGCACGCCATTGGTCACGGTCAACCAAGCGAGATGGACTCGGCCACTGCGTTGGAGATCGCCCGCGCGTCCAGTCCGCAAACGCAGACGTGCGCCGACGCCGATGACCCACAGGGTCTTGTCCCCGGCATGCGGGTCGGGATAACGCCGGATGACATCGGTGGTGATCCTACCGTTGTCGGCAATATCGTCAGCGTTAGCGCCGAGGAGATCGCAATTCAGCGACAGGACGCACGGGTGGGTGAGGTCGTGGTGCACTTTCCGCGGGTAGGCTATCGTGTAACGCGCGCATAAGGGCGCAGACACGCGGTCTCAGCGCCAGTTTGTGTGCCAGCGCAGCTCGATCAGATTTATCCCGTCGTTGGGTTTGTCATCCTCGATGCCAAAATCGGAACCGTGGGAGCGGTGACGCCACTGTAGATCGAGATGCTTGGTGATCCTTCCGCCGATAGTAAGGCTGAAGTTCAACTTGGTCCCCGCTTTGTCGCATAACTCTTCGTTGGATAGCGCCAAGCCGCCGGAGAAATACATCCTGTGTAGTCGCCAGAGCGCTTCTCCAGCCACAGTCCAAAGGGTGTTGTCGCACGACGGATTAGCATACTCCAAATACGCCTGATAACCGAATTTCTTATTCTCAGGCCAGCTTCCGGTTTCCAGGGACACAACCGGCATGGGATCATAATGGACGTAGTCAGCGCCCACAGCCACGCCCCACCAGCGCTCGCTGGCGAGCGTAGGTAGCGAGACGAACGCCAACATGACATTCAGAGTCAGCGCTAGAAAGTGACGTATACGCATCTTCGGTTATCTTCTTGCATCGCCATTTCGCATCGTACCTCAGTGACAAAACGACACCCGTCTGGCGACAGCAGCCAGATGAATCGCTGAGACTCTCTGAGCGCAAGAACGCAAAGGCTGGTTTATTCTGAGATAGTCCACGCTTGAGCAAATATCAAGCCGTGCCTACGCGGCAGTGAAGATTCTAAGCGGGAGGATCGGCGAATGCCGGCCAGCCGTGCTCGTGCTGTTGTTCGCGGGGAAATTCGTGTTTTTGTGAAGTTGCTGACGTCGGCGCGTTAGGCTGACAGCAAACGCCGAGCCGGCGCTAGTTCAATTTTTCTTTTTCGATCAGCGCTACCGGGAGGCGGTGAACTTCAACGCCTTCTTCGCGCAGGCCATGGTATTCTTCGTCGCTGGCGGTGCCACGTATATTGCGTGCCTCGGCTTCTCCATAATGGATCTTGCGCGCCTCTTCTGGGAATGCAGTACCCACATCGGTGAAGTTCTCGGTCAAATAACGTTGCAGTTTCTCGCGCAACCTTAGCTGGCCGAGGCGTTGTTCCACAGCCTCTGCAGGCGGGTTGGCAGACGGTGACGCCGATAGCTGGGTCTTGATATGGCTTGCCGTGGGCAGCTTTCGTACATCCGAGGAGTTGCACACGGGACAACTAAGCATGCCTTCTGCCTGCTGCTCGGCGTAGTCTTCGGCACCGCTGAACCAGCCCTCGAATTCGTGCCCGGCATCGCAATGTAAGTCGTAAACGATCATAGAATAAGTATCTACGTAACTCCTAGGAAACGCAACGTCAACTAATTAGTTTAGTAATGGCGTCCGCCGGCGGAAACTTCAAGTTGACCCTGCGCAAACTGTTGCTGGCAAGGCGGCCCCTGCTTGGAAATTAAGCCGGCAGGCGCAACACGTGTGCGCCGTGCGGGTACGGTATTACTCGACTGGCGCCAGCTGGTGAAACAGGTCAGACACCCGTTTATAGAAGCCTTCTGTGTGAAGCGAATCGGCCAGGCCCAGCAACTCGTAGTCCAGATGGTGGCACAACTCATGCAACAGCGTACGAACGAAGGTCTTAAAAGCGACGATACGCTTGTGGTGCGCGGTACGCATCCACAATTGGATGAGCGCACGTTGGCGTCCGTACGTCGTTGTGTACAACCCGTGTAGCTCACCCCAGTCGTCGGCAGGCCGGACCGCGAGCAGCTCAATTCTTACCCGGGATACGTGCAACCCGGAGGTAATGCCGTCCGCTAGTTGCTGGCAGATGCGTTCAACGAGTTGCCTATTCTCCGCTCGTAGCGCCTGTGGCAGGGCCGCTACCAATGGCCGCAACTCGGTGACCTGCGGTAACGCAACGGTGCCGATCTCATCGCTTTGTCGATACACGCGTTTCTGCGCGGCCGAGAGGCGATGGTAATAGGCAAATACCACGTTCTGAATATAAGATTGCTACGCCGCGATCCGTGATATGCCATTATAGTGCGATAAGGTACAAACCGGCGCATGTTCAATCACGGGCGCATACGCAAAGCCAATGCACCAGCAACAGCAGAAAGTTATGAAGACGGTGGCGTATCTCAGCTTAGCTCTGGCTACACTGTGTGTGCTCGCTGCCGGATTAGCAGGGTCCGGGCACAAGTGGGGCTGGTGGCATTTTCGTGTAGGCTTTTCCATCTTGCGTTACGCTGCCTATGGTGGGTTGGCTGCCGCCGGCCTGGGCGCCATAAGTGCGTTGTTTGCCTGGTGGCGTGAATCAGTGATCGCCGTTGTCGTTGCGACGCTCGCGGTGATAGTGGGGGTTATCACCGTTGCGGTTCCCTGGAGTTACTTACAGCTCGCGCGTGCCGTGCCGCCAATCCATGATATTACGACCGATACGGTCGAGCCTCCCGAGTTTGTAGCAATTCTGCCGCTGCGCGCCGAGGCGCCCAACTCGAGCATTTACGGGGGCGCAGAAATTGCCAAGCAGCAACACCAAGCCTATCCGGACCTTAGGTCGTCCAGGTTCAAACTGTCACCAGCGGAGCTGCTGAAGCAGGCCACTGAAGTCGCGCAGTCCATGGGTTGGCAAATCATTGTTGCCGCACCTTTGGAGGGTAGACTCGAGGCTACCGACACGACCTTTTGGTTTGGATTCAAGGACGATATCGTTGTGCGCATCACGCCTAGCGAGGGTGGCAGTCGTGTGGATGTGCGCTCGGTCTCACGCGTGGGTCGCAGCGATGTCGGTGCCAATGCCAGGCGGATAAGAGCGTTCTTGGAAAAACTAAGGGCACGCGTGGATAGCGGATAGGCTCAGCCTGGGACACACGAGTAGTGTGCTTACTACCCTGAGAGGAAACAGACAATGCTGCTACAGTTGAGCACCTGGCGAGAGGTCGAAGATTACCTGCGACGGTCTACCGGCGTCCTTGTCCCCATCGGTTCCACGGAACAGCATGGTCCGACTGGTCTGATCGGTACGGATGCGATTTGCCCGGAAACGATCGCCCGCGGGGCTGCTGAAGAGCTCGATGTGCTGGTGGCGCCAACGCTCAGCGTCGGCATGGCACAACACCATCTGGGTTTTCCCGGTTCAATCACGCTTCGTCCGAGCACGTTGCTGGCGGTGATCCGTGATGTGGTTAATTCGTTTGCGCGACACGGTTTTGATCATTTGTATTTTCTCAACGGCCATGGCGGCAACATCGCAACCGTTACCGCCGCGTTTTCCGAGATCTATGCCGAAAGCAGTCTTGGCATTGCCGCCCGCGATAGACCGAGATTACGCTGCAAGCTTGTCAACTGGTGGGTGGGGCCGCGTGTGAAAGCGCTTTCGCAGGAGTTATTCGGCGAAGCCGAAGGCAGTCACGCGACGCCCGCCGAAGTCTCGTTAAGCTACTTTGCTTACCCGGATGCAGTAAAGAAGGCCGAGATGAATCCGAAGATCGCACCCAAGGGCGAGATCCTGGACGCGTCGGACTACCGACGGCGCTTTCCCGACGGCCGCATCGGCTCCGACCCTTCGCTCGCCACCGTCGAAGCCGGCGCCAAGCTCTACAAGGCATCGGTCGCCGACGTAGTGGAGGATTATCGGCGCTTCCTAGAAGCGAGCTAGTTTTCTGTTGAGATTGCTAAAGTCTTTTCGTTTAGGCAAATGGCTGAGGTCTTGACGTTGTACATCTGCGGAGACTGTCATCTGTGCGACGAAATGCACGACGCCTTGCGGCCGTGGCAGGCGAAACTCGGCTTTGCCCTGCAGTCGATAGACATCGCGGATGATCCAGGGCTAATCGCGCGATTCGGCGACAAAGTGCCCGTGCTCATGTACCGAGAACGGGAAATATGCCACTACCGGCTCGACGAGGCGGCACTGGTGGCTTGTTTCGATTTGCGCTAACGGGTTTTGCTATCGCGGGAAGGAGCTATACTGCTGTTTGAACGTCGTTATGTCTCGTATGTGTACGACACCGGCCGTGTCGGCGCTCGCGGCCAGGTTGCCCTCGTGATTGGTTCCAGAGCTCAATACCACTAATCGGCGGCGCTGTTTGCCCAATAACAGTTCATTGTAGTAACGATGTAGTGCTTTCTTGTCTATGTCGCGCACGGCATTGGCCAAACGCTCGCGCCCGTCGAACTTGTACTGTTTTTCGTCGATATCATTCCAATAACGGTTAGAGCGGGCCTGCAAATTGCGGTCCTTCTCCAATATTCGTGAAAGCAAACCCTGTTTGTGTTTTATTAGATCTTGCTCACTCATGTCTTTGATGGCATCGACAAAAGTCGCAATGAACCGATCTATCTTCTCTTCCAGTGCCAGCGGCGGGGTGTTCGGTGATTGCACAACGAATGCTATCCCGGGAACCCGCAGGATCGGCATGGAGGTAGCGTAAACGATATAACCGAGCTGCTTTTCGGTGCGCAGGTCGTTGTAAAAGGGTGAAGACATGATTTGCGTCAACAGCCCCGTTTTTGCTCGTGTGCTGTAGCGCTTGTTGGGACCCTGCGTGTATATCGTGATGGCTGAGTCAGGGTGATCGATCCTCAACTCGCGTACGAACTCTTCGCCCTTGGGCAGCTTGATGACCTCGCCCTGGGCAACATCGGCGGTTGCAGCATGGTCGAGCAGACGCTGTTGCAGTACATCGGCAAAGGCCAGGGCGTCGCTACGATAGAGATTGCCATGTGCCAGGGCGACCACATAGATGTGTCCCAGTAACTGAGGCACGAATCTCGACAAATCATCCGCCGTCAGTCGTGCCAATGCCGCAAGTCGTTGCTCTTCGGTCCAATAGGGTCGCAACAACAACTCGCCAACCTCAGAAGTCGTCTGGCGCGAGGGCGTATCGCGTTTGGAGTTTTTCAAATCGCGCGTGAGCTCATCTTTGGCGATCGCGAAACGCTCCGGGTCGATCGTCGGTTTTGCCAGCGCAGCGACCACCCGTGACAGCAGCAGTGCCTGTTTGTCGTTATATCCCGATATGCGCACGGTGAAACCACGCAGGTGTTTATAAAGCTCGTAGTTCAGTCCCGCTAGGTAGGCAGGATAGGCAAACTCGTTGAGTTGATCATTGACGAGCTTTACGTAGAGCTCGGTGAGCACGCTATGTGTGGCGTCATCATTAGCCAGACGGCTTCGTACGCTAAAGTAGAAGTCTGCACGCGGCACGTTAAACGTGGTGTCTTGTTTGAACCACAACTGCAGGCCGTGCGTGCGGCGTAGCCGTACAGGTTTGGCGGTTGCCTCACGCGGCGCTTTTACCGCCAGGTCATCCGGCAAGAATGGATTGGGGGCGGGGATGGTAAGCTGCGCGACGGCGGGTGGGTGACGCCACTCATCGATCAGGTTCGAGCTTATCCGGTTGATCTCGTACGGCGCACCAAACCAACGCTCCCGGGTGTTCGTCGTCAGGCCTTGCGCGTTCACCGTTAGCAGCATGTTGTCGGGTCTGAGGCGCTCGAGAAAACGCTGGATCAATGCCGGGTCGTACTGATCCATCTCGTAGGGCCCGCGCAGTACCAACTCGGGGGGATAGATTTGCAGGTTACTAGCGAGCGCGCTCACGTAGCGGATCGCCGATGTTTTTTCTTGAAAGCGAAAACTCATTTTCGCCATTCTCTGCTGTTCATCGAAGATCCACCTGGCGATACCCTGTTGCCGGATCAGCTCGATATAGCGAAAGACGTAAGGGGGGATGTCGTCGACGTGCTGTAGCCCCTCTTGGGTAAGCTCCATCGACAGGCTGAGCGCCGCGTTGCTGAGAGTGTCGACGCCGAGACCTGCGCTCAGTGTCTCTACCCAACCCTTGTTCTTTAGTAGCGAAAGTAGACTTCCTTTGCCCTCGTACCCCAAGAGGTTTGCGATATAGTGCGTTGGTTTACTGCGGTAGTAATCGACCACCGGCGGTATCGGGAAAGTCATTACCAGCACGCGCTTGTCTTTAAGCGGTGTGACGTTCAGTCTCGCGGGAAGCGTATGTGGTGAGAATAGCGGCTCGTCAGTACGAAGCCGGCTGGCATCGACGTTACGCACGGTGGAGAACTTGTCTACGACCCATTGTTTAAGAATCGGGATCGGTTCTTTGCCGAGCACGACGAGAGTCATGATATTGGCAGAGTAATGGCGTTGATAAAAGTCGACAAGCGCCTCACGCAACTTGCGGTCTTTATGGTCTACGAGGGTAGTCAGGTTTCCGATATCGAATTGTGACAGCGGATTCTTCGGGTTGGCTACCTGTTTCCAGACGAAAAACAGTCGTGTGCCATCACTCTTTCTACGCGTCTGGTACTCCGAGTCCACAGAGTTCTTTTCCCGGTCTACGTACTGCGGCGTGAACAACGGAGCGACGAAGAACTGGGCAAAGCGGTCCAGCGCCGGCTCCAGGTAGTCTTTGTCAATGTCAAAAAAGAAGTTCGTGTTTTCGTCGCCGGTGTAGGCGTTGTGCCGGCCACCGTGCTTGGAAATGAAATCCTGATATTCGCCCGCTTGTGAATACTTCTTGGTGCCTAGGAAAAGCATGTGCTCGAGAAAATGCGCCAATCCGGGCCAGCGCTGCGGATCACTGTTACTACCGACAAACACATCAAGAGCGGCTGCCGCCTTGTCGGTGCTGGGGTCGGAAACTAGCAGCACCTTTAGCTGGTTGGCGAGAACGAAAGTTTCGTACTGGCGCTGGTCGTTGGGACTCTTGACGACCGGTTCTGCGGCGGCAGCGGAAATGTACAGCACCAGCAATGCGCCGGCAGTCAGTGCCGCCAGCAATGTGCGCCGGATGTTGGCTGTGGCCATCAAGACTCTCCGTTGGGCGTTATTAGCCTAGGATACAACGACCCTGAACGTATGTTGCCGAAACCTAGGACAGCCCGTAAAGCGCTTATATCCAGGGGGACGAACGGGCCCGGTAGCGGGTGTAAGTTATCCGTAAGTGGTTTTTTGACCCACCGATGATTATGCTGTACTGAGTACCGATAGTCTGCAAAACCGGCCAACGTTATGCGCATTGCACACTGGTTGTTTCTGAGTCTGTTTGTTTCCACGCTCGCGGGCGTATCCGCCCCCGCTCTGGCATTGGAGTCGCGTTCCCCCCCCACTGGTGCCGGTAGCCAGGCTGGCAGCGATGCGGGCGAGAAGCAAAGCGAGGACGCCGGGCCCAAGAATCACGGCTTCTACGTTGGTTTCAGTTTCGGCTACTCTGATGACAAGGGCCTCGACGATAACGACGATACCTTCAAGATATTTGGCGGTTACCGCTTCAATAAGTTCATCGCCCTGGAGGGTGCGCTCGTGGGCCTCGGGACCGACCTTGGGTCCAACAGAGACCTTAGCAAAGACGGTCTGTCGGTGCAGGCGGTGGGGATATGGCCGGTCGCGAAGCGGGTGGAGCTGCTAGGCAAGGCCGGATTCTTCACTTGGGAGGAGTGGCAAGTAAACGAAACTCAGTTCGACTGTTCTGATTTCGGTACGGGATTCATATGTACCGAGGACCAGGACAAGATCGACGATGGCACCAGCGGGACCTTCGGCCTCGGACTTAACTACCATATCAGCAAACGTTGGAGTCTGCGTGCCGAATGGGAGCGCTTCCTCGACGTCGGCGAGGGTGACGTCGACATGATTTCTCTAGGCTCCTTTTACCGGTTTTGATAGCGCGCCCCTGCGGATGCCACAGCCGATCAGCGAGGGCCGTATTCTATTTGGCGGGTGATGACTTGGCTGACGACGGTTTTTGTCGATTTGTCGACAAGGCTGATGTCACAATGGCGTTTGTCGACTTTGTCGATCCGCGCCTGATAAACGCGATCCGCTTGTGCCGTAAACTTGAGCACCTGACGCCCGAAGTATGCGCGCGTGCCGAACGCACCCGTGTACTGACAGGATAATATTAACTCGTGTTCACCGGGTGTGACGTCGAACTTCTTGGCGATCGTTGGTGTGTAAACATCGTCGATCTTGTGTATGTGCAGGTTGGGAAAGCCGCCCTTATACCATGGCAGATCCACCGTGGCCTTGGCGCCGTTGACCGGCGGGGTTTCGAGGTAGGGCGGCGTGCTACAGCCGAGCAGCAGCAACACGAAAGCGATGTTATATATTGACCTGTACATCGTTTTCTAGACGCGACGTAGAATCCACTTCTTGATCAAGCCCGGGCAACACTTTACGGCACAATGCGCTTCGCTTCCAGCCATGCCGACGGCTGCACCCCAGAAAAATTGCTATTAAGATTGTACATGAGCAAGCGCGTGCACGTGTCGGTTCTGTTACTGTTAATGTTAATGTTGCTCCCGTTGGGACCGGTTGCTGAAGGGATCGCGCAGGAACGAGTTCACTTCGACAGTACCGACGGCGAGGGGCGAGGGACTGTTACCCCTTTGAGCGGTTTTCTCTATAGGCCCCAGGGTAAGGGCCCGTTTCCTGCGGTGGTGCTGATGCACGGTTGCGGCGGTCTCTACAGCCGCAGCACCGGTCAGATCAGTTCGAAAATGCGCTTTTGGGCGGAGTTTCTGCGTGAGCGCGGTTATGTGGCGTTGTTGGTCGATAGTTTCCGTCCGCGAAACCTTGAAGAGATCTGCACCCAGTACAAAAGGCTTAACTCGGCAAAGACCCGTTCGTATGATGCGTATGGGGGTTTGATCTACCTGCAACGCATGGCAATCGTTGAGCCAAGGCACGTGGCGCTAATGGGATGGTCGAATGGCTCACGTGCTGCGCTAAGCGCGATGGCGCGGGACGGGAAATACCGCCCGGTACCGTTGCCGGAAAGGGGTTTTCGTGCGGCGATCGCGTTTTACCCTCAATGCCGCGTCAAGTACACCGACATGAGCGTTTACCAGCCCTACGCACCGCTGCTGATCCTGACCGGTGAACTTGACGACTGGACACCCGCGCAGCACTGTGTGGCGTTGACGCAGGCGGCTCAAGCGGCCGGCGCCGACATGCACATCATCGTCTACCCTGATGCGCACCATTCGTTCGATTCACCGAACTCGCGCGTGCGCTATCGTCCCGAGGTCAGGAACCGTAACAAGGCCGGTGGCTGCTGTGGCGCGACAATCGGTACGAACCCCGAGGCGCGCGATGACGCACGTCGACAGGTCGCGCGCTTTCTCGCGCGACACCTCAAGGGCGGCGCGTCTTCGCGCTAGCCAAGTTTGCTAGTGCGCTACTGTCACTTGTGGCGTTCGCGCCATAGAATAGCGAAAGAAGCATGGGCAATCCCATTATTACCTTTGCAGCGCAGCTTGGCGTGCTTCGGGTCGCGCTGGCATGCGTTGCCCTGGTAGCCGTGGCACTGGCGACGCCGCCCGGAACCGAAGCCGTGTACAGCGGCTGGGATTTCGTACCGACGGTGCTGATGCCGGTATTCGCGCCGTTGATACTGATGGGGTTGTTGCTCGACACTATGATGAGCGCGATCTTCATGATCGAGAAGGAGGTTGATGAGCGTCGCCGTTACCGCAAGATCATGATCACCAATCTGTCGCTCGTCGTCCTACTGCTCGTTCGTTGGTTGCCTTTCTTCATGGCGCTTTAGGTGTCGCCGGCGTGGAGCTGTTAAGGCGCCGCATTCAAGTTACAAAGGAGATCGTTGTTTCCTCCGTTTGGGCGGTCCCTGCGGCTGATCAGCGACCGGCCGATGTAGCACTGGTGTTGGGACACGGTGCTGGTAATGACATGAACAATCCCTTGCTGAGCTTTGTGCATGAGGCGCTGGCCAGACTCGGCGTGATGACGGTCAAGTTCAACTTTCCCTACAAAGAGCGCGGCGGCAAAGCCCCAGACCGTACACCGCTGCTGGAAGCGACTTGGCGGGCTGTCATCGGAGCGGTGCGGGCGGACGAGCAACTTGCACCCGCCAGGCTCTTCTGTGGTGGCAAGAGCATGGGCGGGCGTATCGCTTCGCAGTTGGTGGCGGATGGCGAGGCGTGTGCCGGTTTGGTGTTTCTCGGCTATCCGCTGCATCCGCCTAAGCGGCCGGAAAAGTTGCGTGCCGAGCACTTGCCACGGATTGGATGCCCCATGTTGTTCATTCAGGGGACGCGTGATGCGCTGTGCGATCTCGCGCTGCTCAGGGAGGTATTGAAGCGCGTTCACTCGCCAGTGGTACTCCACGTGATCGAAGGCGGCGACCATTCGTTCAACGTACCGAAGCACATGGGCCATACCGTAGTGCAGATACAGCAGCAGATTGTCGACGCCATTGTGCTTTTTCTGCGCCGTTACGGTGAGCACTGAATTTGGCAGGTTGATAAAAAACGGCTATCGTTAGCGTCCGGTTGAATGAAAAGGAGTCATGGGATCGATGTACATACGGGCGCAGACACTTGACGCTGGTTTGATGCCGCACGCGCGCGGCTATTGGCCTGTAGTGTTGGCGTTGCTGTTCTGCTTCATTTCACAATCGGCCTTGGCAGGAGCGCGGCTGGGTATTGCGGTGGACAAGGTACCTGACGTCACGGCGGGAGCGCACAACTTGCCGCCTAATACCGGAGCGCACATAGCCAGTGTCACGGCGGGCGGCCCGGCGGATCGGGCCGGCCTGCGTCAGGGCGACATTATCTTGCGCATAAACGAGCGGCCAATTCATGGGCCGGAGGACGTAGCTGCGATAGCGGAGACGCTGACACCCGGGAAAGAGGTGCCTGTCGACATCCTGCGGTTTGGCGACGAAATGCAGTTATACATCTTGCCGTCACTGTGAGCCTGGAATCAACCTTAAACCGACGAAGGTGATATGCGAATCGCTGAGGTGCAGACTGAGTTGCTTCGACTACCGCTGCCGCGCCCGATGATGTCGGGTTCATCGAGCGGCGCCAAGGGCGGACCGGTAACACACATCAACATGCCGGTCATTTTTATCACCACCGAGGATGGCGTCCGTGGTCTGGGTTATGCGTGGAGCCTGCTTGGGGGAGCCAATGCGACACGCTCCGTATTGCGGGAAGATTTCGCACCACTACTGATCGGTGAGGACGCCCTCGATCACGAGCGTTTGTGGCAGCGGCTTTACCGACGCTTGCAGTCCGTTGGCCGCCATGGCCTGGTGATGCAAGCGCAAGCGGCAGTCGATCTCGCTCTCTGGGACATCAAAGGTAAGATTGCAAACTTACCGGTCTATAAGCTGCTTGGTGGCGCACGCGAACGCGCGCCGGTTTACGGCTCCGACGGCGGCTGGCTTTACATGAGCGTGCCGCAGATGCTGACCGAGTTTGAAGCCTATCTCGAACAGGGAATGGCGGGCGTAAAGATGAAGATCGGTCATGATGACCCGGCGGTCGATGTGGCACGCGTGCGCGAAGTGCGCAAGGGACTCGGTGACAACGTGTGGATCGCAGTCGACGCCAACCAAAAATGGGATTATCCCACCGCACTGCGAGTGGGGCGTGAGCTAGAGCAACTCAATGTCGCCTGGTTCGAGGAACCACTCTTGTGCGAAGACATCGCCGGTCACGCACGACTGGCCTCCGACCTCGACATCCCGATTGCGCTCGGCGAGACGCTCGGTTCGCGCTTCGAGTTTGATGCCTATCTGCGCGCCGATGCCGTTGACATCGTGCAACCCGACATCATCCGCGCGGGGGGCATAACCGAAACCGTGAAGATCGCTACGTTGGCCGACGCGGCGCAGCGACCCGTGGAGTTGCATCACATGATGGAGGTGTCGATTCAGGTCGCCTGCGGCGTGCTCCAGTCGGGCAAGATCGAGTTTATGCCCTGGATCACCGCTGCTTTCGCCGAGCCGGCTATCATCGAGGACGGTTACATGCGACCCCCGCCGAAAGCCGGGCTCGGGTTGGACATCGCTGATGACATATTGGCCCGTTATAGGGTCGAATGATCAGCGCAGGGGCGATAGAAATCCCTGAAAAGCCTCAGCGGACGCGGTAGCCGCCGCCGATGCTAATAGATGAGCCGGCGTTGATACCGCCGCCGGAGAAAACGGCGCCCCGAAAGCCCGGTCGCATACGCACGACACGGTATTGCGAAACAGCGCCGCGCTGAACGATGCCCGCGCGGGTAATCGTCGCTGCGTCCGCTGGGGGAGGGTTGATAGCGGGCATTGGTTGACCTTGGGGTGCGCGAATACGATGCACTGTTCTGGGTTGCGTCGGTGCCTGCGGTCTGCCAGGTCTGGCGTGCGGCCTAACCACCACTTTGTCCACATTCACCACTCGTTGGTTGATGACGATGCCAGGGACCGCGTCGGTGAAGAAGGGATCGCCGCCGCCTACGTAGATCACGCGATCGTAGACGACGGGTGCTACGGGTGTGACGTACACCGGCTGCGGTGCGGGCTCCGCAACGACGGGTTCTGGCGCCGTTGTCTGCGGTGCGGCGGCGCCACGGATCTTGACGCCTACGAGGGCCACTGTGCTGTCAAAGGCGATCACGGCCTGCTCCGGGTCGAGAGCGATCCTGCCCGCGACGGCGGCACCGGCAGTAAGGATACGCAGGCGTTCCGTGAGTGACGTGGTCATAGGCTCGTCCAAATGCCAGCGACCCAGCCCCGGAGCGATGCCGACCTTCGCCAGCGTTGCTGCGGCCCGTTCCGCCGTCAGATCGTCGCCCAGACCCAGCTCGACAGCCAAACGTTGCGCAAAGGCGCGTTGCATGATTGGCGTCGCAAACCCATCACCCGATGCAGCCGACGTAATGTAGGAACGTACTTCAACGGCGGCACCCTTCGGCGCAAGCGTCGGGTTATCGCTAAAGGTCATCGTGCCGTTCTTGTCTCTCCATGAATAAACCGACGAATCGGCGAACGCGGACGGTAGCACGGAAGCGAAGCAAATAAGTGTGGCGGCGAGAAACAAAGGGTGGCGCATGACTCGTACCGGACTGCTGACTAGAGAACTACGCGCGAGCATCACTCGTACCTCAATCGTGGCATCGGTGTCAAGCACTTTGCGAGGAGCCGCGCTCGAGTCTAACGCTGTTGCAAAGCCCTACCGCTTCAGTGGCCATTGTCACCCATGCCCACAGTTTTGGCATCGCGAGCGCCACCCTTGCATTTGCCTGATGTGGATCAAGGACGTATGATTTCGTAACAAATCACTTTGCCGGCAGCACCCTACCTGCCGCCTTGCTTGTAGAACAAGGCCCTGATGATGCGAACTATCCTTGCTGCCACAGACGGTTCAGCGGCCGCGCAGAAAGCGATCGAGCTTGCCAGCGATTTGGCTGCGAAATATCAGGCGCGACTCGTGTTGGTCCACGTTTTGCACCACAGAGGGTTGCCTGAGCTTAAGGTGGAGCAACTCGCCACGGTACCGGAAGCCTACCGCCCCGCGGTCGCCGACGTCGCGGCAATGCTGGCGGGTACCGTCGATCGGAGTAGCGAGACGGGGGCGGCGCTGCGACGCGCGCTCGATCTCAGCGGCCAGCAGATTCTCGACGAGGCAGCCGAGACGGCGCGTGAGCGCGGGGCCAAGGATGTGACTGTCTCGCTGCAGGAGGGTGATCCAGTACGACGCATCCTCGAATGCGCGGAACGCGAAAAGGCCGATTTAATCGTTGTCGGCAGTCGCGGGCTTGGCGATCTGAAGGGGCTTTTTCTTGGCAGCGTATCGCACAAGGTGAGCCAGCTGGCCACTTGCAGCTGCATCACTGTGAAATAGCCAATCGACGCGAGCTCCAAGCCCTTTCACCCTCTTCTTTAAGTTCCCCGTTACTAGAAGCCACGCGTGACGCCCTCTGCATTTGTTACCGCATGTCAGGCGAATGTGCCTGGCACCCGCATTGCTTTCGCGTATGCTTAATTAAAGATTGCGGCCTTGCTCAGGCTTCATTAGTAATCACTAATGTTCGGCCATTTCGCCACCGCAACCATTAGCACGCTCTGTTCGCCAGACGAAAATGGGGAGCAATGACGACATGACAGGTTAAGGACAACCGCCGGTGGAAACGACCCCAACGTTTTCGCTTGCTAAGGCAGGCGGACTGAATCTTACAATCCATGTGTTAGCGCTGCTCGCCATCGTGGCGGTGGTGCTAGGGGGCGCGGAATATTTGTTGTCGCGGCAAGAGGCAAAGACCGTAGCCTTGCAAGCGGAAAACGGCTCTGCCCTGATTTCACAGCAATTGTCCACCTATGCCAGTCCCGTGGTTCGGCTAGCGACTCGCGCCGACACCGAGCACGTGTTGCGAGCCGCGGACGAAAGAGCGTTGCGCGAATTCACAGCGCAACAGCAACACCTGCTGCCTCGCAGCGCCGAGCTCATACTTACCCCGATCGCTGCTAGTAGGGGGTCAACGAGCGCCTGTCCCGCGCATGGCAAAGCGGGCGTCAGTTGGTTTAGCACTGGCGCAGGTCATGTAATCGTCGCTGTCCCGATCCTGAGCAAACTCGATAAACACCCCGTCGGCACGGCCTGCGCAAGCTTCAACGTAGACGTGTTGTACACAATTCTGGCGGCGGCCATTAAACCTGGGCAAGATGCCGTGCTGTACGACGCCTCGGGCCGGGTGCTGGCCCAGGTTGGAGAGGCGTCAAGAGCCGCTCGGTTGCTGACCGCGGCAACTCCAGTGGCCGACAGCCCGTGGCGGCTAGAACTGAAGAAGGTGCCAGCGGATCATGTTTCGGATTATTTGGCGATAGCTCTCTTGGTGTCCGTTATCGGACTGATGCCTGTGGCGTTCGCAGTGCTGAACGTGCGCATGCTGCGCAACACGGCGGCTGAGCTCGGTGACATCGGTGAGTTCTTGCGGCTGGCACGCCACCAAGACTTCTTGCCGGATGCACCGTCGTGCAAGATCAAGGAGACAGCTGCATTGTTGCCGATCGTGCAGCGCATCTTCGGAGACCTTAACAGGAACCGAGAAGCGATTACCGAGCTCAGTTTCAGCGATAACCTGACGAAGCTACCCAACCGAGAATACTTCATGAAGGCGCTGAGTCATGCGTTCGAGCTGGCCAAGCGCGGGACCGACATCTGTCTGCTGTCGCTTGAGGTAAGTGATTTTCAGGAGGCCAACGATATGCTCGGCAATGAGGCAGCGAATGAGATCCTGAAGATGGTTGCCGAGACTCTGAAGCAGCAGACGCGCAAGAGCGACATTGCCGGCCGTCTAGGTGTTTTCAATTTTGCAGCGATCTTCTATAACACTAAGGGCCATCTTATGCGTAACCGGCTGGCACAGTTGCAGCA
>QKEI01000069.1 GCA_003251795.1 Candidatus Muproteobacteria bacterium
CACCATAGAATCCGGCCAGTACCACCAGAATGAATAGGGCGACGACGCTGAGGCGCAGGATGAAGATAACGACCGCGTGGGCCAGCAGCCGGCCCAAGGCGTAGCGCAACAAGTTTATGCGAGGGTAGCTAAGGCGTCGGGGCGTGTAGCGAACAAAGGCAGCGAAAACGACGAAGGACAGGAGCACGGCCGCTGCCGCGCCAAGCAGATAGAGTCCGAGTGGAACCGGCAGGTCATAGCGCTGGCCAAAGGCATGTGCGTCGGCGCAGGCACTCCTGCCCAATGCTAGGCACAACACCAACAGCGAGCCCGAGCGACGTGTCTTACATACGGGCGCTTTACGTCGGGATTTCTCGCTCAAGTCGTCACCGTACCGGTGTGGATTGCACGTCGCCCATGCGGTTCAGCAGCCAGTCGGCATTGTAGGGCTCCGGGAACAGCGCCGGATCGCCCAACGCAAACCATATCAGGCGGCCGGGATCATCAGTGAAACCGCCGAGCGGATTCCAGGCGGCCACTGGCCTCTGCTTGATGCCGAGCCGTAGCCAGCCGTTCCACGGCAAGTCTTTGAGCTTGACCGTGCGGATAAAGATGGGCGAGTTCAAGCCGGCCTGAGAGTCATAGGCGATGTTTTCGATACCGGCAGAGAACTCCGAATTGTAATACTCCCGCTTTAGCGTATAGCCGGCGATCACGCGCCGGCATTGATCGGTCAATGTAGTAAGCAGATCCCGCTCCAGATTGAGTTTCTCGATGGCATCGCGATATTTGCCTGTGCGCAACCGCTGGAAGATCGACTCAGCGTGTTCTCTTGCGGAGCTATCAGATAGCAGTGGCGCGAGCAACAGATAGGCGTGAAACCAGCCTTGCTTCAGCGCCGGTGGTCCGAGCCAACCGTTCAAGTCAATACTGTAAGGCGCGATCAGATTGCCTATATCGATCTGTTCCAGCATTACGTCCCACCCAGATGGAGCCGGGTGCCCAGGCAACGGCAGCAACCGCTTCGCCAACTTACCTTCAGCCCTTAGCTTCACGCCCTGCAGTGACGTCGGCTTGGCGCCAACCGTGGAGTAGCGCTTCTTAGCGGCTGCGGCAAGGTCGAAGTGATGCAGGTAGTCGCCATGGAACGGAGTTACCGGGTAAGGATGGAAGAAGAAGTGGTGCTCGCGCGCTGTTGCCAAGGTGCGGGCGACCGTATGAATCACAGAGCAGCGAGATTCCTCGTTGGCGAATAGTGGCGAGACCGGGTTTAGAGTGAGCACTACATAGGTGCCTAAGGACTCCACGTGGCTAATCGATTTTGGCGTCGCGTGCTCGAAGGTTGTTTCATCGCCGACATAAGCGTGGATCTGGGCCTGTTCGAGCAACCGCCCCGCAGCGGCTGGGTCGACCGATTCTATGCGAATCTCTTGCGGATAATAGGAAGGATAAATCGGCACCTCATGACCGCTATAGCTCGTGCCAAAAACCGCCAACACGACAACCAAGCCGAACGGCACAAAAAATTTCTTCATTGACCAACCTTTACCATCCACGAATCGTCTATGTCCGCGACAGCGCACTGTCAGTTATAGCCATTTGCGTTTCATAAGCAGCCCGACCTTTCTTATTCCCGGCACGAGATCGAGCGTACCCGCGAGCCCGCGCGGAAAGACAAAGACGACGAGCATGAGCAATAGACCCATCATGATGTTATGCCCGATTGCCCAGCGTCCCGCGATCTCATCCAGACCGATGAAAACGAATGCGCCCAGCACAGGTCCGATGAAATCGCGGGTGCCACCGAGCACGGTCGCGAGGACCAATTCTGCGGAGAACAGCCAGTCGAGCTGCTCGGGGGTAATTTGTCGATCCAGCTGTCCATAGAGCGCTCCGGCAAGACCCAGAAAAACGCCGGAGATGGTGAATGCGTACCAGCGGTACTGGCGTACAGGGATGCCAATGTAGACGGCCCGCGTCTGATTGTCGCGAATGGCCCGTAGCGCCTTGCCGAAGGGCGAGTGGTTGATCCTCCACAGTAGAAACACGGAAGCACAAAAAGCAAAGACGATCACATAGTAGAAGGCCGGAATGAATTCTTCGGGCTCAAACTCGATCCCTAGGATAGTAAGGCGCGGAATATACATGCTGCCTTCACCGACTAGGTACAGCGCCCATCCTAATGGGCCGAATAGCCGAAAGATTGCACCGTCGATAAAAAGCGAGTGAAAAATCTGGCCGAAGGCCAGCGTCAAAATGGCGAAATGAATTTTCGTGGCGCGCACACAGAGAAAACCGATGCCGGCTGCGAGCAGCGTGGACGTAAGTATGCCGACAAGGAAATAGACTTCGAACGAGTGTATATCCGCAAATCGGTACAGGAATGCGCCTGCGTAAGCACCGGCGCCGAAATAGGCGGCATGTCCCAGCGAGAGCAGACCAGTGGTTCCGAAAACGAGATTCAAGCCCAGACAAGCGATGGAGAATATCAGTGCATAGCACCAAATAATGAGCAGATACGGTGACAGCGCGGCCGGTGCCAATAGTACCCAGGCACCCGCCGGAACCAGAACCAAGATGCGCGCCGCTACGACACGGGCGTCATGCACGGTCTTGCCCCAGACCCTTGTAGTTGCTGCATGGTTAACCGCGCAGCGCCTTCATCACCTCTTCGTTCTTGAGTGCTTCTTTAGGGTCGCCATGAAAAATGATTTCGCCGCGGTCGATCGCATACAAACGATCGGCGATACGCGAGGCGTTAGCCAGGTTGGATTCCGCCATCAGGATCGAAATGCCCATTTCTTTGATCTTGATCACGGCGTCTATGAAACGCGTCACCACCGCCGGGGCGAGCCCTTCGAAAGCCTCGTCCAATAGCAGCAGCGATGGGGAAAGTGTCATCGCTCGGGCGATTGCCACCATTTTTTTTTGACCTCCACTCAAATGCAATCCTTCGCGGTGCGTAAGCGTGCGCACCTCTGGGAACACCGAGAAGGCCCGTTCTTGCGCGTCGCTGCCGGTAAAGGCGGCTTCCTTTACCCGCCCCGAAGCATTCGCCAGCCAGCGGCTGATCATGAGATTCTCTTCCACTGTTAGTTCGGGAAAGATGCCGCAGTCCTCGGGGGCGTAGCCCATTCCGCGTCTAGCGCGCATGTGCGCCGCGAGGCCGGTAATGTTCTCTCCATGGAACACGATCTGCCCGGACCTGAGCGGCAGTAGACCCATGATACTGTCGATCGTTGTGGTCTTGCCGGCGCCGTTTCTTCCCACCAGACATACGACCTCCTGCTCATTCACGCTTAACGTGAGCCCATGCAGAATGTGCGCTGGCCCCCTAAAGGTATTGATCTGTGTTACTTCAAGCATGCAGCAACCATCTCGCGAGCGTAGTCAAGTAGATGTCGGCGCACCAAGCAACATCGCCGCTACTTCGCCGTTTTGTCTGATCTCATCGGGCGAGCCGTCCGCCAGAATTGATCCTTCCTGCATCACCACGATGCGGTCAGAATATTTGAACACCACATCCATATCGTGTTCGATGATCACAGCCGTGATCTTGCCGGCGCGCACCACCGAGGAAACGGTGTCCATGATCTGCGCCTTGTCGCGCGTGCTGACGCCGCTGGTGGGCTCATCGAGGAACAACAGTTTCGGGCGCAGCGCGTGCGCTACCGCCACATCCAGCAGCTTCCGTTCTCCTTGTGCCAGCCCTCCCGCCAACGTCTCGCGCTTGTCCTCTATGCCGAACTCTCGCAGCACTTCCAATGTCTCCTGCGTGACTGCATCATCCTTCTCCGCCAGCGTAAAAAGATTGCGCGTTTTTCCCTCTCGCGAAAAGACCGCCAGCGCCACGTTATCGAAGGCAGAGAGGTCGTCGAAGAGATTGACCAACTGAAAACTTCTGGCGATCCCGGCCTTGATGCGGTCGGCCACGGGCAGGAACGTAATGTCCTGATCTTGAAAAAAGATGTGACCGCTGTCCGGTTGCAAGTAGGCGCTGATCAGATTCACCAGCGTAGTCTTTCCGGCACCGTTGGCCCCGACGAGAGAGAGAAACTCTCCCTGCGAGACGATTAAATCCACGCCATCCACGGCCCGGGTATCGCCGAAATGTTTTACCAGCTTCTGTGTACGCAAGAGGCTCATGTCAACGCCTTCGGTTTGGTCTGCATGCTTGTAGTCGTTTTTGTTAGCACCCGCAATAGCGTGCCGACGAGGCCGCCAGGTACGAAAAGCACCAGCACGATGAGAATAACACCCAGCGCGAACTGCCAATATTGCGTAAAGCCGACGACCCAGGCCTCGAGAAAGTTGTAAACCACTGCGCCAATGATCGGCCCTGAGAAATTGCGAAAGCCCCCGAGCACGGTAAAAAACACGATCTTGCCGGACTGCGGCCAATAGAGGATGTCAGGCGTGGTTAGTCCGTTCAGTGGAACCCAGAGCACACCCGCCAAGCCGGTGAATATGCCGGAGACCAGAAAGGCGAGCCACCGATATTGGAGAATTTGCACACCAAGGAAGCGCGCACGAGTCTCGTTATCGCGAATTGCCTGCAGTGTCTTGCCGAAAGGCGAGTGCACGATTAGCCACATCAGGACCACGCAGGCACAGAAAATAACTAGCACGTAATAATAATAAGAATGAATGAACTTGTTGTAAGTGTCATCGCCGGCGAAGTGGATGAGCCCGCCGAGCAAGGATAAGTCGCTATATGGGACCCGCAGCCCATCTGTGCCGCCGGTAATCCAGAAGAATTTGTACGCCACGGTCCAGAGCACCTGCGAGAGCGCGAGCGTCAGGATTGCAAAAAAGATGCGCGTGTAGCGCACGCACACAACGCCGAAAAGCGCCGACACAATGGCCGTGGCAGCGACGCCGCCGAGGATATAGAGCTCCATCGACGAGACATGCCAATATCGCACCATGAAAGCCACCGAGTACGCCCCCACACCGAGATAGGCCGAATGTCCGAAGGACAGCAGGCCGGTATAACCCAGCAGCAGGTTGAAACCGAGTGCGGCAACAGCAAAAATGAGGCCATAAGTAAGCAGCTGCGTCCAGTAGGCACCTGCGAACGCAGGCACCGCTAACAGCACGACGACGACCGGAATCGCCAAGGCCCAGCGCCATGCAATCGAACGTCGTTGCCCGTTATTGCCCAGTATCATTGTGGTCTGCCAAAGAGCCCGGTCGGCCGTACCAATAGCACCGCGGCGGCGATCAGATAGAGCACCGCCAGCTCGAGCTCCTCGTAGAATTGGATAACCCCGGTCCTGACGAAGCTGACGATAAGGGCGCCGACCAGCGCGCCCTCCAGACTACCGAGGCCGCCGATAACGACGACCACAAACGCCAGCACCAGCACTTCCACACCCATGCCGAGCACCGCCGCCTGGCTCGGGACAACGATAGCGCCGCCAAGTCCAGCCATAAAGCAGCCGAGACCGAACGCTTGCACATAGACCCGTCCGACATTCATCCCGAGCGCCGAGGCCATCCTTCTGTCTTGCGACGTTGCCCGCAGCATTACACCAAAGCGGGTGCGATACACAAATGCCCACACACCCAGCGCAGCGAAGACACCAATCGCGATTACCAGCAGGTTGTAAGTCGGATAGACGAACTCACCGACATGAACGATCCCCAAGGCGTCCATGAGGGGGCTCGCAGAAAGCGGCGTGCCGCCCCATACGAATCGCATGACATCCTCCAACACCAGCAACAGACCGAAGGTTATCAGCAACTGATACTCTTCCGGGCGCTTATATAGCGGCCGCAGTAACACCGGTTCGATCACGACGCCGGCCGCTGTTACCACCAGCGCGCCCGCCGGCAACAGCAGAAACAGCACGGCAGGGTGCACGGCGGTGGCCGCGAAGGTTATCACCCAGGCGGTTACGTAGGCGCCGAGCGCATAGAGGCTGCCATGTGCCATGTTGATAATGCCCATGACGCCGAAGATCAGACTAAGACCGGCGGCGAGCAGGAACAGCACCGAGGCGTAGAACAGCGAGTTCAGAATTTGTAGTACGAGGATATCCACAGCTTTTTGTCCTTATCTTTATACTTAATTAGGTCCTCACCGGGTTCTTATCGTGTCTTGGATAGCGGTGGTCTTGCGAGCATAAGTTATTTTTGGATCAACCCGCAAGCTTGAGGCTTACCAACTCACGACGCGTTCGCCTCAAAGCGAAGTAGCTTTGCGCTCGGGTCGACGGTGTTGCCGTCAAGGTAGATCGCCACCAGAAACGTGTAACGCCCGCGCGGCAAATGTTCAGGTAGCTCGGCCACTAAGTGCCCGTCTTCCGCCATTTTCGCCGTACCCACCCGCAGTACGCTGCCGTCAGGACCGATTACGACGAAGCGAGAATCAGTACGAATAACATATAAGCCGCGCAGGGCGCCTGGCTTAAGAGGTTCTCGTACCGTCGCGTGGTTTCGTTGCTCCTGCACGACCGTTTCCACATCTGCGTAAATCAACACGTGGCGGCCATCGCGTTTCACCGCGGTGATAGCCGCGCGCGGCGGATAGGCGTAGTGATTAAAGCTACCGACCCCACCCGGATAAGCCAGGTCCCGGTCTACCTGTACTACAGCCGAAGTATCGGACCACTGCTTCAACCGGTAGGGGCCGTTGGTGACCAGAAAGTGCTTATTCACCTCAGCAAATTGCTTAAGCGCGCGCCAACGCGCACGGGCTTGCTCCTCGGTCACGAGCTCGCGCAAAGCGGGCGGGCGATAACCTGACTGCGCGAACTGGCCTGTTAGTCCTAGCAGCTTCGCTTGCAATGGTGGATCTCGCACGAGATCCAACCAACTCACCCCGAGGCGTTGTGCCTGTTCCTTGGAGAAGGCCGCCAATCCACGTTGCACGGCTTCCTCCATAAGCACCAACACCTGCCAGGGAACGGTGCTCCACGGTGGCGCAAGCGCTGCTACCTGCGGCAACTCCCGAGCGGTGAAGTTGACATAGACTTCAACAATGGGGATGCGCTTGGGTACCTCGATTTCACCACCAATCTTCTCGATCTTCCGCTCTACTCGTAGCACCTTGAGGCCGACGAGTTGCTCGCGCATCGGGCGAGTGGTTGCCTCGATCACTGGATCGTAGGCGCGGTCGTCGCCACTGCTCTTTACGCCCCAGCGATAGGCGATGACATAGGGGTACAACAGGTCCGCCACCTCGGTAGGGGTGCCATCGCTAAAGCGCGAGGTCGCGACCTCGTAGACTATCTTGGCCAGGGCGAATTTCTTTTCGCCTACTGGTATGAGCATACCAGTGCCCGACTGCGGAACGACAGCGTCGACTGGCAACTCGAGTCCACCGGATGGGCGCCATGCCAAGGTTACGTGGGGATTAACGCGATCGTGGATCCAGCTGCCGTTGTACGGAACAGGCAGCAGCGCAGGGTCTCCTAAAGTCGACCAAATCAAGCGTCCAGCGGCGTCGCTAAAACCACCAATCGGATTCCAGGCGGCGCCAGGCTTTTCATTCATCCCCAGGCGCAGCCAGCCGTTCCACGGGAAATCTTTGAGCTTGACGGTACGGATGAAAACCGGGGAGTTGAGCCCGAGCTGTGAATCTACAGCGATATTTTCCACGCCGGACAACTCGTCGTTGTAGTACTCCCGTCTCACTGTATAACCGATCACAACGCGATCACAGCCACGCGTCAGATCGGCAAGTAAGCGACGCTCCAGGCTGTATTGTTCGGTCAGATCCTCGTGCTCGCCGTATACCAATCGACGATAGGTGCTCTCGGTAGCAGTCTTGTCCCGTGGGTTGCTAAGGGTCGGCGCCAGCAGGCGATAGGCCTGAAACCACCCCTGCTTCATCCACGGCGGGCCGAGCCAACCATCGAGCTGTGCGGACATCAAGCGAGTGGCGGGCACCTCCTCCAGGCTGGCATCCCAGCCCTTTCCAACGAGTTGCCAGCGGGGGCGAACGAGCGCGAGCGCATGTTCACCGTGTGCGCGAAATTTCAACGCTTGTTTAATGGCGCCCTGAGACGCGACCATCGCCTTGGCTTGTTCGATGCGATCGAGATGCTGCAGATAGTCTGGGTGAAACGGCGTGACCGGATAGGGCGTGAGCCTGACGTCCGCTGAGGAGCTTCCTGCAAGTGCCGCGACAATTCCGCGTGCCAAGGCGCAGCGCTCGTCACCTTGCCTTGAGACATTGGACGCAGGGTTGAAACTGAGGACCAAGAAGGCATCGAGCGACTCGACTGCTTTTACATTCTTTGGGATAGGCCCGGCAAAGCGTGGCAGCGAGCCGATGTACGCCTGCATCTTATTCTTTGTCAGCTCCGTTGCTGCCGCCGCCGGATCTACGCTTTCGATGGCGATCTCTTGCGGGTAATACGAGGGGATGTGCGTGACCTCGTGTCCGGCATCGGCGAGGCTTGTGCCCCCCAGCAATACGCCAAGGCACACCAGCGTGACGCCGCTGAGACGCTTGATAGTCACTGGATCGATCGCATGCAAGACTCGAAAAGAGGTGCGCCCTATGCGTTGAGCTCGGGCGCCTCCTAACAGGCACCGGCGTAACGGTCATGCGCTGCACGCGCATGACCGTTACCCGCGGATGCTGTTACCTCATGCCTTGGCTTTGGGCCAGGTCTTCTTAATCCAATCGGCCGCTGCGGTCGACTCGTTGTTCCCGCCCTGCCCCGGCTTTGGCCAGTTCGGCGGCGCAGTGATACTCCGGATCGGGATATAGACGATGGAATTGGGATCCCACACCGGAAAATCGTACTCGGGCAAATTCTTCGTCAGCCCTGTCACCGCATCCTTGTAGCCCTGGTGATTATCGGGACGGATATACACATAGCCCGCCGGCGAGTCGTATCCCATGCCTTCGAGCATGGCAATGATCGCCTCGTCATCTGGCCAGCCGCCCGTGAGCTGATTGGCCTTCTCCACTGCCGCCTTGTACATCATCAGCGTGGTATAGGCGCCGTCCGATTCAAAGCTGGGATACTCCTTCCAGCGCTTGTGATACGTGTCAACGAACTTCTTGTTGACAGGCCATTGATCGCCCGGTGGGTACAGGAAGTGGTAGTTTGCGTGTACGCCCGCAAGCACGCCTTCCGGATGATCCTTGCCGACGGCATGGGGAACGCCGCCGAAAGCGAGCGTGGTGGCGACCTTCATCTTGTCGAACAGCCCGTAACGCAGCGCTTGTTTGTAGAATGCTACGTAGTCGCCTCCCCAAAGACCGACGACCAATAAGTCGGGTTTCGCCGAAAGTAGTTTGGTGATATGAGGCGTGAAGTCCGTGGTGAATAGCTTTGGCCAGGCCTCCGCCACGACCTCGATCCCGCCGGTCAAGCGTTCGAGCGCGAGCGTGAAGTGCTCATGCACGTTTCGCCCGTAGCTGTAGTCTGGCTGGATAGAGGCAATCTTGCGTGCCTTGGGCCAGTGTTGCGCTGCTCCCACCGCAGCGGTAACCCCGTCCGCCGACTGGATGTTGGTCACGCGGAATACGTACTTCGGATTCGGCACAGCTTTGTCGAACAGAAAGTCCGTGCAGCCGTCGTTGAACATCGTCAACACCTTGAGCTCTTCCGCTACCGGGCCCAAGGCCGGCGTGTTGCCGCTGGAGATGACGCCGGTAAAGAGGTCGATCTTCTCCGAGAGCTTCATGCGGCGAAGCTCCTTGACGTTGGCGTCGGTGCCGGCTGCCTCGTCGGCTTGGATGGTCTCGATCTTGCGCTTGCCGAGTATGCCACCCTGCGCATTGATCTCCTCGGCGGCCAGCAAATGTCCGCGCAGTCCTGGACCGCCCAAAAGCTCGGCTGGTCCCGTGAGAAAGGTTATGTGCCCGGTTTTGATCGGTGTGCTGGGGATATTCCCCTTGGGTTTCATCGCAGCCCGAGCGGGCGCCGCGAGATATCCCGTGGCGCCGATACCCGTGGCACCCAACCCCGCGGCACCGACGGTTACGCCGAGCTGCCTGAGAAAGTCTCGACGAGTAACTTGTTTTTGCTCATCCATAATACCCTCCTGTGCTTGTCGTGGCAGAAACCTCTGCCGGTGCTATTTCTTTCGCCGCAAAGCCCCCGAACCAGACGGCCTGCAAGAGCAATATACTCCCGTTGCCGCGCTTTCAAAATGGAAAGTGGGCCGGCGGCACAACTGGATGTAATCGTTGTTCCTTAGCTCCGTTCCCAGCGGTTTTGGTTGCAGCGCATCAATATGCGTTATTGCTGCTAGATCAGAGGCATAGCCATGGAGAGCGGTTTAGCTAGGCAACGCCTTCGGTGCGATTCCCGCGGGCGACGTCAACGAGCGCTGAGGAGGCCAAGGGTACCGGCTGTGACCGGATTATTGACGATCGGCTGGGCCAGCACCCAGAGCCCACAGAATGTGTACACCACCATCAACACCGTCATCGGATATTGACTACGCTGAGCCGCGTGCGCGTCTGGTATCGTCTGTACCGCTTTCACGTGCGCTAGATACACGGCGATTACGTGCCCGCAAACGATGGTGATCACCGACGTGTACCAGGCAAAACGTGCGCCGACGATAGCGATGTCGGGACGGTAGTCGCGCGTGCCGAAAAGGTCCCATCCGTATCCAAAAGGATCGGAAAGCAAAGGGATGATGAATTGTCCCTGCACCAGCAGATAAGTCAGATAATGGGCCAGATGATAGGCTATGGCGATCGGCACCAGCGTGTAGATAAAGCACACCGCCGATTCCCACGTGGAGATTCGTCGGCCGCTGGATGCGCTAATGAGCCAGCACACCCCGCCGTAAACGATTATAAACAGCACCCACGAGGCGAGCAGGCCAAACGTGCGTATCAGTGCTAGTCGATTCCCGCCCAGGTTGGGTAACACGGCGTAAAGATCCATCGCCAGCTGGGTCCAAGGTGCGGTGACCATGAAACCGTCAAACAGAATCGTCGATAGCATGAGTAGCACAAACGCTATCATGGATGTTGACACTATTTCGTCGCGCAGCAACCCGACGGCGTAGGGCCGCAATGACCACTCGCGGGCACTGTCGTCCGCGCGTTCGTAGCATTCGCTGCAGTTTATGCATTCGCCCTGCCGATCGAGACACGCAAGCGGGCAGTTCTTGCAAAGTGTTGTCTGCGATACCCTCACCTCAGTCGGTGCGAATCGTGCCAGCACGCGGAAGACTAGGGAGAAAGCCTCGCCGTGTCTGAGCCAGCGCTCGCGCCCGAAGACAAACATGCCGCCCCAGGTAATGGCAGAGTAGGCGAGCACCATTGCGGCAACGTTGACCGGTACTGCCGCGCCCGAGTGAACGAGCTCCGCCCAGGTGAAGGCCAGAAACAAGAGCGCGCCCGGCCACACACCGAATGCCGGCGGGTACGGCAGGTGTAAGCTGAGCTCGCGTCCCGGGCGCAGGTGTCGGTAAAGCACCTCAGCCCAGGCGAAACTGGCGCGCCAGGGATTCACCAGCACCCAAAGCGCGGACACATAGGCAAGACCGACCCACCAGATGATCCAGACGAACACCGGAGCGAAGTTACCCATGGTGCGTTGAGCGCCGAACAACCCTGTCAGGATCACCATGACCAGCAGCCACACGCCGAGCACCTGCCAGGCGAAGCCGCAGGCCGGCTGGGTGAGGAGTCGGCCGAGCTTATAGTCGTGCAGATTTATCCGGTGATAGCCCCGCCGCTGCTCAGTACTGCGTATGAACCAGGCGATCAGCAGGAACGAAACGGCGACGGTTGCGCCGGCCGCGTACAGGTAAAGGTCAAGCGGCACCGGCAGGTCGTAGCGCCGGCCGAGTCCGTGGGCAAGAGCCGATTGGGCGTGGCCGAAGCCGGCG
>QKEI01000269.1 GCA_003251795.1 Candidatus Muproteobacteria bacterium
ATTTTGTAGGCGGTTTGGCAAGCCGTGCGGAACGTAAAGCCGTTCTGCATGGCGGTAGCGTGCCTGAAACTAGGTCTCAGGACTGAGGGCTGAGATAATCGAGAACCAACCATTGTTATTGCACGAGTCCTGCGTCCTTAGTCCTCAGTCCTTCTGTTAGGGTCACGATGAAAGTCTTAGTAACTGGAGTTGCCGGATTTATCGGTGCAGCGTTGGCCGCACGTCTGCTCGAGCGCGGTGATCAGGTATACGGTATTGACAACATGAATAACTATTATGACGTCAGCTTGAAGGAGGCACGGTTGGCACGCCTTCAGGGTCGGTCCGATTTCGCATTCCAGAAACTGGATATCGTCGACCGGCAGGCGGTACCTAAGTTATTCGAGCAGCAGCGCTTTGAGGCGGTGATGCACCTGGCTGCCCAGGCTGGCGTGCGCTATTCGATCGAAAATCCGCATGCTTACATCGACGCGAACCTTGTGGGTTTTTGCAATATCCTCGAGGGTTGTCGCCACAGCGGTGTCAAGCACCTGGTGTTTGCCTCGTCGAGCTCCGTATACGGAGCCAACACTAGATTACCGTTCTCCGAACATGACAACGTCGATCATCCGGTGTCACTGTACGCGGCCAGCAAGAAGGCCAACGAGCTAATGGCGCATACTTACGCCCATCTATATAACTTGCCCTGTACGGGCTTGCGCTTCTTTACCGTCTATGGACCCTGGGGCCGGCCCGATATGGCGCTTTTCAAGTTCACCAAGGGGATCCTGGAGGGCCAGGCCATTCCCGTATTCAATCGCGGCCAGATGATTCGCGATTTCACTTACATTGATGACATCGTCGAAGGAGTAGTTCGGGTCATAGACAAAGTCCCGGTCGCGAACGACAATTGGAGAAACACCTTAAGCGGCGTGCATACCGGTTCAAAGGCCACGAACCACGAGTTACCCGACCCTGCTACCAGTTACGCACCGTACCGCATTTACAATATCGGCAACAATCAGCCGGTGGAGCTCATGCGGTATATCCAGGTGCTCGAGAACTGTCTCGGCAAGAAGGCGAGAATGGAGCTGTTACCGCTGCAAGACGGTGATGTACCGGCGACCTATGCAGACGTGACCGCCCTCGAGCGCGATGTCGGTTTCCGGCCACGGACGCCGGTGGAGACCGGTGTGGCGAAGTTTGTCGAGTGGTACAAACAGTACTATAAGATCACGTGATCGGTGATTCGTAACTGATTTTGCTTACTACGTGTCTATGACCAATAACGAATCACGGATTTACCCAGTTATATTGTCCGGCGGTTCAGGCACGCGCTTGTGGCCATTGTCGCGCGAGCAATACCCAAAGCAGCTGCTAGCACTTACGGGTGAGAGGACGCTGCTGCAGGAAACCGTGCTGCGGCTGGATGGAGCCGAACAAGTGGCGAACCCGTTGTTCGTCTGTAACGAGGAACATCGTTTTCTTGTCGCCGAGCAAGTGCGACAGCTAGGCAAGTCGCCATTGGCGATCATGCTCGAGCCAACTGGCCGCAATACAGCGCCCGCGTTGACGCTCGCTGCACTCGTATTGAAGCGGGGAGCCGGCGATCCGATTCTGTTGGTCATGCCGGCCGATCACAACATTCGTGACAGTGCTGCTTTTCGGGAAAGCGTGAAAAAAGCGTTGCCGCTCGCTGCCAAAGGGCGCCTGGTCACATTTGGTGTCAAGCCTACGGCCCCAGCGACGGGCTACGGTTACATCAAGCGGGGCAAGGGACACGATGTCGCTGCGTTTGTCGAAAAACCTGACCTGGCTACGGCTAAGCTCTATGTCGACTCCGGGGAATACGCCTGGAACAGTGGCATGTTTATGGTGCGCCTGTCGGTTTGGTTCGAGGAGCTCAAACGGTTTGAACCGGAGATTGCCCGGATTTGCGAAGCAGCGCACGCAAAGGGCAAGAACGACGGCGATTTTTTCCGCATAGACAAGGAAACATTTGCGCGCTGTCCGAGCAACTCCATCGACTACGCGGTCATGGAAAAGACAGATCGTGCGGCTGTCGTTGAGCTCGATGCGAGCTGGTCAGATGTCGGGGCGTGGTCATCCCTGTGGGAAAGCGGTAGCCGCGATGTAGCCGGCAATGTTGTCAGTGGCGATGTCTACGTGCATGACACGCGAGACGCGTTGTTGATTTCCCAGCATCGCCTGCTTGCTGTGGTTGGGCTCGATGACATCATTGTCGTTGAGACGCCGGATGCGGTGTTGGTATCGAAGAAAGAGCGCGCTCAGGACGTCAAGGAAATCGTTGCCCGTCTGAGGGCCGAGGGCCGCAGCGAGCATCAAGTGCACAGGCGTGTGTATCGTCCGTGGGGTTCCTATGAGGGCGTTGATGCCGGTGCGCGCTTCCAGGTGAAACGTCTCAGTGTCAAACCAGGTGCGGCGCTTTCCTTGCAACTACATCATCACCGGGCCGAGCATTGGGTGGTGGTTCAGGGGACCGCCCGGGTTACCCGCGGCGAGGAGGTCTTTACGCTAACCGAAAACCAATCGACCTATATTCCCGTGGGCACCAAGCATCGCCTGGAAAATCCTGGCAATATTCAGCTTGAAATCATCGAAGTGCAGTCCGGCGGCTATCTTGGCGAGGACGACATTGTCCGCTTCGACGATGTGTACAACCGACACAAAGACTAAGGACAAGGACTAAGGACGGAGGACTAAGTACTAAGGATTGAGCCATCGTAAGGGAACCACTGAGTCCTAAGCCCTGAGACCTCAGCACTGATTATTCATCACCAATTACCTATTACCAGTGACCAATTATGATTCCATTTATCGATCTTAAGACACAGCAGGAACGGATACGAACGCAGCTCGATGCAGCCATCGCGCGTGTGCTGGCGCACGGGCAATACATATTGGGACCGGAAGTCGCTGAGCTCGAAAAGCGCTTGTCCGAATTCTGTGGCGCACGATTCACCTTGTCGTGCGCCAACGGTACCGATGCATTACTACTCGCGTTGATGGCAAGAGGCGTAGGTTCCGGCGAT
>QKEI01000138.1 GCA_003251795.1 Candidatus Muproteobacteria bacterium
ATGTTTATCGTCATGTCGTTCTCCTTTGGCACGGCAATCTTTCTGTTGATACTGCTGGCGCTGTATCGCGGAACCGGACGCGCCCTGGGCGATGTCGTTGTTGCGCGATTGCGAAATCTGCTTGGCATTTTCGTAATGGCCGTGCTCTATTTCGTGCTCGCCTACAACATTACCAACCTGTACGCGACCGAGCACCACGGCTGGGAGCGGTTCCTGCTGCGCGATGGCGGAGTTTATCCAGCGCTTTTCTGGGGGATACAGGTGTTGCTTGGCAGCTTGTTGCCGTTGGCGCTCTTTTATCTGCCGGCCTGCAAGCGCCTGCGGGCGTGCACGGCCGCGGGAGCGGTCCTGGTCATTGTCGGCGGCGTGGCGCAAGTATATGTGCTGATCATTGGCGCACAGGCTTTTCCACTCGTCATGTTCCCCGGCATGGAGGTGCACAGCAGTTTCTTCGATGGTGTCGTGGCGCACTATACGCCGAGCCTGCCCGAGATCAGCCTCGGTGTCGGCGGCACCGCCTTCGCCTTGTTGGCAACCTTACTGGCTTTGAAGGTATTGCCCTTTATCCCGCAGAGTCTGGCGGATACGGATTTACCCGACGCGACTAGGCCTGCGGCAAGCATTCGTATTCCCGATGTGGCGCAGACGTGAGCATGCTCGCCCGCATCGTGTGAATCTAGAACCATGGCGCACCTACTGATCTCCGCTTCCCACAAGTCCTCCGGCAAGACGACGGTGGCCATTGGGCTTTGCTCCGCACTCAGCGGGCGCGGGTATCGAGTGCAGCCATTCAAGAAGGGTCCGGATTACATCGATCCGATGTGGCTCGCTGAGGCAGCCGGCCGTCCTTGCCGCAACCTGGACTTCTACACCACCGGCGTTGACGAGATTCGACGAGACTTTGTGCGCTATTCACACGATGCCGACATTTCGCTGCTCGAGGGCAACAAGGGGCTCTACGATGGGCTGGATCTTGACGGCAGTAACAGCAATGCGGCGTTGGCGACCTTGCTTTCGGCGCCGGTGTTGCTGGTGATCGATGCCCGTGGCATGACTCGCGGTATCGCCCCGTTGATACTTGGTTACCAAGCGTTCGAGCCCAAGATCCGCATTGCCGGCGTGGTGCTGAATATGCTCGGCGGTAGCCGGCACGAGGCTAAGCTTCGAGCCGTCATCGAACACTACACGGACGTGCCCGTTTTGGGTGCGGTGCACCGCGATCCGACACTCGGCATCGTTGAACGACATCTAGGGTTGATTCCCAGCAACGAAAATCCCCAGCGACACGCGTGCATCGCACGCATTGCTAAGGCGGTAACAATGCAGGTCGACCTTGACCGCGTGCTGGCGATTGCCGGTAGCGCGCCAGCACCTGACATCGTCGTGCCCCAGCCGGCGCGGATGCCGCTGCCGGCCGACGTGCGTATCGCTATCGCCCGGGATAGCGCCTTCGGCTTCTATTACCCTGGAGACCTGGAAGCGTTCCGCCGCGCCGGAGCCGAACTCGTCCCCATCGACACCCTGCGCCAACCTGAGTTGCCCAAAGTTGATGGTCTGTTCATCGGCGGCGGGTTTCCTGAAACGCACATGCTGGCGTTAGAGAGCAATCGTGCCTTGCGCGCGAGCATCGCGACGGCAGTTAATGCAGGTCTGCCGGTGTACGCGGAATGCGGCGGGCTCATGTATCTCGCACGCAGTCTCACTTGGAACGGCCGCATATGCGAGATGGTCGGCGCGATTCCTGCGGATGTGCTCATGCATGAGCGGCCGATGGGGCGCGGTTACGTACGTTTGCAGGAGACCAGTGATGCTCCTTGGCCATTGCGCGAAGGGCGGCGGGCCGAACTCAGTGCGCATGAGTTTCATCATTCCAGTGTTGTGAACCTGGGGGTGGATGTGCGCTTCGCCTACCAAGTGTTGCGGGGTAGTGGCATCGACGGAGAGCGCGATGGCATCGTTTATAAGAACGTGCTGGCGAGTTATGCGCACCTTCGCGATGTCGAGGAAAATCACTGGGTTGAACGCTTCGTCTGTCACGTGCGTGCCTGCAAACAGCGGCGACCGTTATCGGCGGAGCTTGCCGGATGATGACTATCACTGAGCAGGCGGCCCAGCAAATCCGTGCAGTTGCGGGTGACAGTGACGCACAGGGGTTGGTGCTGCGCGTAGCGGCACGACGCAAGCCGGATGGCTCGATCGCGTATGCTATGGGTTTCGATGTGGCCGACGACAAGGATACTCGCATCAATGCGCATGGGGTCGAGGTGGTGGTAGGGCCAGCCAGCACAGAACTGCTAACCGAGGCCGTGTTGGATTATGTCGAGCTGGAACCGGGTGATTTCCAGTTCATATTCATGAATCCGAGCGATCCGCATTATGTGCCGCCAAAGGGGGATGACCCGGCTTAACCCAGGGCCACGCACCTCGCGTTGTCAATATTCAGCCTCATCGACATATAATAGGTCACAGACCCAGCGCAGCCGCTCGCGCGCACCGGGCGAACAATGACTGACACAGCGCATACCACCGAGACCGGCAAGCCGGTCGGGCTGACCCCGCAGAATCAACGGCTGTCGACAGGCTGGCGTCAGGGGGCCCGACGCGCATTAGCTAGCCCGTTATTTGCGCCGCTCTTAGGGCTCGCCCTCATCTTGGCATTGGGTGCGCTGACGGCATACCTAATAATGCGTGTGCCCGCCTATGCCGGTAGCCTCGCCCCCCTGCAGATACTTCTGGCTCTTGGCGGTATCTTGTTGGCCGCTTTGGTCGTGCGGGCGATTCGCCGGCAGCTGCTCGAGCCATTGGCCGAACTGCACAACTGGGCGTTACAGGTGCAAGGCGGCAATTTAGCGGCGAGAGTCTCAGAGCCGGCAGACGGGGAGTTCGCCGAGCTGGCGCGTGATATCAACGACGTCGGTGAGGCACTGCAGATATGCAGCAGCAAGATGGAGGCGGAGGTGCAGCGGCAAACCGAGCGCCTCGCGCAAAAAACGCGTTACCTGGAAATCCTCTACGAGCATCAATGCGGCGCGTAGCATCGATGATCTGCTGGAGCGAGTCCTGTATACGTTGCGCGACATCGTCGATGCGCGTGCCGCCTGCGTACGACTCTGCACCGACGACCAGGAAATGCGCCTGATCGCGAGCATCGGGCTTTCTAAGGATGTGGCAGCGCGGGAGCAGGTGTTGGCGTTGGATCGTTGCGTTTGCGGGCAGGCGATCAAGCAAGGCGATATTCGCTTTCAACCTGACATTCGCCGATGCAGTGAAGTGCTCAGAAGTTTATTCGATAATGATAAGGTCCAGATGGTTGCGGTGCCTTTGCTATACCGTGATCGGACGGTCGGGGTATACAATCTATTCGTAGAAGATGTCGAGCGCGTGGCCAGCAACGATATGACGGAGCTGTTTACCACAATCGGTCGGCATCTCGGCACGGCGATCGAGAAGGCGCGACTGGACGAGGAAGCAAACCGACTTTCGATCATGGAAGAACGTACCCGCTTGGCGTACGAGTTGCATGATTCACTGGCGCAAACCCTTGCGAGCGTGCGCTTCCAGGTCAGGGTTCTTGACCAGGCGTTGCACCAGGGCAAGGAGTCGATGCTATGGCAGGAACTGGAGCGAGTCGAAAACACTTTGGATGCCGCGCACACGGAGTTGCGACAACTGATCGCCCATTTCCGGGCGCCCACCGGCGGTCGTGGATTGCTGCCTTCCATAGGAGACCTAGTGAGCCGTTTTCGCAAGGAAAACAGTATCAATATCTTTCTGCAGAATGAGTGGAAAAACGCGCGATTCCCGGATGAGTGCGGGTTGCAGGTACTGCGCATTATTCAGGAGTCGTTGAACAACATCTGTAAACATAGCAAGGCGCAGAACGCTCGCATCCTGCTACGTGATGATGGCGCCGGTAACTACCTCGTTCTCATAGAAGACGATGGCATCGGCGTTCAAGAGCCGGTGATGGAAGGATCCGCTGGTGAGCATATCGGGCTCTCCATTATGCAAGACCGCGCACGCCAGCTTGGTGGCGAGTTGCGGATGGAAAGCGAGGCCGGTGAAGGTACCCGCATCATGCTTTCATTCCCCGATCCCAAACACCGCGACGGCCTGGGGAAAGCCACAGCCTAGCAATGCGGGTGCTGCTAATAGACGATCACGCGCTGTTTCGTGCGGGCCTACAGGGCCTGCTGGAACAGCGCAATATCGAAGTAATCGCCGCCGTCGGCACCGGCGCCGAGGGGTTGCGGCTGGCCCAAGAGCTTGCACCGGACGTGGTGTTGCTCGATTTGCGCATGCCAGAAATAGGTGGGCTGGAAGTGCTGCGACGCCTGCGCGAAGCCAATCCCCATGTTCCTGTAGTTATGTTGACGACCAGCAGCGACGAACAGGATCTGGTGGAGTCTTTACGTCTTGGTGCACGGGGGTATCTGCTCAAGGATATGGAGCCGGATAATCTGGTGAGCACGCTGCGTGACATTGTCGAAGGCAAGACCATCGTGACGCCGGAGCTGACCGGTATACTGGCTAAGGTGGTGCAACAGGGCGAGCCCGCTGCGGGAGAAGAACGGACTAAGCCCTTCGACGAACTAACCCCACGCGAACGCGAAATTCTGTGTCACGTATCAGAGGGTCAGAGCAATAAGGTGATCGCGAGAAAACTCGGCATCTCGGACGGCACCGTGAAGTTGCACGTAAAGGCCATACTGCGCAAGCTTGGTGTGCATTCGCGCGTGGAGGCGGCGGTGATGGCGGTCGAGCGCGGACTTTCTCAGAAGAGCTAGGCAGGTTCAGACGTAGTACACGCGGTCTTTCCGGTGCTTGCCGGCCTTTTGAATGACGCGTCCCTTGATGGCTTGTGGTCCGGGAATTTCAAGCGTCGGGTAAGCGCCGTTCAGCGGCTTCAGCAGCCAGCGATTTCCGTCGATGATCAGTTGGCGAAAAAGATACTCATCTTCATGCTGGGCGACGACAAAACATCCGCCTTCGAGCACGCCCGCTGGCTCGACTATGATGATTGCGCCTTGCTCGAACTCCGGCGCCATGCTGTCGCCTAATACTCGCAGCGCAAAAGGCTCACTGCCTGCGCACGCCCCCATCGGTGTGGTTTTCCTCCGTGGTCAATGTGTTGTGAGCAGTGTAGCAAAGCTGTTGGCACCTGTCCTGATCGAGTGCAGCGTCACAGCGACGGTGTTAAAGAATAGAGCGCCGGGCACTCGGGAATCGATGCGGTCGCGGTATACTGTGTCGACGAAAAGATAGTGTATCCCTCAGCAGGTGGAGGCGTGCAGATGTCGGACATCATGAAATTCATCGTCAACAAGGACGCGGCCGAGAACGACACAGACGGCCATCTATTGGACTTGGGGGAGTGGAACGAGACTATCGGCCAGGCGCTTGCGCAACAAGAAGGGGTGGAGATGAGCGATGCGCACTGGGAGGTCGTGCGGCTCTTGAGAAACCACTACATGAAACACGGCAGACTACCCGCACGCAAAATGACCGAGGTGCTCGATACTGCCTATGCAGCAAAGGGTGGACGCAAATACCTTTATCGACTGTTCCCCAAAGGTCCGGTAACTCAGGCTAGCCGTATTGCTGGTTTGCCGGTACCGCAGCAAAGTGTTGATCCCTCGTTTGGTTCTTCGCATTAGGACTTGTAGCAAGAGGTGGCGAGTAACTGCGCGAGCGCCGACACGAAAAAGCGGCCTCGTTGCGTTTCGCTATGAGCGGCCCGACTGAGTTATGGGGGTCGGCTCCTTGCTCGTAGTTTTCCGTTCTCTCAGACATCGCAATTTTCGCCTCTATTATCTCGGTCAGTTGGCCTCGCTGCACGGCACTTGGATGCAGACGGTAGCACAGGCTTGGTTGGTCTACAGGCTAACGAATTCGAGCTTCATGGCTGGGCCTGGTTTCTTTCTTCAACCTGTTGCCGGTATTGCTGCTCGGTCTACTCGGCGGCGTGACCGCAGACCGCTTCTCGCGGAGACGGCTGATGATCGTGGCGCAGAGCGCTGCCATGTTGCAGGCGTTAGTGTTGGGCACGCTGACGCTCGGGGGGTGGATAAGGCCGTGGCAGATCCTGGTGTTGGCGACATTGCTGGGTGTGATTCAAGCGTTCGAGATGCCGGCACGCCATTCTTTCATTAACGGGCTGGTGCCGCGCGAAGATCTCGCGAATGCCATTGCCTTGAACTCGGGCGCTTTCAATGTTGCGCGCTTCCTCGGGCCAGCAATCGCCGGTTGGTTGGTACTCTGGTATGGCGAAGGCACGGTGTTTCTGATCAACGCGGCGAGCTTCCTTGCAGTGCTCAGCAGTCTACTGTTGATACAGGAAACCGTATCGCCGCGATTGCACAGCGATGGTTCTGTCATGCAACACCTGCAGGAGGGTCTGCAATTTGCCTGGCGGCGGCCACGGATCCGTGCCGCGCTGCTCATGGTGGGTGTTATCAGCCTGCTCGCCTCGTGTGTGCTGGTGCTCATGCCGGTATTTGCCAAGGAGGTATTCGCCAGCGGGCCACGCGTCCTGGGCCTATTGTTCGGAGCGACAGGCGTCGGCGCCCTGGCGGGGGCCCTGCGCTTGGCGCATCGCCGTAGCTACGCCGGACTCGATGCGACCATTGGCGTGGCGGCATTGATTGCCAGCGTGGCGGCCAGCGTGTTCGCGCAGATCGATGTCCTGTGGCTGGCGCTGCTGATACTGGTGTTGGCTGGAGCAGGGCAGGTGAGCGCAGTAGCGTCGGCCAACACGATGATCCAACTGACCGCCGACGACGAGGTACGCGGTCGCGTGATGTCACTGTTCGCAATCATCTTCATCGGCTTCATGCCTTTCGGTAGCCTGTTTGCCGGAGTGCTCGCGCATTCCCTAGGCGCGCCTGCCACCGTTACGCTGTTCGCTCTGTGCTGTGCCATGGCGGCCATTATCTATCTGCGCTCGCGTGGCGCCACATCGCCGGTGCCGGGATAACAAGTTTGCACGCTGACAATCAAACCAGGAAGGAGCTTACCGATGCCCGCTGGGTTCGTGCGTATCGCCACCGCTGCTGAGATCAGGCCGGGGCAGATGAAACGCTTCGACATCGACGGTCATGCAGTCTTGTTGGTCAACGTCGATGGACGCTACTACGCAGTCGACGACACCTGCACGCACGAGGACGCCTCGCTCGCAAGCGGCTCGTTAAAGGGTGAGCTGGTCAAGTGCCCGCTGCATGGCAGCCGTTTCAACGTCGTCAGTGGCAAGGTGTTGGACGACCCCGCCGACAGAGATTTGCAAACATACCCGGTGCGTGTCGAGGGCAACGACG
>QKEI01000306.1 GCA_003251795.1 Candidatus Muproteobacteria bacterium
CCACTTCTGCCAGGATATGTTCGGTCTTAAGCTTCTTGTCCTCGGCGAGCGCTGAGTAGCGCGCCGACACCACGGCCTGCTCGAGTTCGGCTCCGGAAAAACCTTCGCTCGCTTTGGCGATGCGCTGCAAGTCGAAACGGGTAGAGTCAATATCGCGTTTCTGCAAATGCACGGCCAGTATTGACGCCCGCACTGCTTGGGAAGGCAGGTCAACAAAAAATATCTCATCTAACCTGCCCTTGCGTAGCAGCTCTGGTGGCAACTTCATGATGTCGTTCGCAGTAGCAACGACAAATACGCGTGCTTTCTTTTCCGCCATCCAGGTGAGCAACGTGCCGAGCACTCTGGCGGATGTGCCGCCGTCGGCCTCGTTGGTCGCGATACCCTTTTCGACCTCGTCGATCCAAAGCACACAAGGCGCTAATGCCTCGGCCGACTTTAGTGTTTGCCTGATGTTTTTTTCGGTCTCGCCGATGAACTTGTTATACACAGCACCGAGATCGAGGCGCAGTAAAGGCACTCCCCATAATCCGGCGATGCTCTTGGCGGCGAGACTCTTGCCGCAGCCCTGTATGCCTATGAGCAACAACCCCTTCGGCACGTCGATCTTCGAGCGCATATCCAGAAACGGCCGGGTGCGTTTCTGTAACCACTGCTTCATGTGCTGAAACCCGCCGACGTCGGCAAAACTGGCCGTGTCGTACTCGAAAGACAGTACACCTGTTTGTTCCACCAAATCGTATTTGGCATCCATTACCCCCTTCATGTCGCTGTGGGTAATGGCACCGTCATAGATGGCGTTTCTTATTAGGCGTCTGGCATCACTCACGGTGAGGCCCTGCAGATTTTGCACCAACAAGTCCAGCGCCTTTCTGTCTACCTTCAGTTTGCGCTGATGCTTCAGGCTCCAAACCTTGGCCTCATCCAACACGAGCTCACGAATTGCGTCACTGCCCGGCAGGGATAGCTCGAAATGAGCGCACAGCTTCCTAAGCTCTGCCGGTAGGTCGAGCTTATGACTGATCAATACCAAGGTGTTGCCGTTCAGGGGGCGCTGCTGCGCGATTTCCTTAAGTAGGCGCACGATCTTCGGGTTGGTGAGATAAGGATGAAAATCCAGCAGTACGACGATGCTGCGCTTGGTATCTTGCTTGACTGCATCCAGCATCTCGTCCGGTTCGAGCGTGCGATTCTCTTGTTTCGGCGCCATATCCTCGACGGTCCAGCCCTCAACGCTCGGAGTGGAAACGCCGAGCAAGTAGTCTTTCAGACCTTCAGTCGCCGTCCAAAGCAGTAGCCGCGTGCCGTCGCGCGCCACGATGTTCTTGAGCAGATCCAGCGCCCGTTGCTCTTCGTGCGTCTCGACGACCACAACCGGAAAGTGGGATTGCAGCACTAACTGTAGATTGCGCTGATCGATCATATCGCAGCGGTCTGAGCACGCCCGCTCTCTTCTTTCGAGCCCCGGGCCAGTGAAGTTTCTCTTCAGTATAGTCGAGTGCTGTCACCACGGGCGGTTCGCCCACCGCATGCGACCAGCGATAGTCATGAACCCGGCGCCATTAGCGCTAGGCGCGCACCGGCGGCGTCGTATAGCTCGAGATGAGCATCGACAATCTTCCAGCGCGCGGTTGCGTCGAGCACCCGGACGTATTGCTCTTCGAGTTCGCGCGCATCGGCGCAGAACATTCTTGTGGCCGCGATGCCAGTGAAACGCAGCGTGCTCCCCTCCACGCGGTAGCCGCCCTGAAACCGGTTGCAGCCAGTCGAGCCGTGGGCACTCTTGCCTTTTGGCACCAGCTTCAGCGATGGCGTTTGCCTTGCCGCTGTCACACTAATCGGTTTGTCGCCGAGGCGCACAAGGATCCAATTCGTATTTTCCAGTGGGACAGATGTCACGGACGTTCGCGTTTGCTCCGCGCAACTGACGAGCGCCGGCGCGAACCAAGCGGTAAGCACCAAAATTATCGCGCCTAAGTGACTTCTATCGCGGCGATCCACGACAACCCGCTTAGGCGGGATCACAGTGGTGCTTACGGGGTGTGCCCCTCGACTCATAACCGGCCGTCGTAGGCACGACGACCGATGGCGCAGGCGATGACAGTAAAAGTATTGCGCGCGAGCGCTGTCTTGACTTCCTGGACCAGATCATTACGGTTGCGAACCAGTGCCCCGTAACCACCCATGGCCAGCGCCACGGCCGAAAAGTTAGTAGCGCCGAAATCTACACCCAGATTCTTAAATCCGGCACTGCGTTGCTTGAGCTCGATCAATCCGAGCTGCTCGTCGACGAACACTATCACCACCAAGCCGAGCTTGAGGTCCCGCAACGTGGCGAGCTCACCGAGCACCATCTCGAGTCCGGCATCGCCGGTAAACGCAACTACTGGGCGTTGCGCCTCGACAAGCTTGTAGCCGATCGCGAGCGGTAACGCACTGCCCATCGCACCTAAGGCCGAGGACTGCAACAACGTACGCGGCGCATAACACTCCCACACCTGACTCAACAGGATGCGATGCGCCCCACTGTCGACGGTGGCAACACCACTGCGCGGCAACACCTGCCTGACTGTATCGGCCACTGCCGCGGGGCCCCATTCTTCATCGGCACGGAAGGTCGATTTCATGGCCGCGCGCGCGGCCTCAGGCTCTTTGCCTGGCCAAGTGTTGTGTTTAGTCTCTATTCCTTCGCGCAAGGCCTGCAATCCCGCTCCCACGTGACCAATGAAGCTGATGCGCGCCTGGTGCACGTAATGCGTATTCGGCACCGAGGCGAACTCGACTACCGGTGTGTGGCGATCCCAAGCGTCACGCCAGGGGCTGCGCATCTCGATGGGGTCATAACCAACAAGCAAGATTAGATCACTGTGCTTGGCCAGTGGCAGCAGGAACTTGTCGGCCGTTGGCGACAACCCCGCTGCACCCAGACACAACGGGTTTTCCTCGCTTAACACGCCCTTCGCTTTGTACGTGGTGATCAACGGAATACGAAAGTCTTGTGCCATCGATGCCACGGCGGCGGCGGCATCGTGATGCAGCACATCGACACCGGCGATCATCAGTGGGCGCGTAGCATCCTGAAGGTGACGTCGCGCACGTTCGAGCTCTGGGCCGGCCGCCGGGGCCATCGCGGCCGGGCGCACACGCCGCGCACCGGCAGCACCGGCCTGCGGGCTGGCCGCCAAACTGACAGGCACATCTATATGCACGGGACCCGGCTGGTCATCGAGCGCGATTGACACTGCCTTGTCGATCACGGTGTCGACCGCTCCGTCGATGACCCTGAGACTGGCCTTGGTGATCGGCGCGAGCAGTGCATGATGATCGAATACCTGATGCGTATAAGTGAGCGCATCGGCCGCATCGACGCAACCCGTGAGCACGATCAACGGTACGCGATCCTGCATGGCATTGGCGATCACCGTTACCGCGTTGGCCACGCCCGGGCCCAGCGTCGCCATCATCACGCCCGGCGCCCGGCTCGCGTGAAACGTGCCTTCGGCCATGAATCCCGCGCAGTTCTCCTGCTTGGTCAATACGAAGTCCAGGCCAGCCGCCTTCAGCGCGGCCATCAAGGTTAGAGTTTCACCTCCGGGTATGCCAAAGGCGTAGCGGCAACCGGCGTCATATAGTCTGCGAGCAATAATGTCAGCGGCGTTCGGCATGAGGTCTAATGGTGACAGCGGGCGCCAGCGTCATTTGTGCTCTTTGAGGTTTAAGTAACCATCGCGCGTCTGCGGCAACTTGCGCCCGAGCAGTTGCGAAGCAATGACCGTACGCAGAATCTGTGCTGTCCCGCCGCCGATGGTGAACATGCGCGCGTCCCTCACCATGCGCTCAAGTGGCAGCTCACGCGAGTAGCCGGCCGCGCCAAAAACCTGTAGCGCGTCGTTGGTCACTCTGATTGCCATATCGGAGGCAAATACCTTCGCCTGCGCAGCCTCGGTAATATCCGGGAAACCGCTGCCAGCACCGGCAGCCGCCTTGTGTATCAACAATCGCGCGGCGGCCAGCTGCGTATGCATATCGACTAGCATCCACTGCAATCCTTGAAACTCGCAGATCGGCCGGTCGAACTGTTTGCGCGTCTGCGCATAATCGAGTGCGAGCTCGAACGCGCCGGCGGCGACGCCGAGCGCCACTGTGGCCGCACCGACACGTTGGCCATTGTAGGCGTTCATCAGCCCGGCGAAGCCGCGGCGAATACCCTCGGGAGGCACCAGCATCATCTCCCGCGGGATCTGCAAATCCTCAAACAGGAGCTCACATTCCGGAATGCCGCGCAGGCCCATAGCCGGCTCGCGTCTGCCGACGGTAAGACCTTTGGCCTGATCGCGTACGGCGATGAAACCGCCGATACCTTGCTCCACACCGTCTTCGAATACACGAGCAAAGATCAGATGCAGTTTGGACACACCACCGCCGGTGATCCAGTGTTTGCGACCATTCAGCACATAAAGATCTCCCTTGCGATCGGCGCGTGTGGTCATCTGCGTTGCGGCGCTGCCGGCTTCGGGCTCGGTGATGCAAATCGCCGGCTTATCACCGGCTAGTACCAACTCCGCAGCAAGTTTTTTCTGACTCTCAGTGCCGTACTTCATGATGGCGCCGATAGCGCCCATATTGGCCTCAACGACGATTCGTCCGGTGACCCCACACACCTTGGCCATTTCCTCAATCACCAACACGGCGTCCAGATAGCCAAGCCCCTGGCCACCGTATTCCTGGGGAATGGTCATGCCCATGAAGCCGGCCTGCTTCAGCCGCTCGACATTGTCCCACGGGTATTGTTCCAAGCGGTCGATCTCAGCGGCGCGCGGCGCGAATTCCCTCTGCGCCAGCTTGCGGGCGCTCTGCTGCAGCGCTTTCTGGGTTTCGCTTAACTCGAACATCGTCGCACCATAAGGTAGCCAGTCGCTCACAGCAAGGGCGGTCAGTGACCTCAGAGAATTTGGCTCAAAAACTCCTTGGTGCGCGGGTCCTTGGCCTCTTTGAAAAAGGTTGCCGGTGGACCATGCTCGACGATCACACCCCGGTCCGTAAAGTAAATATGATCAGCCACCTCGCGCGCGAAACCCATTTCATGCGTCACTAGGATACAAGTCATGCCGTCTTCGACCAGTTGATTGATCGTGAGCAACACCTCTTTCACCGTCTCCGGATCGAGCGCCGAAGTCACTTCGTCGAAAAGCATAATATCGGGGTTCATAGCCAGGGAGCGCGCGATCGCCACGCGCTGCTGCTGGCCACCGGACAGCTCGCCCGGGTAAGCGTGCTCCTTGCCTTCCAGGCGAACTTTTTTCAGCAGCTGATAGGCGCGCCCCTCGACCTCCTTCTTGTCCTGCTTGAGCACATGAATCGGCGCCATCATGACATTTTGCAACGCCGTCTTGTGCGGAAACAAATTGAACTGCTGGAACACGATGCCGACCTTCTTCCGCAACTCGAGCCTGTCGAGCTTAGGGTCGTGCACCTCCTGTCCTTTGACCTTGATCGAGCCCTGGTCTATCGTTGTCAGGGCGTTGATGCAGCGGATGAACGTCGACTTACCGGAGCCGGACGGACCGATGACACAGATTACCTCCCGCTTCATCACGTCCAGCGAGATCCCCTTGAGCACCTCCAGCGAACCGAATGACTTGTGAACGTCGCGCACACTGACGATCGGCTGGTCCTCGGTCCACACCGTTGACTGGAATTCGTTGGTGGCGGGCGACTGGCTCATGACTGCTCTCTAAGATTGACTAGTAGTGGACCGTAAAACGTGGTCGTAAACGGCCGTCTCACAGTCAGCTAAATTTTCACCGCATACCTGCGTTCAAGGTATACCGTCGAGCGCGCGATCGGGTAGCAATAGATAAAGAACACCACCAGATCGAAGGCATAAAACGGCACAAGCAGCGCTGCCCGGTTCTCCGCCGCCAATGCCTGCTGGGTCAGCGTCAGCATCTCGTTGACCCCGACGACCGAGGCCAGCACGGTCCCCATGGTTAAGATGGAATAAAGATTCATCCACGGCGGCATCATGCGCTTGATGCACTGGGGAAGAATAATCATCCATAGAGTTTGGCGACGCGTGAAGGCGAGCGATTCCGACGCTTCCCACTGTCCGCTCGGGATCGACTGGATAGCCCCGCGCACGATCTCCGAGACATTGGCCATGACTGGCAAAGCTAGCCCGAGCGTCGCTTTCACCCAATCGGGAAACGGGATTGTGAAACCACCGATCCTGAACTGGAAGGGGAGCAAGAACATCACGAAAAACAGCAGTACCAGCCATGGGGCATTGCGAAAGAACTGAGTCGCAAACCAAGAACCCTTTCGCACCGGCGGCAACAAGGAGATCTGCGCGATGCCGAGAAAGGCACCCACGATCGTGCCGCCGGCCATGGCAATGAAGCTGATCGCCAGGTTAAAGACAAACCCGCTCAGCAGGAGCGGCGCCCACCTGATCACGCTTGCGATGATGGAGGGATTTTCCGGCGGAACCTGGGCTTGCGCTACGCCGCTTGCGACCAGAAACAGCAGCAAGAGCCCTAATCCGTGCCTCGCCTCCAAGCGCACCATCGGCAGGCCGGTAAACCGCTCGTGCACGGGCGCCCGATGCGGGAGGCCTCTCGGCGCCATGAGCACGGGCAGATCGCTGCTCGCGCTGTGCAAAACAGGGCGGCGACTCATGTGCCCCCTCCGTAACCCGGAATGCGCATCGCATGCTCCCACCTGTGCATGCCCCACACCAACAGCGCCACGAGCCCGACGTAAGCGAGTAACAAAAAGATCATCATTTCGGGTACGTTTACGTTGTCCGACCAGATCTGGTTAGAAACGTAAAGCATCTCCGGCACCGCGATCGCGTAAGCGATCGTGGTGGTCTTGATCAGGTTAACCAAATTGTTGTTGAGTGCCGGCAGCGCCACGCGGAAAGCGAGCGGCAGCACGATGTGCATGTAAGCCTTCAGCCGACTGTAGCCGAGCGCCTCGGCCGCCTCGACCGTGGCGGTCGGCACTGCCTCGATGCCGGAGCGAAAAATCTCGACGTTGAACGCGCCGGCAAAAAAAGAGAGCGCGATGACCGCCCAATCGAAGTTGTCCAACATCGGTTCCTGAAAACCGTAAGCGTTCGTGGATCTCGGCATGAGATTGCCGAGCGCAAAGTAGAAAAAATAGAGCTGCACGAGGGGAGGGGTGTTGCGAAAAAACTGGATGTAACCTTGCACGATGCGCTTGGTCCAGACAAAGCGCGAGCCTTGCAACCAGGCGCCGACCACACCGATGATGACCGAGAAGACCAGACAGGTCGCCGCCAGCTCGATGGTGGTGAGTATTCCATGAGCCATGCGGGCGCGATCGAAGGGATCGTAGCAGATCGTGTAATTGATCGCGGTGTCGTCGTATAGCCGTCTACACCAGTGATAGAGCGCCTCCACCGACAGCCCCTCGTGAAGCTAACCAAAAGTTACAGCTCAAACGGACGATTTAGTGCCACTCGGGATACTTATTGTGCATTTCCTCGGCGAACGGGGTGTTCTTCACGCCCCACTTCTTTTCCTCCTCGAGAATCGTGCCGTTGCCATGCCACTTCTGGATTTCCTCCGATACCATTCCGTAGAGCCGGTACTCGTTGAAGCGCACCGCCATTCCCCAAGGCGTCTCGTCGATGGTCGGCAGTGGCATCTCGTAGTCAGCCCAGTCTGCCTTATCCGCGAGCGTCCCCATGATCGACGAGTCGTCATAAACGAACCCCACACAGCGCCCCTGTTTGAGAGCGGTGTAAACCTCGGGGGTCGACTTGAAGGCGACGATCTCCGCGCCGTACACCTCGGCCGTCTTCTTGTTGTAGAACGCGCCCTGAATGCCGCACACCGGCTTACCGCGCAGGTCTTCCCATTTCGTGAAGTTCGCCTTTTTTGGCGCGAGAATATTAGTGCCCGAGGAGTAGTACGCTGGATCGAGAATCCAGACTACCTTGCGCCGGTCGGAAGTGATGCTCATGGTCGCAAGCAGCACATCGATCTTGCCCTGTTGCAGAAACTGCATGCGATTGGAAGAAACCACCGGGACTAGCTCCAACTTTACACCGAGCTTTTTGGCCAAATGCGCTGCTAGATCTGGCTCGATGCCGACGATCTTCCCGCTCGAATCACGAAAACCGTAGGGTTTGTAGTCGGCCTTGCTGCCGACGATGAGCTTGCCGCGCTTCTTGATGTCATCCACGGCATCGGCGTGGCTGGCGATGGCGACTAGCCCAGTGGCCGCTGTCAAGAAAGCGAGCAGCGAAGTTTTCCACAGACGTTTACACATAGCATCCTCCTTAGGGAATGAAAAGTAGCCCAGTTACTCGAGGCAGGATCTTATTGAGTCTACGCTCGGCCTCGATTGAGCCACGGCATAATAACAGAGGTGGTGTCGGCCCCAAAGCGATCGCCCCAACGCACCTCAACGCATGCGCTAGTCGCTCACACGATAGCCGTATTCAGCGGCGCTCAAGTGCAGCCAGTGCCACAACGAGGCGGCATAACTGCGACCCGCATAGACGTCGATCGTTCGTGTATCGCGCACGTGCAACAGCACGTTCATATCGCCAAGACAGGTCTGCGCGCACGCGCCCACTTCGAACGCGACTGCGTCCACATCGATAGGCACACCCTTGGCAAGCACATCCCGTGCGCGCTCACCGCTGACGGCGATCACCAGATACGCGTGACTGACATCCACCACTGTCCCGCCGGTTCTCTCGAGTGCCGCCTGAAGCGGCTGTTCACCGATCGCGTTCCGCTCGCCATCGCACACCAGCAACCACTGCCGCGGAGCGAGCCACAATAGTGCGCGACTGTCGCTTGCTTTCGCCGTGTTCGGCGCGTGCGGTAACTCGAGCCCTGTCATACTGCGCACAACACGGCCAAGGTCGCGATCGTCCGCCGCGGCACAGAGGCGCAGTAGCGCCGCCGGTCGGCGTTCGGTGAGTGTTACTGCGGGCTGCTGTAGGTTCGCGCCGAACGTGCCAGCCTCGAGCACTCCCGCCAACGCCGAGCATCGTATTGGTTCAGCCATGGGGGCGCGCCCCCTCGGCGTCGATGAACACCGGTGCCGTCACCGTTACCTCCGCGGTCATCGCGTGCAGCGGCGACATCGCGAACATACGTTCGCCGTGGCGCGCGCGACCTCCGCTCAGTAATGCCAATGCAATTGGCTTGGCGAGGTTGGGGCTGTAACAACTCGATGTCACGTACCCGAGCATCGGATTCGGCAATGCATGCTGCGGGTCGGCGACAAGCTGCGCGCCGCGTGGAATCGCCGTGTGCCCGTCAGCCGGTATCAGCCCGACAAGTTGCTTGCGATCTGCGCGCCGCAGCTCTGTTCGCTCTAACGAACGCCTGCCAATGAAGTCGCCGCTTGCCTTGACGAGTTTCGCGTAGCCGAGGTCGTCTGGTGTGGTGCGCCCATCGATCTCCGCACCGATGACCACGTGCCCCTTCTCTATGCGCAAGATGCCCATCGCTTCGGTACCGTACGGTGTAAGGCCGAGGTCAGCGCCGGCACCGATAAATGCCTGCCAAACCGGCAGACCGAAGTCCGCTGGCACGTGCACCTCGTAGGCGCGCTCGCCGGAGTAGGTAATACGGAACAAACGCCCGGGCGCGCCGGCAATGATGCCCTCCTTATAACCCACGAATGGCAACGCATCATCGCTGACATCGAGCGCGGCAACGCGGCCCAACAGCTCGCGGCTCTTGGGACCGGCAACCGCCATGGCCGCCCATTGTTCGCTAACAGCAACGAGCCGTACATCGAGCTCCGGCCACAATACCTGCGCGCAATATTCCAGGTGCGCCATGACCTTACCGGCGTTGGCGGTGGTGGTGGTCATGTAGTAACGATGCTCGGCAATGCGCGTGGTGGTGCCATCGTCCAGTACCATCCCGTCCTCGCGCAGCATGAGGCCGTAGCGGCAGCGCCCGAGCGCCAGGCTGTGCCAACGATTTACATAGACACGCTCCAAAAACAGCGCTGCATCACGCCCCTGGATGTCGATCTTTCCGAGCGTGGACACATCGACGATCCCTACCGCGGTACGCACCGCCTTTGCCTCGCGTCGAATCGCGTCGCCGATGTTCTCGCCGCTTTGTGGGTAACACTGCGGGCGCAACCACAGGCCGGCAGTAATCATCGGTGCCCCGCTGTGCACGTGCCAGTCGTGCATGGCACTGTGACGCGTTGGCTCGAAGTGGGCGCCGGTTTCGCGTGCCGCCAATGCGCCCATGGTCACCGCCGTGTACGGCGGGCGAAACGTGGTAGTGCCGGTCGCGGCGATGTCCGCACCGGTCATGGCGGCCAGGATGGCAAGCCCGTTGACGTTGCCGATGCGGCCTTGATCCGTGCCCATCCCTAGCGTGGTGTAACGTTTGAGATGCTCGACATTGTCATAGCCTTCGCGCAAGGCGAGGGCGACGTCATCGATCGTCACATCGTTCTGGATGTCGACAAACCGCTTGCCCCGTTTACCGGCAAGCGGTACTTGCCACTGCGCCTGCATCGGTTCGGCGCGTTCCGGTGCGCAGGCGGGAATTGACAACGCCTGCTGGGCACTGAAACCGGCAGCGCGGGCGGCCGCCTCGCCCGCCCGCACGCCTTCCTCCAGGCAGGCGTGCAACGTGAAACTGCCGCGACAGGCGCCAGCGCAGTGCTGCGTCGGCGATAAGCTAGTCGGCACAAAGGCAGCAATGTCCCCACGCCAGTCAAGGCGACCCCCTGCTTGGGAAAAAAGATGAACTGTCGGCGTCCAGCCGCCGGAGACGCACAACAGATCACAGTCGATGCGTCGCAATCCATCGACGTAGCCGTCACCGGCAGAGTTCAGCTTACCGACCTGCACTGCGCGCAACGGTGCGCCCTCGGCGGCGGCCACTGCGTGGCCGCGCAATACTTGCACGTCGATGCCGTTCAACGACTCAGCAGCAGGTCTGCGCTCGCGCGTATCGACGATCGCTGTCACCTCGGCGCCGGCGCGCATGAGCTCGCGCGCCGTCGCATAGGCGCTATCGTTGCTGGTGAAGATGACGGCACGCGTGCCCGGGCGCACAGCGTACTCACTAATATAGTTACGCGCCGCCGAAGCCATCATGATCCCGGGGCGGTCGTTATCGGCGAATACCAGCGGGCGCTCGATAGCGCCGGTGGCGAGCACCACCCGGCGGGCCCGCACCCACCAGAGGCGTTGGCGCGGCAGATGTGCCGGCGGCTGGTGCACATGATCGGCGACGCGTTCC
>QKEI01000012.1 GCA_003251795.1 Candidatus Muproteobacteria bacterium
AGCGCGCGGAACGCAGTTGCTCGATCAGGAGCCCTATGAGCTCCAGCGTTGAGGGATCGCTCCAGTGCGCATCTTCCACCACCATCAGCACGGGGTTCTGAAAGGTCATCGCTTCGATTATGTCGAACAGCGCTTCGAGCGTCTTCTTCTGATCGGTGCTCGAGGACGACAGATGACGATCGCCAACCGGCAAGCCCATCTGCGGTGCTAGCAGGGGTAGAAAATCATCTACGGGCAAACCAAGGCGGCGCACCGCCGTCTCGAGCCTCTTGAGTTGTTGTGCGGGGCTATCGTTCTTTTCGAAACGTAATCCCTTTTTGAACTGCTGGATGGCAGGGTAAAGCGGACTATTTTGGTGATAGGGCGAACAATAATAGAGTACCCGGTTACGAATCTCACCTTCCAGGGATTCTTGGAAGGCGCGCACGATGCGGGACTTGCCGACCCCCGCCTCCCCCGAGAGCAAAACCACCTGGCTCTCTCCCTCGCTCGACTGCGTCCAGCGCTTGCGCAGTAGACTGACTTCCTCCGCTCGCCCCACAAGCGGCGACAGTCCGCGGGTGGCCTTAGCTTCGAAGCGGTTCGGTGCACCGCTTTCGACGCCGACGCGATACGCGCGCACCGGTTTTGAAATGCCCTTAAGCCGTTGTTCGCCGAGATCGTTACATTCGAATAGATCCTCGACCAAGTGATAGGTGCTTGCAGCGATTACAACAGCATTGGGTTCAGCGAGTGTCTGGAGGCGGGCCGCAAGGTTAGGCGTTTCGCCGACGATGGCCTTTTCTTCCACGCGCTCGCCAATACCGATGTCTCCAGCGACAGCCAGGCCCGTGGCAATGCCAACGCGAACCGCCAAGCCCACGTTCGGCTTGTCGATCGCCGTATCGAGCTCATGGATCGCGTCCACAATGCCGATCCCCGCCCGCACAGCACGCTGTGCATCGTCCTCATGGGCCATGGGGTAGCCGAAGTAGACGAGCAAGGCATCCCCAACGTAACGGGCGATGTGGCCCTCGTAACGTCGTATCACGTCAGCGCAAGTGTCTTGGTAGCGCGCGAGCAGCGTATGCAGTTCCTCAGGATCTAGACGCTCGGCAAGAGCGGTCGACCCCACGAGATCGCAGAACATCACCGTAAGCTGGCGCCGCTCGGGCTCGGCGATTTCGCGCTTTCGCATACTCTCGGGAACTGGGCAAGCGGTCAGCGTATTGCCACACCCACCACAAAAATTATCAGTGGGGCGGTTTCCAAAACTGCAGTCGGGGCAGATGATAGCGAGAGGTATTCCGCATTCGCCACAGAAGCGCCGGCCTTCCTCATTTTCAACGTGGCACTTCGGGCACCGCATTTGCATGCGCTGCATTTACGCTAGGCGACACGACGTTACTATGATCCAAATCAACAAAACGTCAATCTCATTGCTCGCTTTAATGCAGCGCAGCAACCTACGGAACGTCTAAATCGTTAACGCCGGACCAAACGATGGGGAGGCATAAGCAGTCGGTCGAGTTGCTGCTCGCCGTGCCGCCCATCTGTCCTCAGTGCCGCGTTTGGTTGAGGCTCTCGTCGGCGAGTTGTAGGTTGACGACAGCGAATACCATTTGCGTCCAGAAATGCTCAGCGCTGACTGGCCGGGGGAGAATCGTCCATTGGCCATCGATACGCCAACCGCCCGTCTCGGCGTGCTTGCAGTGGACGGCAACAACGCCGGTTGACGGGTGTGCGAGGCCGCTCGCCGCGCACTGGGTGCAAATCACCTCGGGTACTTCGTCCGTCAAATCGATGCGTTGAAATTCCCTCATGCTGCCTCCCTGCAGCTATTGGCCGCCACGTACCGTCGCAAATCCTATCGGGCAACGGCTCGCCGGATCCGATCCGATAAGACTCAGTACAGTCAATAACTCCCGGTTGTTCAAGGCGGATTGGTGGCCATTTCATGCCGCTGCCGACATGCCTATCACTGCTCTTCAATGGACTCATGGACGAGGTGAGACTCTGGGACCGGGGTGTGGACCAAGCCGTAGTCACTACGGAATGTCTGCTCGCGGGCTAGGAGCAGTTAGTCGACCGACTAGAGAATTCGTGTCGCGAGAGGCCGCAAACGGCCATAAACGGCCGTTGGTGGGAAGCGGCCAAGGAAGGCCCATCAAGCAAGTCATTTAGGTAAAGAAAAAGGCCCGCACGGGGCGGGCCACAGATACGGTTCTCCCGCGTCTCACTCTTCAGTGACGCGCATTGTTATCTTCCACACCCCTGAAGCGGTTCGGCGCTAGTGCACCACGATCCAGCCATGCATCCCGGCGTCAGCGTGATCCTGTAGTGCACACCCCATTTTGTAGACGCCCGCCTTAGCAGGGGTGAAGTACCATTCCACGGTCTCGCCGACAGCCACATCAATCTCTGCCGGCTTGTACGGAAACGCAGGAGAAGAGGAGTGCTCGACGGTGGCCGCAAACTTCGGCATCGCTAACACATGCGCCACATTACTTTGGTTCGTGATAACCAAGTTGTATGGTTTTCCCGTCCACAGGTTCAGCGCGCTCGGGATGATTGTGAGATCACCGCCTTTAGTGCCAAGTTGCAAGTGCAATGCCACAGCCTTTTTCGACGTGCTGGCTACGAGCACCTGTTTGGTAGTGTCGGTATCCAGCGTCCACACCGCCGCTGACCCTACGACCAACGGCACTGTTAATGCAAACGCCATTGTCCAAGATCTCATGATCAGCCTCCTTGTACGGCTTTTGCGTACACACTCGTCATCACGGTCCTTGTATGTCTACCTGTGTGGTAGCAAAGACGGAGGGCAGGACCCCTCAGAAGGCAGAAGGTGTGTCGACTGGCGGGTGTATGCGGATGGCTTTCGAGTTGAGTCGTCGGAACCCTTGATCGACGAGACGCCGCCCATGTTGGTCGTCACCCGTGCAGCACAATGGACGGGTATTTACTCCAAGCGGCAACGCGTTTCTCTGATCTCGATCAATAAAACGTCTTGCTCCTA
>QKEI01000097.1 GCA_003251795.1 Candidatus Muproteobacteria bacterium
GTTCTGCAGGAAAAACAGAGCCACGAAACACACGGCCGCCGAAATAATCGGTGTCGTTACCCAGCCGGCGCTGATATTGCCCAACAGGCGCCAACGGATCTCTCGACCGCCGCGCATGAGCCCGATACCAAGCACCGCGCCGACCACTGCCTGCGAGCTCGATACCGGCACTAAGGGTATCGTCGGCAAACCGGCGGTCGCCAGCAAATGTTCCAGGCCCTCGGAGGCAAAAAGGAACAGCACTACCGACTGCGCGACAACCGCCACCCAGGCGGCGACCGGCGACAGTGGCAACAGCTCCTGACCGACCGTCAACATTACCCGCTTTGAGTAAGTAAAAACGCCGACGGAAATGGCAACCGAGCCAATCAAGAACAGCTGCTGTACGCCAGTGAGCTTGAACAGACTGCCGATGTTGAAGTCGGTGAAAGGCGTCACCGGCACGAACACACCCATTACGTTGGCAATGTTGTTGGCACCCAGGCTGTAGGCACCGAAGGCACCGGCGAAAATCAAGAATAGTCGCGAGTAGGCATCCAGGCGCAACAGGTGGAGCTTAGCCACTTTTTGGAAAATCTGCGCGCACTTGAGGATGATCGCGGCAAAGATACCAGCCAACACCGGGCACGCTACCCAGGTGGCGAAGATCTTTGCCAACGTGGTGGTATCGGTGACCGACCCGCTGAACAAGTTCCAGCCGATGATGGCGCCGACGATGGCCTGGCTGGTGGAGACCGGAAGTCCCCATTTCGTCATCGTGTAAACCGTCAGCGCCGCCGCCAATGCGACCATAAAGGCACCGGCTAGCGCATTGACAGCGCCCAGGGTTCCTAGGGTATGCGTGGCGCCAGCGCCGCTGATAACAGCCCCGAGGATCACAAAGATGCTGCAGACGACAGCGGCGGTGGCGAAATGCACCATGCGCGTACCGACAGCAGTACCAAAAACATTGGCTGCATCATTGGCGCCAAGTGACCAGCCGAGAAACAGGCCGCTCGTAAGGAAAAGCAGAACTGTTAGGTCCACGGCTTAGAACTGGCGTTTGATGGTATAGATCGCCAGGTAATCGGCGATATCCTCAGCCTCGTTGGCGAGTTCATCGACGCGCTCGACGAAATAACGGAGCTGCGTCTTGTGCGCCAAATCGAGATCGGAAGCAAATACCGCCCGTTTCAACTTGGTGCTGATCTTGTCGGCCTCTGATTCGTAGAACATGACCTTCGCGTTGTAGTCACGCACAGCCTCGATATCGCGGAAGAATGCGCGCGCTGAAAGCACTACCGTTTCTACACAGGTCACGACGGTTTCAGTGAGGTCGCGGAAATCGCGGTGATATTCCACCGGGATGACCGGACGTTCGATGGAAAAGCGATACAGGTTTGCTTCGTAGATATTGACCAGGTTATCCATGTCTTCGAGCAAACTCAGCACGTCGCCGCGAAAATCGGGGATCAGCGTTTGCGCATACAGCGCCGCCTCGATAGTACGGCGCAGATCATCACCCCGATGCTCCACGTGCGTCTCCTGCACAAGAAAGCCTTCAAACTCTTCGCACGAACCGAGCTCCAGGTACAGCTTCATGGCCCGGCTGAACACGAGACCAGCCTCTGACACCTTATCGAGGAACTCGTCAATCTGGGCCTCGAGCGCACGCGTGCGCCCGAAAAGACTTGTAACTTTTTCCTGAAAATTCATCGATTGATCCTTTGCCTTATTATCTCAAGAACGCGAACATTGTTACCGTAACACGACCGATCGTCTCGGGTACACATCAAGGTCGGTTGCCGCGGCGTCAACCCGAGGCAATCAATGTCTCCTTGTCCTGCGCCACCTGTCGTACGACGTCGAGAAAAGCGCGCACGATGCGCAATCGTCGTCGCTCCTGCAGACACACCACGTGCTCGCTGATCTCAAGTTTTGCGTCGCGCACGCGCAAGGCAACCAGACGCTTGTCGTGATCGAATTCCGCCTCCGACACGACGCCGATGCCAAGGCCGGCAGCGACGGCCTCGCGCACCGCTTCGCGGCTTTCGATCTGCATCACCGCTTGCGGTTTGATGCCAGCATCAGCCAAGGCGGACTGAAAGATTTGTCGTGTCACCGAGGCGGCCTCGCGCAAGATCATCCGCTGCGCTGTCACCTCCTGCAATCTGATCGCGGAGCGTTTGGCCCAGGGATGGTTGCGCGGTACAAATAACACCAGACGGCTACGCCGGTAGGGTACGGCGTGCAAGCGCAGATCGTCCTCGACTTTCGCCAAGATAGCCACGTCGACGCGGTAGTTGCGCAAGTCCTGTAACACCTTATCGGCGTTGCCCATAGCTAACGAGACATCCAAGCCGGGATACTGTCGGTTGAACGCAGCCAAGATCGGAATGATGTGGTGCGGACCGTCGGCACCTACTTTGAGGTGTCCACTCTGCAACTCACGCGCCCCGGACAGTATGTCTTCGACTTCGTCCTCCAGTGCAAACAAGCGCTGGGTGGCAGCGTAGAGGGTGCTGCCAAGCGCGGTCAGTATTACTCGGCGCCCGCGCCGGTCGAACAACCGCACGCCGTAGCCCTCCTCTAACGCGCTTACCTGACTGGAGACCGTCGGCTGAGTCAGCTGCAACGCGCGTGCAGCCGTGGTGAAGCTGCCCTCACGGGCGACGGCGTGGAACGCGCGCAGCTGTGCCCAGTTCATATCTGTAGAATTGCGGGGACCTACAATTTATTGATTATTTCTATCTGAAGTATATATCGTAGTGATTTGACTTATGCTTGGCAAGGCGAGATAGTAGCGCGCGTCCACTTCAGTTGCGAGAGGCCTGCTAATGCCAGGGCAGCGTGAGGATCCGTATCTGCTAACACCCGGTCCGTTAACGACTTCACTCAGCACCAAGCAAGTGATGCTGCACGATTGGGGCTCGCGCGACCAAGGTTTCATCGACATCAACCGCCGGGTGCGCGAGCGCTTGCTCGAGCTCGCAGGGGCGCAGACAACCCACGTG
>QKEI01000125.1 GCA_003251795.1 Candidatus Muproteobacteria bacterium
CACGTGGGTTGTCTGCGCCCCTGCGAGCTCGAGCAAGCGCTCGCGCACCCGGCGGTTGATGTCGATGAAACCTTGGTCGCGCGAGCCCCAATCGTGCAGCATCACTTGCTTGGTGCTGAGTGAAGTCGTTAACGGACCGGGTGTGAGCAGATACGGATCCTGACGCTGCCCTGGCATTAGCAGGCCTCTCGCAACTGAAGTGGACGCGCGCTACTATCTCGCCTTGCCAAGCATAAGTCAAATCACTACGATATATACTTCAGATAGAAATAATCAATAAATTGTAGGTCCCGCAATTCCACAGACATGAACTGGGCACAGCTACGCGCGTTCCACGCCGTTGCCCGTGAAGGCAGCTTCACTACGGCCGCACGGGCGTTACAACTGACTCAGCCGACGGTTTCCAGTCAAGTAAGTGCGCTGGAGGAAGGCTACGGCGTACGATTGTTTGATCGGCGCGGGCGCCGGGTCGTGCTGACGGCGCTTGGTAGCAGCCTGCACGCCGCCACGCAGCGCTTGTTCGCACTGGAGGACGAAGTCGAAGACATACTGTCCGGGGCGCGCGAGTTGCAGAGCGGCCACCTCAAAGTAGGTGCCGATGGTCCGCACCACATCATTCCGATCTTGGCCGCGTTCAACCGACAGTATCCCGGCTTGGATGTTTCGTTAGCCATGGGCAACGCCGACAAGGTGTTACAGGACTTGCGCAACTACCGCGTCGACGTGGCCATCTTGGCGAAAGTCGAGGACGATCTGCGCTTGCACGCCGTACCCTACCGGCGTAGCCGTCTGGTGTTATTTGTACCGCGCAACCATCCCTGGGCCAAACGCTCCGCGATCAGATTGCAGGAGGTGACGGCGCAGCGGATGATCTTGCGCGAGGCCGCCTCGGTGACACGACAGATCTTTCAGTCCGCCTTGGCCGAGGCCGGCATCAAACCGCAAGCGGTGATGCAGATCGAGAGCCGCGAAGCGGTGCGCGAGGCTGTTGCCGCCGGTCTTGGCATCGGTGTAGTGTCCGAAGCGGAGTTCGATCACGACAAGCGCCTGGTTGCGTTGCGCGTGCGCGACGCGAAACTGGAGATCAGCGAGCATGTGGTATGTCTGCAGGAGCGACGACGACTGCGCATCGTGCGCGCCTTCCTCGACGTCGTACGTCAGGTGGCGCAAGACAAGGAGGCTTTGGCTGTTTGAGATTGAGATCGCGGCGTCTGAATTGACAGGTGTACCGGGGGAGATCCGTCGTGTTACGGTAACAAGCTTGCCGTTCTTGAAATAATAAAACAAAGGGTCAATCGATGAATTTTCAGCAGAAAGTTACAAGTCTTTTCGGGCGCACACGTGAGCTCGAGGCCCAGATTGATGAGTTTCTCGATAAGGTGTCGGAAGCTGGACTGGTTTTCAGTCGGGCTATGAAACTGTACCTGGAGCTCGGTTCGTGCGAAGAGTTTGAAGGCTTTCTTGTGCAGGAGACACACGTGGAGCATCGGGGCGATGATCTGCGCCGCACCATCGAGGCGGCGCTGTATGCGCAAACGCTGATTCCCGATTTTCGCGGCGACGTGCTGAGCCTGCTCGAAGACATGGACAACCTGGTTAACATCTATGAAGCAAACCTGTATCGCTTTTCCATCGAACGACCAGTTATCCCGGTGGAATATCACCGCGATTTCCGCGACCTGACTGAGACCGTCGTAACTTGTGTGGAAACCGTCGTACTTTCGGCGCGCGCGTTCTTCCGCGACATCGAAGCTGTGCGCGACTATAACGCGAAGGTCATGTTTTACGAATCGGAGGCTGACAAGATCAGTACCAAGCTGAAACGGGCGGTGTTTGCTTCGGATCTCGATTTGGCGCACAAGACCCAACTGCGTTATTTCGTCGAGCGTGTCGATGAGCTCGCTAACGAAGCGGAGGATATCGCTGATTACCTCGCGATCTATACCATCAAGCGCCAGTTTTAAGCCGTGGATCTAACCGTTCTGCTCTTTCTCACGAGCGGTCTGTTTCTCGGCTGGTCGCTTGGCGCCAATGATGCGGCCAATGTCTTTGGCACTGCGGTCGGTACCCGCATGGTTCAGTTCGCCACCGCGGCTGTCGTCTGCAGCATCTTTGTGATCCTTGGGGCGGTCATCAGCGGTGCCGGCGCCACGCACACCCTGGGAACCCTGGGCGCTGTCAATGCGCTAGCCGGTGCCTTTATGGTCGCATTGGCGGCGGCGCTCACGGTTTACACGATGACAAAATGGGGGCTCCCGGTCTCCACTAGCCAGGCTATTGTTGGCGCCATCATCGGCTGGAACTTGTTCAGCGGGTCGGTCACCGATACCGCCACTCTGGCAAAGATCTTCGCCACCTGGGTGGCGTGTCCGGTGCTAGCCGGCATTTTTGCCGCGATCATCCTTAAGTGCGCACAGATTTTTCAAAAAGTGGTTAAGCTCCACTTGTTGCGCCTGGACGCCTACTCGAGGCTGTTCCTGATTTTCGCCGGTGCCTTCGGCGCCTACAGTCTGGGTGCCAACAACATTGCCAACGTAATGGGTGTGTTCGTGCCGGTGACGCCTTTCACCGACTTCAATATGGGCAGTCTCTTCAAGCTCACTGGCGTGCAGCAGCTGTTCTTGATTGGCGCCGTTGCCATTTCCGTCGGCGTTTTTACTTACTCAAAGCGGGTAATGTTGACGGTCGGTCAGGAGCTGTTGCCATTATCGCCAGTGGCCGCCTGGGTAGCAGTGGTCGCACATTCGGTGGTGCTATTCCTGTTTGCCTCCGAGGGGTTGGAGCATTTGCTTGCCAGCGCTGGCTTGCCGACGATACCTTTGGTGCCGGTATCAAGCTCGCAGGCGGTAGTCGGCGCGGTGCTTGGTATCGGGCTCATGCGCGGCGGTCGAGAGATCCGTTGGCGCCTGTTGGGCAATATCAGCGCCGGCTGGGTAACGACACCGATTATTTCGGCGGCCGTGTGTTTCGTGGCTCTGTTTTTCCTGCAGAAC
>QKEI01000110.1 GCA_003251795.1 Candidatus Muproteobacteria bacterium
ACCATCAAAGACGCGAATAAAGCGTCGTTTCATGAAAAGCTCAAGTGTTCCCTTGCTCTTCTTCCTTACGCAGTGGTCAACCCCTATACCGCAGCAGCATCAGCTTCTGGCGGTTGTGCGGACATACTTTTTCCTCCGCCACATCCTTCAGGTCTTCCATGAACGGCGCAAGCACCCGAGGAGAGAGCAATGAACAGATCTGAAACGATCACAAGCGTTTCACCGTACAAGAAGCTCGTTGTCGTACTCATCCTGCCAGTCGCTCTGCTTCTGACAGGCGCCAAATGGGCCAAAAAGCCCGTGGAGACTCTCGACACAATTGCCGGTGAATGGCAAGGAAAGGGTATGACTGATCAAGGGCTCGACTTCCACGTAGCATACCTATTCCGGAAAGACGGGTCGTACAGTAGTTCGGTGATCGTGGGGCGCTGGTCGTTTCAATCCGACATGCCGGCCGGGACCCTGCAGACAAAGGAAGGCAAACTCCAATACCGAAACGACAAAGGGCTGGTCCGTACCGGTGTCCTCTATGAGGACAAGAAGGGCCGACGTGTGCTGAAGTTTCGGACTCAAAACGGTGCTCATTGGAAGGTGCGTGAGAAGAAGGAGTAACGACCCCTATCTCTGCGATAGATTGCTTTCCGCCAACACGTGCGCGAGACCACCGTAGAAACCTACTTTAGTTGAGGCATATCAAAGAAAGGGTGACCACAATGTGTTGCGGTAAATATGTCCCGTCCCTAGCGCGACGAGGCCGAGTCAGCGAGCCTGATAGGAGGAAGTTATGCGCACGTTGAAACTCTGCATGTTCATTGTTTCCCTGTTTTCGGCCAGTGTCACCATGACTGCCCAGGCACAACAGCAGGACCAAGGGATGGCCACCGTCATCTTCATGCGACCCTCTATATTCGGGGGGGTGATTAAATCGTCTGTTTTCGACATTACCTCTGGCGAGAACGATGTCATCGGCATCCTGTCAAGTGAACAGAAGCTTTCCTACCGTGTGAGCCCGGGGGAACATATGTTTATGGTCATAGGCGAGAATGCGGGTTTCATGCAGGCAGAGCTCGAAGCGGGCAAAACATATTACTGTCGTGTTCGGGCAAAGGTGGGAATGTGGAAGGCGCGGTTTGCGTTGCAGCCAATCAGACATTCGGAGCTCGACAGCGAGGAGTTTCTCGAGTGGCAGAAAAAGACCGAGCAGATTGAGAACCGTGACCAAGCCAGAGTGTGGGCGGCGAAACATGCCCCGAGTATCGAGGATAAACGCGTAAAGTGGCTGCGCAAGTGGGACGAAAAGTCAGATGCGGAGAAAGCCGAGTACACCCTGCGGAAAGAAGACGGACGTTAAGCAGCTTCGCGCACCATAACACGTGGATGGATGGCTGCGATGGGTCGTTTTCTGCCTGACGGAAACCTAATCCCCCAACGGGAGCTTGTGGGTCTACACCCGCCGGTCGGTTTCGACCGAGTCCAAACCGACACATTACCTTTCCCGACTACGAACACCGTAAACCGAATCGCCTATCTTGATATCCCGGTATGCCGGAGTGATCGGCTCGATCTCGGAGGCGCGCAGCTTCTCGATCAGTTCAGCGGGTTTGACCCACGCGCCGTGTCGGAGCACCAAGGGCCCAATCTTCTCCCACCCGCTTGTGCCTCGATCGAAGACTGTAATCGAGTCGTATGAAAGTAGAGGTGGTACCAGCAGATATTCGTTTTCTGGATCTTCATCCAAATTGATCGCGTAAAGCAGACACCCGCCCACCCGCACACAGTTCTCGGCGCCGTTACCGTGGCTGACAACGATCATTTGCACCAAACCATCGGGAAGCGCCGCTCCCTTCGGCAACACTTCGAGTTGCCCCTGCAGCTCCACTGCCGTAGACGGCTTAGCCGGGCGACGTTTGCGCAGTGAATAATAGGACTTGGCCTCCTTTGCTGAAGCCACCTGTTCCCGAATAAGTTGCGCATTTGGATGATCCTGTATGCGGTCGAGCGCCTCGAGCTTGGTATAACCCGCTCGACCCATGTGGAACCGTAGCGCCCCGTAGTCGAAGTCCTGCGGGTCCACCTTACCCTCGATCAAGCGCTGATATTGGTTGCGCGCGCTCCAAGCCAGCGGATCCAGAACCGGCGTGTGGGTGGCGATCGCCAGTGCGACAAGAAACAAGGCGAGACCGATGTTTATCGGTCTAATCAAACCTATCCAGACTGCTGCGCGCCGGATAACGGCGGCGGCATAACCCAGGCCGTACAGGAGAAAAACGCTGCCCACCAACGCAGCGTAGAACCGATCCGGCGTGAGGCCGTATTGCTGGATGCGCAGTCCGATCGAGTAAAGCGCCAGGCCGGCGAAGATCGGCATAACCATCAGCAGCCCTTCGACTTCTCTGCGCACCAAGGTTGGATAGGGGGGTTCGCCAGAGCCGTCCTGGAATACTGCGTTGATGAACAGCAGGCTGAGCGCCAGCACGGTTAATAGCAAAGGTGAGGCGGCCTTCGTGCTCCACAGCGGCTGCAAACCGGTAAAGGGAAGGGCGACGAGAAAGAGCAGCGCGATAAACGCCAGTAGCGGCATCAGTATGCGAAAGACGGTGAGCGTAATAGCACGCAGCGTATTGATAACCTTGTGACTCTCTTTGCCGACGGCAAGGCCTAACCCGAAGGCCGTATACGAGGTTAAGTGAATAAACGGCGTGGAATAGAACACGTCGCGAAAGAACGAGACGCCCAGCATGTGGAACAGCTCAGCCCAGAGTGTGACGAGCATCCAATAGAGACCGACGAACAGAAAGCCAATCGTGAGAACGAAAGGGCTGTTCCAACTGTGACGGAACAGCTCCGTGTAGGGAAAGTGGAAGCGGCCAGTTTCGTAATAGATTTGGCCGAAGGGCAGAAGCACGTACATACCGAGGATGGCGGCTAGGCTGAACGTGAAGAGCCGGTAGTTGTCGCCGGAATAGGGAACGTTCGCCGGCGGCAG
>QKEI01000044.1 GCA_003251795.1 Candidatus Muproteobacteria bacterium
GAGCGACGGCCGGAAGGGCGCTCAGTGCTGTTCAGCATTGAAACACCCGCCGCGCTCGTGAAGTATATCGCTGAGAAAGGATCAATCTGCGTGGACGGCGTGAGTCTTACCGTGAATGCTGTCGCCGCCCGGACATTTAACGTCAATATCATTCCGCATACGCTGCGCTGTACAACCTTGGATCGTCTGATTGTCGGCTGTTATGTCAATCTCGAAGTAGATCTGATTGCCCGTTACCTGGAACGCCTGCTGCAGGGTGAGCAGCACGAAACGGCGAGCTCAACGATCACCCGTGGTTTCCTCGCTGAACATGGTTTCACTGGCAAATCCTGAGCCTGGTAGTGTGAACACGCTGCCGGAGAGATCTCCCTAGTCAAGCGGTAGGATGCGATAGCGCACTTCCGCCGAGGCCAGTACGAACACTGCCGTCTGGCCTTTCTTGGATAATACCAACTTGGTCACCAACCGATACCTCCCCGGCGGCGCATCTTCAGGAATTGGCAGTTCATCGGCGGCGATATAATAACCGCTGTGGAGCAGCTGCTGCGTCAGGTCTTGCGTATTGCTGACGATAAGGGTGCCGTCCTCTGCATAGAATTCGCTGTGCTCTCGTAGGACGAATTCTGGATCGTCCTTCCTCTGCAGAAACAGCCGCTTGTTGATCGTGAGATTTCGGCACGGCTGGATCTCGGCGGTTTCGGGCTCGATTTCATACAGGCGCACGACTGCATAGACGCCCTTATCCGGTAGCGGGGCGTAGTGTTGTTGCGCCACGCGAGTCTGTTCCGTCGAGTACTCAAGGAGCGTTCGATACCGTGCATCGTTGCGCCATGCGTAGTACTTGCATAGCCATGACGCTTCTACTGGCAGTGCCACGACTATGCTGGCTGCAATCAATATCAAAGTGCTGGTTAGGACGCCAAGGCGGCGGCGGGTAAGTATGATCTGCGTCATCCGTCGACTCATCAGCGTGCCGGATTGCCCCAGACCTTCTTGAGCGATGCGTACTTGTCGGGGGAGACCGTTTGTTTGGCGTCGGCAGCACCGGTGGCAGGCCCGCGCGACGGCGCAAGCAACAACAGCAGGCCGAGGGTGATGACTCCAGCGAGTGCTAGGCCGTCAAAAAGCGGGTTGCCGAGCAGGCTTCGCCTGTTCCAGGATCGCTGGCGCGGCGTCGGCAGTAACGTCGCTGTAGCCATGCCTTCGGTGGGAGACAGCAGCCGTGGCGCTGGTGGTACCGCCGGGGGCCTTGTTCCCGAGAAACGTATGCCCTGATGATGCAGCAGCGCTTTGCGGAACTCGCGAATCGTCTGAAAGCGCCGCTGTGGTTCCTTGGCAATCGCTTTGAGGATGACTTTTTCGAGTTCGCGTGGAATCTCAGCTTGGTATTGCCTCGGCGTCGGCGGACTTTCCTGTACGTGTGCATGCATCAATGCGTAGTTCGTCTTGCGTTCGAACGGAAGGCGACCGGTGACAGCCTCGAATAAGGTGACGCCCAACGTGTAGATGTCAGAGCGTTGATCGACCCGGCGGCCCTTGATCTGTTCGGGAGAGATGTAGAGCAGCGTCCCGAGCATGGTGCCTGCCTGATCGAAGTCCTGCTCATCCATTAACTTGGAAACGCCGAAATCCAGCAGCTTCACATGACCCTCGGAGGTCAGAAAAATATTGGCCGGCTTGAGGTCTTGATGCACGATGCCTATCTGGTGGATGTGCTCAACGCCGCGCGCCGCCTGATCGAATACATGCACCGCCTCCTTCACGGAAAGTGGGCCGCTTTGGCGCAACCGATGCTCCAGCGTTTCGCCGTCGAGGTGCTCCATAACCATCACCATGCCTATACCTTTGTCCATCAGTGTGTGCACTGTGACGACATACGGACTTTGTATACGCGCCAACAGACGTGCCTCGCGGGCGAAGCGGTGTAAGAACTCGCGCCGTTGACACAAGTGGGGTGGCAGTACTTTCAGTGCGACCGTACGGTTAAGCAGGGTGTCGTTTGCCTTATACACCACGCCCATGCCGCCGGTGCCGATTTCCTGCTCGATCACGTAGTGCTCGAAGTGCGCGCCGGGGACCAGTGCCTGATCGGCGTCTACGAGCACTGGGGCAGACCCCAGCAGGGGTTCTGGCGGCGCCGCTTGCCCCGGTAGCACCACCGTATCTTCGAGTTGCTTGGCCTTTCCGCTCCCCACAGCGCAATACCTCACGGCCGACCGTCCCCGGGATCGTGTCGATCGAGGGGTTGCCGCAAACGTTTAAATATATAGGCAAAAAGCCCTGCACATTCTATGCCGGCTGGCGGTGCTACGATGCCTTGGGCCCGGTTCGCGGCTATAGGGCTCAAACAGCCCGGGGACGCGGAAATCAACGTAAAATTAGGCCATAATGTCTGCTTCCTGGAGTATTTTGTGAAGTTGTCATGGCGATAAACCCAATTACCGAAATCATCGAAGAGTTGCGCCAGGGCCGCATGGTCATCGTGCTCGATGACGAGGACCGAGAAAATGAGGGCGACCTGTTGCTTGCCGCCGAGTGCGCACGGCCCGAGGACATCAACTTCATGGCGCGCTACGGGCGGGGCCTGATCTGTCTAACGCTCACGCAGGCGCGCTGCCAGCTGCTGCGGTTGCCGCCGATGGTTAACGATAACCAAGGGCGCACCGGTACTAACTTCACGGTGTCGATCGAAGCCGCTGAGGGCGTAACGACCGGCATCTCTGCGCACGACCGGGCGGCTACGATTCGCGCGGCCATCAGGAAAGATGCACGGCCCAGCGATATCGTGATGCCCGGACATATCTTTCCGCTAATGGCCCAGAAGGGTGGGGTGCTAGCGCGTGCAGGGCACACCGAGGCCGGAGTGGATCTCGCACGCCTCGCCGGCTTCGAGCCGGCGAGCGTGGTTTGCGAGGTGATGAATGACGACGGATCGATGGCGCGCTTACCGGAGCTTGAGACATTCGCGGCACAGCACGGCATGAA
>QKEI01000280.1 GCA_003251795.1 Candidatus Muproteobacteria bacterium
GTCGAAATGTTCCAACTTGCCGATCGCGTGCGCGGCTTTGTAGATAGCATTAACACCGCGCTCGGGCATAGAGCCATGGGCGGTGACGCCGCGGGTGCAGGCTTGTAGCCACAATGTCCCCTTATGCCCGACATAGGGATAATTAGCGGTCGGTTCGGCGACCACCATCGCGCCGGCCCGCCCCAACACCTCCCCCAGCCCCGCTAGATGATGGGCTCCTTCGGATCCGGTTTCTTCCGCCGCCGTGATGACTAGTACGACACCAGGGCTGCGCCGCAGCTTGGGAGCGAGCTCTAGCATGGCAATGACGATGGCCGCTACGCCGCTCTTCATGTCGCTCGAGCCGCGGCCGTAGAGGCGGCCATCGGCGGTCTCGGCGGCAAAGGGATCGCTCGACCAGGGCGCGGCGCCGAGCGGCACGGTATCGAGGTGACCGGTGAAACACAGCGGCGGCTTCTCGACATTGCCACCGATGCGCGCCACTAAACTCGTGCGGCGTTCCGCGAATTCGTGATAACTGATTGTAAAACCGACATCTTCAAGCAGGTGCCCGACGTGTTGCGTACAGGCACGTTCTTCTCCCGGTGGGTTGACGGTCTTAAAACGGATCAAACGTTGGGTCAGCTCGAGGGCAGCTACTGCGTTATTCATGCTTGTCTCTCACTATGCTTAACCGAAATAGGCTTGATGGACTTCCGCGGCACGGCCAAGTTCATCCGCCGTGCCAGCAGCAACGACGCGCCCCTTCGATAACACATAACCGTAATCGGCGATCGCCAGCGTTTGGTGCACGTTCTGTTCGACCAGAAAGACGGTGATGCCCTGCTCGTTGATCCGTCGGACGATGTTGAAGTTCTCTTTTACCAGCATCGGCGATAGACCGAGCGAGGGCTCATCGAGCACGAGCAAACGTGGTGCACTCATCAGACCGCGACCGATCGATATCATCGCCTGCTCACCGCCCGACATGGTACCGGCGATCTGTTGCCGCCGTTCTTTGAGCACCGGAAACGTCTCGTAGACTTGCTGTAAGCGCGCAGCGACTACGTCCTGCGACCTTTCCTGATAGCCACCGAGCTGCAAGTTTTCCTCCACGGTCAGCTTCGGGAATACCTTGCGCCCCTCGGGAATGCAGGCGATGCCTGCGGCAATGACTTTGTGCGTCGGCAGTCCGGTTAGCTCGTTACCCTCGAACACGATGCGACCGCGACTGGGCGGTGTCAGCGCCAAAATCGACCGGATCAACGTCGACTTGCCCGAACCGTTAGATCCCAGCAGGCAGGTAATCTTGCCACTTTGCGCCGTAAGGGAAACATCCTCCAGCACATCCGCCTTGTCATAAGCGGTGTAGACGCCTTGCACGATCAAACCGTGTTCGCTGACTACGTTCATTTGATCCCCAAGTAAGCCTCCTGTACCTGCATGTCGGCCGCGACCTCTTGATAGCTGCCCTGACAGATCTTACGGCCGAAATTGAGCACCACGCAGTCGTTGGTGATACGCTCGATCACCCCCATCTCATGCTCGATGATGATTACCGTCAGGTCTGTAACACGCTCTTTCACCTCGAGAATGTCGTTCATCAACTGGGTGGTTTCCTCATGGGTCATTCCCGCCGACGGTTCGTCCAACAACAGTAACTTAGGCTGACTGATAAGGGCACGGCAAATCTCGATGCGCCGACGATCGATCATCGGGAAACCGCCCACTGCTTCAAACATGCGATCTGCCAGTGGCGGGTCGAAAATCTTAATTAACTCTCGCGCGCGCTCGAACTGTTCCTCGAATTGCCGTTTGAACGCACCGCGGCGGCCCAGATTGAACCACAGACCTTGGTCCAGGTGCATGTGATTGCCTACCATGATGTTGTCAAAGATCGAAAGCGGCAGCGACAGGCGCGAGCGCTGGAAGGTGCGGGCGATGCCAGCACGGTATACGGCCTGGGCCGGTAGATTGCTGATATCGTTGCCATCGAACACAGTCTCACCGCTGTCGCTGGCGTAAATGCCGGTGATGACGTTAAAGAACGTGGTCTTGCCGGAACCGTTTGGACCGATCAAACCGAGGATCTCATTGCGTCGAACCTCGAGGCTGAGGGCGTCGATGGCAACTAAACCACCGAAGCGTTTTGTCAGCTCGCGCGCAACGAGCAGATGCGACTCGGCGTTCATCTCGGTTTCCACGCGGGAAAATAAGTACGCAATGGTCGCGGCAACAGTCCTTCGGGGCGGAACAGCAACATCAACATGACCATGGTGGCAAACAAGAGAAAACGATATTCTTGAATCGCCTGCAGTTTCTCTGGAACGATGACGAGGATGATCGTCGCTACAACCAGTCCCCAGGGGTTGCCGATGCCGCCTAGCAGCACGATCGACACCATGATCAGCGAATCGCCGAAGGTGAAATTGGTAGGCGCGATGAAACCGACCATCATGGCGTACAGTGCACCGGCCATGCCAATTAAGAAATTGCCCACGGTGAAGGCGGTGACCTTCCAGCGGATCAGATTCAAACCGAAACAGGCCGCCGCTGTTTCGTCGAGGCGAATGGCGTCAAGATTGAGGCCGATCCAGGAGCGTTCCAGGCGCCTGACCAGAGTAAAGCTAAGACCTAGAACCAGCAATCCGACGATGATGTAATTCACGTAAAACGAGATTTCCAGATCATCCCCGATCTCGATATTCTTGTTGAACTCCCAGCCCAACACATTCATGCCGTCAACATGCAATCCCTGCGGCCCCCCGAGCACGTCGTTGACTTCGAGAAAGATCTTGAACAACAGTCCGAAGGCGATGGTTATGACGGCTGAGTAATGGCCACGAGTGCGCAGTACCGGCAAGATCAGCAGTGAGCCGATGAACGCCGCCATCAGGCCACCGATGACCAGTATCAGCAGATGCGGCAGGGGTGTGTTCTTCGTGAGCACGGCGGCGGTGTAGCAGCCGACGCCGAAAAATGCCGCGCCGGCGAAGTTCAACATGCCGACGAAGCCGAACTGGATATTCAGGCCGAGCGTGACGATGATATAGATGATGACAGTGGCGATCAGCAGCAGTATGAAGTGGTCCTCGTGGAAGTAGGCGACCATCACCAGCACGGCGCAGGCGATGGCGAGGCTGAACGGCCCTTCGAATTCGCGAAAACTGCGTCCGATGCGTGGCATCACACCGAAACGAGTGGCAGCAAGCGCCGCCACGACGGCGATAACCAGCAGCGCTGCGATTTCAGTCTGTGACTCCACTTGCAACAGCAGCGCCAGATAGACGGTCAGCACTATTAGCCCGGCTATGCCAGGCAGCAACACGCCGAACTCGGGCAATGTGCGTTTCATCGCTTCAGACTCGTTCGCTCACCTTTTCGCTGATCAGCCCGGTGGGGCGCCAGGCCATAATCAGGATCACGACCCCGAAGGCGAAAACGTCCTTGTAGGCACTGGCGAAGGGTAGGGCAAGTGCGCCGATGGTCTGCAAGGCGGCAAACAAAAAGCCACCGATGATAGCGCCGTAAATGTTGCCCAGGCCACCGACGATAGCGGCGCTGAAGCCGATCACGCCAAGCAGCAAACCCATGCCGAAGTTGATCTCACTGTAGTAAAGCCCGTGCATGATTCCGGCAAATGCAGCGAGGCCTGAACCGATCGCGAAGGTGACCAGTACGATGAGTGTGAAGTTGATGCCCATGAGCTTAGCGGTTTCCTCGTCCTGCGCCACGGCACGGATCGCCAAACCAAGCTTGGTTTTGTTAATCAACAGGTGTACACCGATGATCACCGCAAGCCCGGCGAGCAGCAACAACGCGCTGTCGACACGCAGGGTGAAATGTCCGAAGCTGTAAGCTTCGGTGGATAGCAGAGACGGGAACCGCTGCGGGTTGGCGCCTTGCGGGTAAAACAAGCGCACGGCTTCGTGCAGCACGATGCCCAGCATCAAGGTAAGCAGCAACGTATTCAATGCGGGCGCGGACTTGAGCGGCAACACCAAATATCGAGCGATGAATGCACCCAGCGCTGACATGCAGACAATCGCCGAGAGGAATACGATCACCACCACCAGCGGCGCCGAGGAGATGCCCAGCGCAGTGAGCCCGAGCGAGGTAGCGAGACCGGTGAAGGCACCGACCGTCAGCACGTCGCCGTGAGAAAAATTGATCACGTCGAGCACGCCGAAGAACAAGGTGAAACCTACGGCGACGAGGGCATACATCATGCCGAGCATCAGGCCATTCATGATGTACTGGCCTAGCAGACCGATATCCATCGGGCAGTCCTATCGTCGAGGTGTGCGCAACGTGTTCATGCCAGACGAGCGGTGCTGCTGGCGCAACGCCGCCCGCCTGGTTGTTGGGTCATTAAGGCGCCCGTTATCTGCGCATGAGCTTGCGTGTGCCGGCGGCGTACTCGCTTTCCTCCCATAGCGTCCACTTGCCGTCTTGCACGACGTACTTGCTGATCAAGGCAACCGTGTTTTGCCCATGATCATCGAAGGTGATCTCGCCGATGATCGAATCTTGACCTTTGACCTTGTCGAGGGCCTTACGCACCTTCTTGCGATCAGGTCCGGTTTTCTCGATGGTGTCGAGGATAAGCGTCATCGCGGCGAAGGAAAAGGCACCATAGGCCTCCGGTCCATCGGCATAATTTTGTTTGGCGTATTGCTCGAGGAAATACTTGCCGCCCGGAAGCTTCTCTGGATAGGCGCCCTCACGAAAGGCCACCACGCCTTCGGCCAGCGGTCCAGTTCCCTGAATAAAAGCCTCCGAGACGATGCCGGAGGTGCCTTCGAACTGTGACTTCAATCCGAGCTTGTCCATCTGTGCGCGAATGCGCACCCCAATTGGCGTGAGGCCACCAAAATAGACAACGTCCGGATCGAGCGACTTGATCTTAGTGAGCTCGGCTGTGAAGTCCTGCTGATCGGCGGTGACGCCGAAAGTTCCGAGGATCTTGCCGCCGTTCTTGGTGACGTACTCGCTGAAATACTTGTTGTGTCCCTTGCCGTAATCCGTCGTATCATGAATGACGGCCCAGGTCTTGTATCCCAAGCCAGTCATGAACTTGGCGGCAGTTTCATTCTGATTGATCATCGTGCCGTTGACGCGATGGATTTCCTTGTAGTTGTTGCCGTAGGTGATATCCGGAAGCACCGCGCCCCACACGATAACCGGTAGGCCGAATTTGTGGTACGTGTCGACCGTGGCAATGGCGACGGCCGAGCAGTAATGCGTGGCGGCGGCGATCACGCCCTTGTCCGCACCGAGCTTGGTTGCCGCCTGCACGCCTTTGTCGGGCTTGCATTCATCATCAAGCACGACCAGTTCATACTCGTACTTGCCGTTGGGGTTGGCGTTATGCAAGCGTACTGCTAGATCCGCCGAGTTGCGCCCGCCGATACCGTTGGAAGACGTGCCGCCAGTGAGTGGCCCGATAAAGCCGACCTTGACCTTTTCTTTGGCGCTGACGGGTGTCGACGCCAGCACAAACGCGACCAGCATCGACAATACGACGCTGTAACACATGCGCATGGTTTTCATGATGACCCTCCTTCCTCGTTATGGTTTATGACGTAAGTGCCGAAGCAGCGTGAGTGCAGGCACGGGCCCCGGTGTGGTCTTAGGATGCCGATAAATGCTATTTTATCGCTAGGTCCATTGCAAGGAGTTAATGGGCCGGGTTCCGTGCGCAAAACGACGGGTCGCGTCCCATTTCTGTCCCGATATTTCGGGCGTCACAACCAAGGAAACTCTCGATGACAGTCATCACCTCGGTGCGATCCTGCGCCGTGCGCGTACCGCTCGATCATGCCACTGCCTTCGCGACACGCAGTGTCGTTGCGCGTGACTACGCGTTGGTCGAAATCATTGGCGACGACGACCATCGTGGTATTGGTTTCGCCTATGCCGGCAGTAGTGCCGGCTCGCTGGTCACGCACGCGGTGCGCGAGCTGCTAGGCCCCATTGTGCTCGGCGAGGACCCGTATCAGGTGGAAGGTCTGTGGCAGCGCATGTACCGGGAGGCGCTGCTGCACGGGCGCAGCGGCGCCGTGATGCGCGCGCTCAGCGCGATCGATAACGCGCTCTGGGATCGTAACGCGCGTGCGGCTGGATTACCTTTATATAAGTATCTCGGGGCCTGTGCGAGTGGCACGGTGCCGGCCTACGCCAGCGGCGGCTATTATCTCGAGGGCAAAACGCCGGCGATGCTTGGGCAGGAGTGCGCGCGTTACGTGGAGATGGGCTTTCGGGCAGTAAAGATAAAGGTCGGACGTCTCGATCGCGTGCAGGAGGAGGCGCGAATTGCTGCTGCCCGCTCGGCGATTGGCAGCGAGACGCTGTTAATGCTGGACGCCAATAACGCCTGGTCCGATCTGGTAACAGCCTTGCGTTACATGGAGGTGTACCAGAAATACGATCCGTACTGGATCGAAGAACCTTTTAGCCCCGATGACATCGATAATCATGCGCGGCTAGCACAACGTACGCCGGTGCCGGTCGCGACGGGCGAGATCGAAGCCGGACGTTGGCGTTTCAAGGAGTTGCTGGAGAAAGAAGCCGCAGCCATTCTGCAGACGGATGCAGCCGTGTGCGGTGGGATATCGGAGTTTCGCCGCATTGCCGCGACCGCGGCAAGCTTCGGTGTCACCGTGTGCCCGCACTGGTTTCACGATCTGCATGTGCACATGGTGGCGAGCACGCCAAACGCCATGTTCGTCGAGTTCTTCCCAGACGATCAGGTGTTGAACTTTCGCCGCTTAATTGAACCGCAGCTGACGGTCGAACGTGGCGAGCTGGTACTGCCGGCAGCATCGGGGATCGGTATTAACTTCAAAGCAGAGGCTGTCGCTGCCTACGCCCTGGAGCCCTGGGCGTAGCTTTCTGGTTTCCGCGTTAGCTAATGTGGGTGCAGCGCTTTACGCCGCGCTCGAGCACCATGTCGTCGACGGCCTGGCGAAATGCCTTGTAGTGGGCGGTGTTGTGATGCGTATCGAAGGCGGCAGCATTTGTGTACTCCTCGTAGAACATGAAGGTATCGGCATCGTCTTCGGTGATGAGCACGTCGAAGCGATGGCAATCCGGCTCCTCACGCTTGGACGCCGCTGCATTCTTGAGAATGTGCGCTTGGAACTTATCTGCCATGCCGGGCTTCAGCTTATAGGTAACGACGACGACAAAGTGGCTCATGCTGTTCTCCATGATTCGTGATTAGTGAGTCGTAAACCATTAACCCGGGCTCGCTGTTATCAGTCGAGACGACCTGGCACCTCTCTCATACTGGTGCGCGTCCAGACGACTGCTCTTGCCTGAGAAAATCGAAATCGCATCCTTTGTCTGCCTGTTGCACGTGATCGATGAAGAGTTTGAGATAACCGCGATCGCTGCCGGTATGCGCAGCCGGTGGCTTCCAGGCGGCACGACGGCGCTGCAGCTCTTCCTCGCTGACCAGCAGCTCGAGCGTGCGCTTGTCAACGTCGAGGCGGATGCGATCGCCGCTGCGCACGAGTGCAAGCGGACCACCCACCGCCGCCTCCGGGCACACGTGCAACACGATCGTACCGAAGGCGGTGCCGCTCATACGCGCATCCGAAATGCGCACCATATCCTTCACTCCTTGTCGTGCAAGCTTGCGCGGGATCGGGATATAGCCGCTCTCCGGCATGCCCGGCGCCCCTTTCGGGCCGGCGTTACGCAGTACTAGCACATCCTCGGCACGCACGTCGAGATCATCGCGGTCGATGCGTTGCGCAAGATCCTCGAGAGACTCGAACACGACCACGCGTCCCTCATGTTGCGAAAGTGCCGGAGATGCTGCCGATTGTTTGATGATTGCCGATGCCGGTGCCAGATTGCCATGCAGCACCGCGATGCCCCCCTGGGGATAGAGCGGTTTGTCGAGCGGTCGCACTACGTCTTGTTTCCAATCGGATTCCATCGCTTGCAGGTTGTCACCGAGGCTGCGACCCGAGACCGTGAGGCAACTATGGTCGAGCAGGGATGACAGCGAGCGCATAACCGCAATCGAGCCGCCAGCTTTATGCAGGTCCTCCATGTAATAACGACCGGATGGCTTGAGATCGACGATCATGGGAGTCTCGCGTGCCAGGCGGTCAAATTCTTGTAGATCCACATCAATACCAAGTCGGCCGGCGATAGCCGTAATGTGAATCAGGCCGTTAGTCGATCCGCCGATCGCCAACAACACGCGCAAGGCATTGGTGAACGCGGCCGGCGTCATGATCTTTTCCGGAGTCAGGTTTTCGGCAGCAAGAGCGACCGCGCGCGTGCCGCTAGCCTCTGCATGGCGTAGACGGTCGGCATGCACCGCCGGAACGGTACTGCCACCGGAAAGCATCATACCGAGTGCCTCAGCCATCAATGCCATAGTGCTTGCGGTCCCCATGATGCCGCAGGTCCCGGCCGTGGGTGCGAGTTTGGCGCCGGCTTGCTCGATCTCTTGCTCGCTTATTTCACCCGCCCGATGCATGCCCCACAGCCGTCGGCAGTCAGTACACGCGCCGAGGCGCTCGCCACGGTGACTGCCAGTGAGCATCGGCCCGGTGACCAGCAGAATCGCCGGCACATTCGCGCTCGCTGCTCCCATCAGCAGCGCCGGTACGGTCTTGTCACAACCGCCAATCAGTACCACCGCGTCCATCGGTTGTGCACGAATCATCTCTTCGGCATCCATGGCCATGAGGTTGCGCAGGAACATGCTTGTAGGGTGCGCAAAGGACTCGTGCAGTGAAATCGTCGGGAACTCGACAGGCAGGCCGCCGGCCAGCATCACCCCGCGCTTAATTGCCGCGATCAATTCTGGCACATTGCGGTGGCAGGCGTTGTAAGCACTAAAGGTATCGGTGATGCCAATAATCGGGCGTTCAAGTGCGTCATCCGAGTAACCCATGGCCTTGATAAACGCCTTACGCAGGAACAAAGAGAAACGCTCATCCCCGTAGCTGGTGAGACCTTTGCGCATTCCCTTTTTCATCGGGATAGGTACAACTACTCAACGCAAAGGCGCGAAGACGCAAAGAGTTTTTGACACCGAAAGCTCTGCGCTCTCTGCGTCTTTGCGTCTTTGCGTTGGGCAGTTACGAGTCACGGTTCACGACTCACGGGTTAACGAAGGTACTTCTTCTCATTCTCCTTCATCTGCGCCACACCCTGGAGATCGAAAATGTGTGTTACCGGCACGATGTTCTTATCGACGTTATGGATGCCGCCGTCGGCACGAATCTGTTTGAACACCTGCTCTATGCCGGTGACCGCCGCGCGGATGCCATGATTGCCGTAGATAACCATCTTCACCTTCTTCAGCGCGATGATGTCTCGCTCCGTCAGCTGCGGGTAGGCTGTCGGCACTATTACGATCGGTGTAGTGCGTTCCCAGGCATTGATGAATTCAATGATTTCGTCGGGTGTCTTTGACTTGGAGTGGATTAGGATGGCATCGGCGCCGGCATCGGCGTAGCGCTCGCCACGGCGTTTAGCCTCGGCCTGACCCTGGCCGGCGATCAAGGCCTCAACGCGTGCAATAATCATGAAATCGGCGTCTCGACGGGTGGCCACGGCGGCTGCGATCTTGCCCTCGAATTCTTCCACTGACAGCAACTCTTGACGGCCACCGGCGAGCAGACTCGTGTCTTTAGGGAACTTCTTGTCTTCGATCACGATCGCCGCCATACCGGCGCCCTCGTATTTCTCAACGGTATGGATAACGTTGATGGCGTTACCATAACCGGTATCGACGTCCGCTACGATCGGTACGGCAACGGCATCGTTAATCGCACGCGCCATGTCGAGATGTTGGGTCATCGAGATCAGGCTTGCATCCGGCACGCCATAAGCGGCGGAGAGCTCGAAGCCACTCGCCCAGATTCCGGCGAAGCCGGCACGCTCCGCCAGCCTGGCACTCAAGGGATTGTGGGCGCCGATAATGGGCACCAGCGGCATGTTTCGAAAACACTTGCGAAGCTGCGCGGCTTTGGACATAGGAGTTTCCAGCTGTTGCTACAGGTTACCTTAGCATGGGAGGTGCCTTACGGGTGCGTAACGGGCTTCGTGCGCAAGTTGCCGACGGCACGAATCGGCAATGACTAACTACCGCCAAGAAACAGGCGCCCTACCTCCGGGTTGTCCAACAACTCTTTGCCTCGCCCTGCAATGGCAGTCTGGCCATCGACCAACACATAGCCGATGTCGGCAAACTCAAGCCCCTTCTTGGCATTCTGCTCGACCATAATAATGGTCTTGCCTTCGTTGTTCTGCAGATCATCGAGGATTTCGAATACCATATCTATGAACCGCGGTTCGAGCCCGATCGAAGGCTCATCGACTAACAGTACCTCAGGTTCCATCACCAGCGCGCGCGAGATCTCTAGCAGGCGGCGCTCGCCACCGGATAAGACCCTGGCGAGATTGGTGCGTCGTTCCGCCAGGCGCGGATATTTTTCAAAAATCTTCTCAGCCGCCTCCTTGGCTTGCGCGGGCGTTTCCATTAAGTAGCCGCCCATCCACAGGTTTTCTTCCACGGTCATGTTCGGGAAGATGGATTTATCCTGCAGGATGTAAGCAATGCCAGCGCGCCTGAGCTTTTGGTTGGGCGTAAGCTTGGTGATGTCACGCTTATTGTCGGCATCGCCGATCTCGATCCTGCCACTAAAGATATTGGTGAAGCCGAATATCGAATGAAGTATGGTCGACTTGCCGGCCCCATTGGGCCCGATCAAGCAAAGTGACTGGCGGCGTGCAACCTGCAGATTGAACGTGTGCAAGATTTCCATCTTGCCGTAGCCCGCCCGCAGGTCGTCGATAACAACGTAGGGATTGTTGCCCGCGAGTGCGGCGATCTGTTGCTTAGTTGGTCCCTTCTCGGCAATCTTTTGCGCTTCACGAACGACGTCATCAACGGAGATGACGGTGTCTACGCTGCCCATGTGATAACCACGGGCACCTGGTGCGGTTCGGCGTGAAGTTTTTTTCGCCGCCATTAGTGAGAACGACCTCCCAGATAGGCATCAATCACGCGATTATCATTCTGAATCCGTTCAGGCGGACCACTGGCCAGCAGTTTGCCATTAGCGAGACAGTAAATATGTTCGGCCAAATTCATGATTACGCGCATATTGTGCTCGATCACGAACAGTGTAATACCCATGTCCTCATTGGCCCGCTTTAGCCGTTGATCAATGTCGGGTTGATACCGGCCGTTGGTTCGTCGAGTAGCAGCACTTCGGGCTCACTGATGAGCGCCATGGCAAACTCGAGCAGTTTTTGCTGACCGAAGGAGAGCTCGCCGGAGATCAGGTAGCGCTTCTGGTAAAGGCCGACGAACTCCAGCAACTCTTCGGCGCGCTCGACCGCCTCCGGTGGGTATTTAGTCAACAGGGATCGATAGCCTTCTTCCCGGTGCGGCAACGAGATCAGCATATTGTCCACGCAATTCATCTTCGAGTAGATGCGCGTCTGTTGAAACGTACGCATCAGACCGAGACGGGCGATCTGCGGCACCAACAACCTGGAGATTTCTTCGCCCTTGAATTTGATCGAGCCCGCGTCAATCGGATGGTAGCCGACGATCGAGTTAAACAGGGTAGTTTTGCCAGAACCGTTGGGTCCGATCAAGCCAGTGATGCGCCCTTGCGGCACATTGAGCGTGATGTCGTTGTTGGCGACGACACCGCCGAAGGTCTTGGTGACGCCGTGACACTCGATCAGACCGTTACCGTGTGTGACCATGCTCCTCCGCTACCTGCCGCCGGCGGTACGGCTCTTATCGACGACGATGCCGAAGCGCTCCGGCCATTTTTCCGCGGCCCAGCCGAGGATGCCCTGCTGGAAGAAGACGATGTTGACGATGATCAGCGCACCGAGTGCGACCCACTGCCAACCGAGCATATAGGTCCACGTCGCCTCCTTAACGACATGGAACACAACGGCGCCCAGCACCGGTCCCCACAAGGTGCCCTTGCCCCCGAGCAAGGTCATGACCACCATGAAGATGCCAAAGGTGATGGTGGGGAACGCCACCTCCAACGGTTCGATGAAGCCGATCATGTTTCCAAAGATGGCACCCGACATGCCAAGGAAAAATGCGGCGACGGCAAAGGCGATGGTCTTGTAGCGCAGTGTATGGATACCCATGGCTTCGGCCTTTTCCTCGTCATCGCGGATTGCGTTAATGGCATGCCCGAAGCGCTTGGAGTATAGCCACTTGAGGAAGACGAAGGTAACGACGGCCAATACAAAGCACATGTAATAGAAGAGCCGCGCGCGCTGGTCGGGCCCGTACGGGTAGACCGGCAAGGCGATACCGCCGCCGCCGCCCACCCATTCCCATGTGCCCATAAGCTCGCCGGCTGCCAGGGCGACACCCAGTGTGCCGATAGCGAAATACGGCCCGCGTAAACCGAACACGATGCGACCGAAAATAACGGAGAAAACTGTGCATCCGAGCGCTGCCGCGATGATACCGAGCGTCAACCCGGTGAAATATTGATGCGGCGTGAAATCGACCTGGACTCCGCCGTAGACGGACGTGTACTCACCGACGTTGTAATACAGGCCGACTTGCACGATCGCAGAAATGTACATGCCGGCACCGAAGAAGAAAATGTTGCCGAGCGAGTTGTAGCCCATCTGCCCACCCATGATGTCCCAGGTCAGTGCGAACAGGATCATCATCCACAGCACCGCGAGTTGAAACAGGAAGTTGGGAAACAGCACGGGTGCGAGCAGACCTAAGAGCAGAATCGCCCCGTAGCCGGCGAGCACCTTCGGAGTAACGCTCATACTACTGCCTGTCGGTAGCGGTTCTGCTGGATTTGGCGCACGATGAGCACGAGCACGAGCATCATAACGACGATCGCCTGCTGGAACTGGGCGCCGAGAATAAAACCGCCGAACTGCTCGACGACACCGAGCCCTAACCCGTAGGTGATAATCCCGGGCAGATTACCCAGGCCGGCTGCTGTCACCACCACGAACGCGCGCAGCGAGTAGGGCAGCCCGAAGAAAGGCTGGATTACCCAGATCATCGAGATCAGCACACCAGCAGCACCGCAGATGGCGGCGTTGAGCGCGTAGGTGAAGGCATAGACGTGCTCGGTGTCGATCCCCATGACCTTGGCGGCGCGCGCGTCCTGTGCTGTGGCACGGATTGCCTGCCCCATGCGGCTGTATCTC
>QKEI01000235.1 GCA_003251795.1 Candidatus Muproteobacteria bacterium
TCCTTGATCTCACTGCCGACAGGATAGGAACCATCCGCCAGGAGACTCTGACCGTCGCGCTCCACGCCGAAACGCGCGCGGAAGCACAAGCCGCCCTTGGCCACCGGTTTGCTCGTGTCATAAAGAATGGGCGTACCGGGATGCTTGAGATCCGCATTGCCCCAGCAGGGCCACGGCAGACCGTAGTACTCGCCTTGCACGGGCCCGCCTTCTGCCATCATGGTGTCCGGGTTGAAGGTGTGCCAGTTCTCCTGGTGCAACTTCAAGCGCTCGGGGCTCTGACCGGTGTAGCCGATGGTCCACATGCCGTTGTTGTATTCGCGGGTAATGTCTTCGATCAGCGGCTCATCATTGTTCACCTTGATGTTCTTGGTGTACTCATCACCAAAACCGAGCTTCTTGGCGAACAGGTACATGATGGTGTGATCGGGCTTGGACTCGAATATCGGGTCGATCACCTTGGAGCGCCATTGCAGGTTGCGGTTGGAGGCCGTTACTGAGCCGTAGGTCTCGAACTGGCTCGCCGCGGGCAACAGATAGACCCCGTCGCTGCGGTTGTGCATGACAGCTGTGGCCGTGGGCACCATATCGATCACCACCAACAGGTCCAGCTTGTCCATGGCCTTTTGCATCTCGACGCCACGGGTCTGGCTGTTCGGCGAATGGCCCCAGAAGATCATCGCGCGGATGTTGTCCTTCTGCGCGATATTGGCCTTGTCTTCCAACACGCCGTCGATCCAGCGGGATACGGGCATACCGGCAGTGTTCATGGGCTTCAGTGCCTTGCCCTTCTTCTCCTCGTAACTTCCCTGATCGAAGCGGCCCTCCATCCATGCGTAGTCCACACCCCAGACGCGGGACCAGTGCTTCCAGGCACCGGCTGCCAGGCCGTAATAGCCTGGCAGTGAATGACTCAGCACGCACATGTCCGTAGCACCCTGGACGTTGTCGTGGCCACGGAAGATGTTAGTGCCGCCGCCGGACGTTCCCATGTTACCGAGGGCCAACTGGAACACGCAGAATGACCGCGTGTTGTTATTGCCGATGGTGTGCTGCGTGCTGCCCATGCACCAAATGAAGGTGCCCGGACGATTCTCCGCCATGATCTGTGCGGCCTTCTTGCACGTCGCTTCGTCCACGCCGGTGACCTTTTCGACCTCAGCGGGTGTCCACTTGGCGACTTCCTCCCGGATCTGGTCCATTCCCCAGGTACGCTGGCGGATAAACTCCTTGTCATCCCAGCCGTTCTGGAAGATGTGCCAGAGCATACCCCAGGTAATCGGTACATCCGTGCCCGGGCGAATACGCACGTAATGGTCGGCATGTGCCGCCGTGCGGGTAAAACGCGGATCAATGACGACCAGCTTGGCACCACGCTCCTGCGCGTAGAAAACGTGCTGCAGCGAAACCGGATGCGCTTCGGCCGGGTTACCACCGATGATCAGGATCGCTTTACTGTGGCGCATATCGTTCATGGAGTTGGTCATTGCACCGTAACCCCACGTGTTCGCCACGCCCGCAACCGTCGTCGAGTGACAGATGCGCGCTTGATGGTCCCCGTTGTTGCTGCCCCACATCGCATAAAACTTGCGGAACATGTAGGCCTGCTCGTTGCTGTGCTTCGCGGAGCCCAGCCAGTACACCGAGTCGGGTCCCGATTCTTCGCGAATCTTCAGCAGCTTGTCGCCGATCTCGTTGATCGCTTGATCCCACGAGATACGCTTCCACTTGCCACCGTCGAGCTTGGTCGGGTACTTCAGGCGACGCTCACCGTGCCCCATCTCTCGCAGGGCCGCGCCCTTTGCGCAATGCGCCCCCATGTTGATGGGATGGTCGAAAGCGGGTTCCTGTCCGGTCCATACGCCGTTTTGCACCTCGGCGTAGACACCGCAACCCACTGCACAGTGCGTGCAAATAGTCTTAACCGTTTTCATCGGCACGCCTGCCTGCGGAGGATTGACCTTCTCCGCGGCCAGCGCCTTTCGCATCATGAAAGGCGGCAGCGCAGTCGCCACCACAGCACCGCCGAGCGCTAACCCGGAACGGCGCAAGAAGGTGCGTCGGTCGATCGCCTCACCTGCAAAGCGAGCCTGACCATTCGACTCTGCTGAAGCCCTCTTCTTGATTAACTTCATGGTTCGATCTCCTATACGGACTCAGTCTCACCAAACAAACGACATACCTGGCTGGGCCTAGTGCCGCGCCAAATCGTAGTACGTACGAATGTGTGGCGTTACGTGGTAGCCCTTCGATCCAGCAGGGGCCGTATCGGTTGGCTTGGTCTCCGGTACGTCGACCTTAGCAGCAGTCCCTCCCGCCACCACGGCCAGGGTTGCTGCGCCGCTTACTACTGCCGCCCCTTTGAGAAACTCCCGACGGCTGCTTTTCAGCGACTTCAGTTTCTTACTCATAACACTCTCCTCTGTTAGATTCAGTAAAGTATTGCTGATCCAACTACTAAAAACTGTACTAAGCCAACATCCCAAGATAACGCTTCTCAAACATAATAAATTGTTCGCCGAGTTGGCCTACCGTACGGTAGAAACGTGCCGACTTGGCGTTTTGCAAGTCCTCAAAAAAACGTCCCACCCAGTGACCCAGGTGATCGCCAAAAAATTTACGCTGCGTTGCAAAGGGGATCTCCTCGCTCGCGCGAATAATCATGCCCATGGTTTCGCACAACGCTGCTACGTGATCTTCCGGCTCGTACACTTCCTGCTGACGTTCGAAGCCAAGCGCAGCAAGATCTTCCCGTAACACGGTGAGCGGACGATCCATCAAGAAACCGGTCGTGTACCAGGAGCCATAGGGCATGAGCTCGCCTCGCCCGACACCGATAAACAGATCCTGATATTCATCGGCAAGCTCGTCTACGCGCGCACGTTCGGCGGCCATCCTCAGCGCCTGCCAGGACGCGGCCATTTGCGTCGTACTGGCTTCTGCGGGTACGTCAATCTGCTTCAAAAGATCCAGGATCTCCTGCGAAGGTGTTTTGGCGAGCAGTGTGGCGAGCAGAGAATAGGTGTTGGCGCGAACTGCATCATCTGCAGTCGCCTCCACTCCACCGTCAAGAACTGTTTTCGCTGCCGAGCTCGCGCGGTCAGTCATTCTTCTAGAGTCAGCGGTATACCGCCTACACGTGTGGCATCAAATACAGCAAGATCCAAGCCAGCAAAATAGCGAAAAAAAGCCGGCCCAAGGAACATATCGGATAGCAATTCGCCAACAACTCGAGGTCGTAGCGAGCGGACTGGGACAAAATGACCCAACCTGAGGAATCCTGGCCCAATACCCCCAGATGTTCCCGTCATCCTTTAAAGATCCAGCATCCCCTTGTCATGAGCGAACATGTCGCGCACTCGGCAATCTTCGCACATCTGCAGGCGTCGCAGGGCATCAGGTTTTTGAAACATCCAATGCCCCTTCAGCTTTTCTTGCATCTTGCTGAGCATGCGGTGGGTGGCAAACGGCTTGCCGCAGACGACGCAGCAGAACGGCTGATCCTCATTCAGCGTGCGCGTGCTCCGGCGCACTTCTGCGTCGTAGATAAAGCGCGGGGCCAACGTAATCACTTGCTCCGGGCAAGCACGGGCACAGAGACCGCACTGCACACAGTTCCACTCATCAAACTGCAGTTGTGGTAACTCGCCGCCACCGTCCGACAAGGCCGAGTGAGGGCAGACGGAGACACACGCCATGCACAATGTGCAACCCTCTCGCGCCACTTGCACTTCACCAAATGGTGCACCAGTGGGCAGTGCCGTCATGACCGTCGGTACAGGCGCCTGGTTGTACAGGTGATCGACAGCGAGCCGAATGACTGTACGCTTTTCGTCTAGACCGGCGAAGCCGGCGGGCCTCAGCTCGGGTTGAGACGCCAAATCGCCCAGTGCCGATAACAATTCATCGGTGTCGTCGACTCCAAATAGCTGCAATCGCTCACGCGCATGACCCATGCCCTCCAACATCATCGCGGCATACTCGAGCTGCATGGCGATTTCCCCGCGCACCGAAGGTGGCACAGCAGCGGGAGCGAACAACACCACGTGGTTGGCGCCATAAGCCAGTGCAGCCAACCACATATCCATGCCGACTGCACCGATTTCTTCAACCTCCAGTGGGATCACATGCTCCGGCAATCTGTCGGCAACGGGCAACAACGCCTGTTTACCTGGGCCGGCATCATGAAACAGCAGACACGCTTGCGTGCCACCATCATCGTGATACTTCCTGAGAAGCCCGCGTACCGCGTCGAGTTGGTCACTCAAAGACGGGTAGGCATAAGTGATCGCCCCGGTAGGGCAGGCTGTGGCGCAGCTGCCGGCACCCTGGCACAGGTACGGGTCTACCTCGATCTTGTCGCCGATGGAAGAGATGGCCGTGGTCGGGCAGGCCGAAAGACAACGGGTGCAGCCGCTTAGCCCCCTGCTACCGTGGGCGCAGATGTCCGGGTCATAATTGAAGAACTTGGGTTTCTCGAATTCACCGATCAAGTCAGGAAGCTCTGCCAGTGCGCCACGCAGCGCCTGCCCATCGTCGCCCGGCGCATAGTAGCCAAGCGGAGCGAGATCTTGACGGAAATATGGCGGAACGGTGAGATCCAAGACCAAATCAAAATGCTCTCGCGTCTTTCCCAGATGCCGCGCCAAGTTGACGTCGCCGTTGCTGGTGCCAAGGGTGGCCGCGAATTGCCCCAGATGACCGCTGAGCTGGGCGAGTCGACCCACGGCGACGGTAATGCCCTTGGCAGCGAATTCTGGTTCGATAGGTTCACTTACTGCAGTGGGGGCGAGACCGCTCATGAACACCGTGCAGCGCAGATTAGCGCTGAGTGTTTTGGCCAGATTAAGCGCCCGCGTTTCATCGCCCGCCGACTTGAAACGGTCGATAATCAGTAGTTCACCGGAAGAACGGTACTCGATGAGCGAGGTCGGATTGCGTTTGTTGAAATGGGTCGCGCTCAGCGCCGCCTGCCGCGCCCGTCCCGCCAGTGTGCTGCTGGATAACCGCCCGACCACCAAGTCAACATCAGCCGAGAGCGTTGTCGTTGCTCCAGTCATGGCTTAGCCGTGCCGCGGGTCTTCACCGTCTTCCTTCAGCTCTTCGCTGTCGTCGAGCTCGTTTGCAGCTGTTTCATCGCTCGGCTGTTCACGCTTAGGTGCATCTTGCGCCAGTTTGCTTTCGTTTTCGGCGAGCGTGGTCTTTTCAGTTTTGTCCTTCGCAGGTCCAAGACGCTCCTGGTCCTCTTGTTGCTGCCGCTCTAGCTGATGGCGCTCATGCGCCGTGACGATGTTCCCGAGCGCTTCAAAGGTTCGATAATCTTCGTCGTAGTCGTCGAGCCCGTCTCGGATATTGAACTTCGGAAGATGAAACAGCTTGCGTAGCGCTAGGCGCCGCAACTCGTCGCTTACCTTGGGCGAGAGAAACCCGCTGTAGTCACTGTTTTCGTCGAGCGTGTCGATAGCCGGCATGTCGGCGTCAGTTAACGCTGGTGCAGGTTCGTTTACCTGCGGCCGGAGTGGCGGCTCGTTCACGGACGCCTGGCTTGAGGTGGGTAACTTTTCCTGCGTGCGCGCCTGTACCTTGCGTTCTGACCAACGCTGTAAAAATCCCCGTTGCGTACCTGCAGATTCCTGTGGTTCAGCGCGGGCTGTCTTTATGTCCTTGCGGCTTTTGTTTGCCATACACCGATTCTTCTACCCAGTTCTTGCGCTTGCGCTTCTTGCGCTCTCGCGGCACGTAATTCTTCACTACATACTGCTCCAGCCATTGGTAAACCTCGGGTGGCATGGCCACGGCGAACACATCGTCGTCCGCCTCCGCATGCATGTCGGCCTCGCCACAGTCGACCGTTACCATGACGGGAACAAGCTCCTCGTCATTCTCCGAGTCGGCGCGGCAAACGATATATAGCGAAGGCTTTGCACCAATAAGGTTGTACCAGTAATTCTCCGCGCCGTCTTTAAACAGTTCGACCGTGAAACCACTCCAGAGATACTGCTCCCGTCCAGCGTCGGCGCGAATCAGCGTCTTCCCGCTGTCGTGGGTTGGCACATTCTCCCCCGCAAGCACACCGATCGCTTCCCATTTGGGAAGTGACCAGCGACCTTGCTGAACCTCGCGCCGCTCCATAATGACCGAAACGGTGCACCTCGAGGATGGCAAGTCTTGTGTTTCAGGGACCGACATAGCGAACGGTAAGTAGATAGGATCGTAGTAACGAACGCCAGCGACGTTACAGCAATTTGCGTACCGCTCGCAATAGCCAGGCGAAACAGCACCAAAACACATCGAGCGGCTCGATCGCATGGTGCAAAATAGACCACTGTTCGAAATTTTGGGTCAAATTGACCCAGCGTTCTCAGCTTCTGACTATCGCACGCTCGGTAAATACAGCCAAAACAACCCTTGTGTGGACAGGGTACATATCTTGCAATCGCGGACTTGCGAAACGGTCATGATTGCCGGTAAAAGAATGCTCCGGAGGAGAACAAGAACAGTGGCAACGAAAGACTGCAAGCATGGCGAGCCGTCGAGTGTGCGACTTGCGCGGTTTCGCACCGGTGAGTGCCGCGAGGAGCTGCACGCGTGACGCAGTCGCCGGCGGACAAACGTAAACCGGAAATTTCGGCCGTCTCCCTCATCGATACCGCGGTGTCGACAAAGAGTCGGCGCGCTACCTCCGATGAAGAGTTGCCGCGCTTCCTCAGCGTGAAGCAGGTCGCCGACTACCTGCAGCTCAATGAGAAGAAGGTCTACGCGCTTGTCAGCGAAGGCAAGATCCCTGCTACCAAAGTAACCGGTAAATGGTTGTTTCCCCGTGACCTGGTAGATCAGTGGATGCTGGCTTCTAGTCACGGTGGTGTGCTTACCGACCGCATGGTGCTTGCAGGTAGCGACGACCCGCTGATCCACCGCGCGATCATGTTGCTCGCCAATGAGGTACAGGCGCAATCGTTGGTAAGCTATGCCTGTACCGGTACGCAGCTAGGACTAGCACTGCTCGCGCGGCGCCGGGCAGACATATGCGGGATGCATTGGGGGCCTGCCGAAGAAAGCCGCCGTCGCCACCCGGCACTGATCAGGCAGTATGCGCAACATCACGACTGGGTGCTGGTCAGAGGGTTCTATCGAGAGCAAGGGTTGATCGTGTCTCCGGAGCTAGCGGGCAGTAGCGACAGCGTGGAAAACTTATGTGCGGACAACATACGCTGGGCCATGCGCCAGGAGGGCGGCGGTTCCCACCGTTTCCTGGGCGAAACTCTGGCACGCTATCACATCGACCCGTCGAAATTGCGCATTACCGCCCGCGCCTACTCCGAACGTGAGGCCGCCTCGTTGGTGGCGATGGAGCATGCTGATGTGGCCCCAGGCGTACGGGCTGCTGCCAGCGAGTTCGGCTTGGATTTTCTTGCGATCGGTTGGGAGGCGTACGATTTCGCGCTTTATCGCGGCGTGTACTTTCGCACGCTATTCCAGAAGCTACTGCAACACTTGCAAGGCGCGGAATGTCAACGGCTGTCGCAACTGTTGGGCGGATACGATTTTGGCGATAGTGGCCAGCTAATCTGGAGCGAATGAGCACCGCGTACTTGGTATAACCAGAGCCATCTACAATGGTCCCAAGCCAACACAATCCTACAGATACCTTCGGACGCGCTGTCCGCGACCTGCGCATATCGGTGACCGATCGCTGTAACTTTCGCTGTGTCTACTGCATGCCGAAAGAAATCTTCGGTCCCGATTATTCCTATCTTCCGCACGCGGCTATTCTTTCCTACGAGGAGATCGCGCGACTAGCCAAGCTGTTTGTGCGTTTGGGCGTGCGAAAGATTCGCCTAACGGGCGGCGAGCCGCTGATTCGCCGTGAGGTAGAAAAGCTGGTGGCCATGCTGGCCGATCTCACCGGTCTGGAGGACCTGAGCCTGACGACTAACGGTTCGGCGCTCACGAGAGAAAAGGCACAAATTCTGTGCAACGCCGGCCTGCGCAGGATTACGATCAGTTTGGACTCGCTCGACGATGCAACCTTCCGGGCCACCAATGATGTCGATTTTCCGGTCGCACGAGTGCTGCAGGCAATCGACAATGCCGTATCCGTTGGCCTAGCGCCCGTCAAAATCAATATGGTGGTAAAGCGCGGAATGAACGAGCGCGACGTATTGCCGATGGCGCGCCATTTCCGCGGCACCGGACATATTTTGCGGTTCATCGAGTACATGGATGTTGGCACGACCAATGCGTGGCGTCTCGACGACGTGCTGTCAGCGGCGCAGATCGTCGACATGATCAACGCCGAGTTTCCGATAGAACCGGTGGGGGCAAACTATCGCGGTGAGGTCGCCAAGCGCTGGCGCTACCGCGACGGCGCGGGCGAGATCGGCATCATTTCTTCGGTGACACAACCCTTCTGCGGCAGTTGCACACGCGCCCGCCTGTCGGCCGAAGGCTCACTCTATACCTGTTTGTTTGCGACACAGGGACACGATTTACGTCGGCTAGTGCGCAGTGGAGCATCTGACGAATACATCACGGAGTTTCTCAGCTCGACCTGGTCACGCCGCGACGATCGCTACTCGGATCTTCGTAGCGGGGAGACGAGCGCTTTGCGTAAGGTTGAAATGTCCTACATCGGTGGCTGATTCTCTCCGCCGAAAAGGGTATCATCGACGCTGACCTGCCATAAGAAAGATATCAAAGAGCACCTTACCTACACATAGGTAACGGAAGCGAGAGCGAGGGATATGCAGCAACCATGGCAGCGGTGGCGACCTTCCTCCCTGGCGCGCGATCTCATTATCGTCGTCACTATTAAGCTCGTTGTACTGGTTGCCATCAAACTCACCTGGTTTTCGGATGCACCGTCGAATTCGTCGGCCATAATCGCCGAGACGCTGCTCGCTCCGGCGAACGAAATAAAACGGTAGCCGCGAGACCCGGCTTATGTTTCCCAGCGAAGAGGTCGTCAATCTTTCCCGCCTGCAGTTCGGCCTGACAGCGCTGTATCACTTTTTGTTTGTGCCGCTCACGCTCGGGCTCGGTTTCTTGCTTGCCATCATGGAGTCCGTCTATGTGATGACGGGCAAGGAAATCTACAAAGACATGACGCGCTTCTGGGGGATCTTGTTCGGCATAAATTTCGCCATGGGGGTAGCAACCGGCCTGCCGCTCGAGTTCCAGTTCGGCACCAACTGGGCATATTACTCGCATTACGTAGGCGATGTGTTCGGTGTACCGTTGGCTATCGAAGGTCTGATGGCCTTTTTCCTCGAAGCCACTTTGGTGGGGTTATTCTTTTTTGGCTGGGACCGCCTGACGAAAGTTCAGCATCTAACAGTCACCTGGCTGGTGGCGCTGGGCGCAAACTTTTCGGCGCTATGGATTCTTATCGCCAACGGTTGGATGCAGTACCCCACCGGCACGGAGTTCAACTACGAAACCATGCGCATGGAGTTGACGAGCTTCGCGGACGTGTTCTTCAATCCGGTTGCACAGGTAAAGTTCGTGCACACCGTTTCCGCCGGTTACGTCACGGGTTCCTTGTTCGTGCTCGGTATCAGCGCCTATTACCTTTTAAAGGGCCGAGACCATGCTTTCGCGATACGCTCTTTTGCCGTGGCCACTGGTTTTGGCCTGGCATCGGCCCTATCGGTGCTGGTCCTCGGGGATGAAAGCGGCTATGAGGTCGGCGAAATACAGAAAGTCAAACTCGCGGCGATCGAAGCGGAATGGGAAACACACGAACCGCCGGCCGGTTTTACACTCTTCGGAATCCCGAACCAGGAAAAAGAGACTACCGAGTATGCCATTAAGATCCCCTACCTGCTCGGTTTGATCGCCACACGCTCCATCGACAAGAAGGTTCTCGGTCTGAAGGACCTTATAGCCGGCCACGAGCAGCGCATTCGTAGCGGTATGGTGGCCTATGCGGCCCTTCAGCAGCTGCGCGGGGGCGAGCAATCACAAGAGGTGCATAGTGTGTTTGAACAGCACAAGCAAAACCTCGGTTACGGCCTGTTGCTGAAGCGCTATGTGCCTGACGTCGTCAGCGCCACTGAGGCACAGATCCAACAGACAGCAAAGGAAAGCATTCCTCAAGTATGGCCACTTTATTGGGCGTTTCGCATTATGGTTGGGGCCGGCTTCCTGACCCTGTTCATATTCGTGGCGGCCTTCTATTACACGGTGCGCCAACAAGTTCTGCAAAAACGCTGGCTACTGTGGCTCGCCCTTATCGGCATGCCGCTACCGTGGATTGCCTCGGAGATGGGTTGGATCGTCGCCGAATACGGTCGCCAGCCGTGGACCATCGCCGAGGTTCTACCAACATTTCTCAGCAGTTCAAGTCTGCAGGCCGGTGACGTCTATGCAAGCCTCACGGCGTTCGCGGTTTTCTATACCTTATTATTAGCTGCCGAGGTCTATCTGATGCTCAAGTACGCACGTCTCGGCCCAAGCAGCCTGCACACGGGACGTTATCACTTCGAGCGCAGTGGCGGCCGGCGTGGCAAGGGAAGGGCACCGTGATCGACTACGAATTGCTGAAGTTGATCTGGTGGCTGTTCATCGGTTTGTTGTTGATCGGTTTCGTCTTGACCGCTGGATTCGACCTCGGTATAGCCATATTGCTGCCGTTTCTCGGTAAGAAAGACGAGGAACGCCGCGTCATGATTAATAGCATCGGCGCTACCTGGGAAGGCAATCAAGTCTGGTTGATCCTCGGTGCCGGCGCGATATTTGCCGCCTGGCCACTGGTGTACGCCGCCGCATTCTCGGGCTTTTACGCCGCCATGATGCTGGCCTTGTTCGCGTTGGTAATCAGGCCGGGCGGGTTTGCCTATCGCAGCAAACTTACCGATCCACGCTGGCGCGCCACGTGGGATTGGGCGTTGTTCGCAGGCGGGCTTGTGCCGGCGCTGATCTTTGGTGTGGCCTTCGGCAATCTGTTGCTAGGCGTGCCATTTCACTACGATGACACGCTGCGCCCCTTCTATACCGGTTCGTTTTGGCAGTTGCTGAACCCGTTTGCACTGCTAGTGGGTCTGGTCAGCCTGACAATGCTTATCATGCATGGTGGTATCTATTTACAGCTGCGCACGGAAGGCGTAATCCACACGCGTGCTGCCCGCGCCGTGCTTGTCACTGGTGTGGTTTT
>QKEI01000132.1 GCA_003251795.1 Candidatus Muproteobacteria bacterium
CGATTTGCGCCCGATGTTGTGTGGGAGATGGTGGCGCTGCTAAGGTTGGGGGTCCCACCGGTTGAGGTGGCGTCCACCGCGACGGCTCCGAATGCTGCTGGTGACGCGAGGACCAAGTACGAAAGGAGGACAAACAGCGGCTTGCGAATCCACGCCCGAAGCGCGTTCTTGGCGATAACGGACGTGCGCACGAGCGTCGAATGCGTGTCGACGCTACGTCGATGGCCTTGTCCCAAGGCGCTTCGGTAAACCGTTCCGTTTGTTGTCACTCTTCTTTCCAAGCCACGTTGTCCAAAAAAAAGCCTGCTCTTCGATAAGGGCAGGCCTCGACGCGACGCACGCGGCGTCTCTCCACTTCGGCAACCGGGGCGGCCCTATCCTTGCGGACGTAGGCTCCGGCTTTGCGAACCTTGCCTTTCGGCAAGGCAGCCCTTATCGGTGTTCGGTGTTGCTAGTCTTCAGCTAGGCCATGTATCGTCTCCTCATGCCTCCCTGCGGATTGCTGTTTACCCGTCTCCCGCGGGCATCGCTCTACTATTGTCTGGCCAGAGTCCGGTTTCGGGTTTCCCCCCTTTTATCAGTGAGTTATCTGAGACATACCGCATTCGTTGGTAATTTGAGGCCAAAAATCACCGGGTTCGAGTCACCAGGGACTGCGCCGGGAGCCGTGGAGGGCTTAGTTTGGCGACCTGTGGCGGCAAATCTGGCCGAAAAACGTCATCACAAGTCTCGGCTAAGCATCTGAATTCTTGAGTGTTTTGATTGGCTCTGGAAAGGCTCGGCGGGACGATCCGGTTGACCCTCTATCACCTGTTCCGGCAGATTGCACGGCGATGCTATGAATGTCGGATCACGCGCATAAACGCCGCCGCGCTGGCGCGGATGACATGAAGGAGATTGCGGGATGCGAGCAAAGCCTCTTGCGGGAATACGGGTGTTGGATCTCACGCGACTCCTGCCCGGATCCATGTGCACGTTGCACCTGGCCGACATGGGTGCCGATGTGATCAAGATCGAGGACCCCTGGCAAGGGGACTACGGGCGTACCATGGGAGGAAAACCACATCGTTGCGCTTCCTCATGATCAACCGCAACAAACGCGCTGTTAAGCTGGATCTCAAGCAGTCACAGGGATGCGAAGTATTTCTCCAGCTGGCGCGCACTGCCGATATCGTCATCGAAAGCTTCCGTCCGGGTGTGGTTGATCGTTTGGGTATCGGATACGAGCACGTGCGCGCCGTGAACCCACGGATTGTCTATTGCTCGATCAGCGGCTACGGACAGACCGGACCCTATCGAGAAAAGGCAGGACACGATGTCAATTACTGTGCCTATGCCGGTATCAGCGATCAAATCGGTCCTCGCGGGGGCGCGCCGGTCGTACCGAATATCCAGATCGCTGATCTCATCGGCGGTTCACTGAGCGCGGCCATGGCAATCTTGGCGGCGCTAGTGCAAGCGCAGCGCAGTGGTGACGGGCGTTACATCGATGTTTCGATGACGGACTGTGTGCTGGCGCACAGCGTGACGGCATTCATGACGTATGCGGAGACGTGTGCAACCCGTGCACGTGGTGAAGATCATCTATCCGGCGGACTTCCCTGCTATGCGATTTATGCCACGTCGGACAACCGCTATATGGCACTGGGAGCGCTGGAGCATAAGTTCTGGCGGACTTTTTGTGAGACTGTGAACCGTGCCGACCTAATCGATAAGCATTGGGTAGACGAAGCGGTGGCCGATCGGGTGCGCGCGGAAGTCGCCACTATCTTCGCTTCGAAGACTCAGGCTCATTGGACCGAGCTTTTTGCGGATATTGATTGTTGCGTAACGCCGGTGCTTACACTTGACGAAAGCATAGAGAACCCGCAGTTGCGCGCTCGTGAAATGTTTGTGGTTGCCGAGCATCCGCTCGAAGGGTCAGTGCCACAATTCGCCTTTCCAGTGAAATTCAGTGATTTTGTGTTCACCATTGAGCGCCATGCACCGATGCATGGCGAGCATACGCGCGAGCTACTCACCGAGTCAGGATATAGCGCCCAGCAGATTGATGACCTCGAGGCGGCGGGGGTCATTTGATCCCTCTGGCCGCAGTTGCCCGAGATCGCTTACACTGAGCCACAACAGCGAACGATCGAGGAGAGCAACCAAGATGAGCTACGTTCCGCCCATTCGTGATATGGAATTTGTGCTGAATGAGCTCGCCGATCTCAATGAGATAGCTCAGTTGCCCGGGTATGAGCAGGCGACGCCTGATGTAGTGAGCGCCGTGCTCGAAGAGGCCGGGAAGCTTGCGTCGCAAGTATTGGCGCCCTTGAATCAAACCGGCGACCGGCAGGGTTCGCGTCTGGTCGATGACGTTGTGCACACACCCGAAGGTTGGAAGGATGCCTATCGCCAGTTCATCGAGGGTGGCTGGAACGGTCTTTCCTTGGAGCCGGAGTATGGTGGCCAAGGCTTGCCGTGGCTGCTCGCCACGGCCGTGCAGGAAATGTGGCATTCAGCGAACATGTCGTTCGGTCTCTGCCCCATGCTTACGCAGGCGGCTGTCGAGGCGATTCTCAAGCACGGCTCGGCGGAACAAAAAGCGCTCTATTTGCCTCGACTCACTGCTGGCGAGTGGACTGGGACCATGAACCTGACTGAACCGCAGGCGGGTTCCGATCTGGGGGCGGTGCGCACAAAGGCGGTAGCTGAGGACGATCATTACCGAATCAGCGGTCAGAAGATCTTTATCACCTACGGCGAGCACGACCTGACGGAGAACATTATCCACATGGTGCTCGCACGCACGCCGGATGCGCCTGCGGGAGTGAAGGGGATTTCGATGTTTCTCGTCCCCAAGTACACCGTGAGCAAAGATGGGAAGCTGCAAGAACGCAATGATGTGCGCTGTGTCTCGCTTGAGCACAAGCTCGGCATAAACGCCAGCCCCACGGCCGTGCTCGCCTTCGGTGACCAAGACGGCGCCATCGGTTATCTGATTGGGGAAAAAAACCGCGGTCTCGAGCACATGTTCACCATGATGAACCTGGCGAGACTCGCTGTCGGTATAGAAGGCCTTGCTATCGCTGAACGCGCCTACCAGCAAGCCCGCGCTTATGCCAAGGAGCGCGTGCAAGGTCGCGCACTTGGTGCACAGAAGACCGAGCGCGCCACCATCATTCATCATCCCGATGTGCGTCGCATGCTCATGACCATGAAGTCGCAGATCGAGGCGATGCGGGCAGTCGCCTATGTCGCCTCGGCTGCTTTTGACCGGAGCCTGCGCCATGCGGTTGCCGATGAAAGGCTCAGGGCGCACGAGCTTGTCGATCTTTTGACCCCGGTAGTGAAAGGCTGGTGCACCGAGCTCGCTATCGAGATCGCCTCTATGGGTGTGCAGGTGCACGGTGGCATGGGTTATATCGAGGAAACGGGCGCCAGCCAGCACTTGCGCGATGCGCGCATTACCACGATCTACGAAGGGACCACCGGCATTCAAGCAAACGACCTAGTTGGGCGAAAAGTCATCCGAAACCGAGGTGTTGCCGCACGCGAGCTGCTCGACACGATGAAAGACTCTGCTAGTGAACTCGCCAGCATATCCAACCGGAGCGTGAATGATATCCGCAACGCGCTGGCTGACGGTATCGAGGCGGTCTCCGAGGCGACAGATTGGCTATTAGCGTCATACGAACGCGATCCACGGCTACCGGCGGCAGCGTCAGTGCCTTACTTGCGCTTGCTCGGAACGGTGGTCGGCGGTTGGCAGATGGCGCGGGGGGCACTCGCCGCACAGCGCAAGCTCGACGGCGGATCGGGCGATACCGAGTTCTACAAGGCCAAGCTGGTCACGGCGCGATTCTACGCTGAGCAAGTCATGCC
>QKEI01000289.1 GCA_003251795.1 Candidatus Muproteobacteria bacterium
GATGGTTGCCGAGACTCTGAAGCAGCAGACGCGCAAGAGCGACATTGCCGGCCGTCTAGGTGTTTTCAATTTTGCAGCGATCTTCTATAACACTAAGGGCCATCTTATGCGTAACCGGCTGGCACAGTTGCAGCAGGACTTTGTCAAGCGACAGAAAAATAGTGCCGCTACCGCAGGTCACGTCTACTGCAAGCTTACCGGTGGTTTGACTTACATGAGCAAAGAAGAAGATGAACGGGCGGAGGACGTCTTGTTGCGCGCGGACAATGCCTTACGAGCGGCCAAGCAGGTGGGCGGCAATCACATCGAGATACTCTTGCCCGTCGAACTCACCGACGAGACACAGCCGGGTGCAGCGACGACCTTGGGACCGCAAAGTACCTCTACACAGAAGTCTCCCTAGTTCCTAGTACCCGTACCGGTTTTTCTCGATCTCCTGCAACGGATAGGAGCCGGGGTAGCCTGCGCCGCTAGAGCGTTGCCAATGCCGCGCTCGTGGTACGATAGCCGGCGAGGAAAGATTACGGCCGCGGTAACGATGGAGTGTCCGGGCCACTCAGGCAAAGCTTATGAGGCGGTATAAATTGGTGGCGTTAGCGTGCTTGTTATTATGTAGTTGTTCCGGGATGACGCCGCCACCGGAGCCTGCCCCGCCGCCTTATCCCAAGGTGCCGGTCGAACCGAAAGAATGCGAATATGTTTTCTGCCACGTGCATCCCTCCGCCTTTTACGACGACTCCGGCCGTTACTGCTGCATAGACGGTCCACAGGATTGAACGTCTGATTGCAGCGGAGACCTCACCTTGTACCAGCGCTTACAACAACGCCTGAAGAAGCTTCATGACGCCGGTCACGGTGGCCTGTTGAACGGTGGGCTCAAGGGTATGGAAAAGGAGAGCCTGCGGATCAAGCCGGATGGCAACATCGCACAGACGCCGCATCCACAAGCGCTAGGCTCTGCTCTAACGCACCCGCACCTGACAACCGATTATTCCGAGGCGCTGCTCGAGCTAAGAACACCACCGTTTGCGGAGGTCGAGGAGATGCTGCGATTCCTGTCGCAGCTGCACCAGTTTGTTTACAGCAATATTGGCGACGAGCTGCTTTGGGCTACGAGCATGCCTTGCCCTCTCGAGGGTGACAATAGCATTCCCATCGCCCGCTACGGTACTTCCAACGTGGGCACCATGAAGCACGTCTACCGCCGCGGCTTGGGATACCGGTACGGGCGAGTAATGCAGGCGATCGCCGGCATCCACTTCAACTACTCGCTCACCGAACCGTTCTGGCAAGCGTTGCGTGCTTTAGAAAATGGTTCCCAGCCGCTTCAGGATTTCGTCTCCGATTGCTATTTTGGTTTGATCCGAAACTTCCAGCGGTTGGGCTGGTTGATCCCCTATCTGTTCGGTGCCTCTCCCGCGGTCTGCAAATCGTTTCTGCGTAATCATCGGCCCACCGGGTTTGCTTACTTCGACCCAGGAACCTTTTATAAACCTTACGCCACGTCGTTGCGCATGAGCGACATCGGCTACAAGAATAGAGCGCAGGCGGGGCTCCACGTTTCGTACAATAACCTGCAGGACTACCTGGTCACTCTTACCCGCGCGATCGAGACGCCTTACCCAGAGTACGAGAAGATGGGGGTTGTGGTCGATGGCGAGTATCGGCAACTCAATGCGAATATCTTGCAGATCGAGAACGAATACTACAGCTTTATACGACCAAAACAGATCGCCCAATCCGGAGAGAAACCGACCGTCGCGCTCAAGCGCAGAGGGGTGCAATACGTGGAAGTGAGAGCGCTTGATGTCAATGCGTTTGAACCACTAGGCGTCAACGAGGAGCAGCTTCGCTTCCTCGAGGTGTTTCTGGTTTTTTGTTTGTTACAGGACAGTCCGCCGATAAGCGCGGTCGAGCAGAAAGAATTCGAGTACAATCAGCGCATGGTCGCCGAGTATGGCCGTGATCCGTCACTTGCGCTGCAGCGCCGGGGCGGTCGGCAGTCATTGCGTGAATGGGCGACCGAGATATGCAATGTGCTGCGACCGGTTTGCGATCTGATGGACCGCGCAGAAAGCCGCCAGCCCTATGCCAGCGCGCTCACCAACCAACTCAAACTCATCGGCGACCCGGAACAGACGCCCTCGGCGCGTATCCTGGCGGAGCTGTGGCAAAGTAAAGAATCGTTTGCAAACTTCGCTTTGCGCGTGTCGAGCAAGCATCGGAATCACTTCACGGAGCACGGACTGTCTGTCGCCGACGCCCAGCGTTTTACCGAGGTCGCGCGGGCATCGCTGAAAAAGCAACAGGCGATCGAAGCGGCCGACAGCATTTCGTTTGACGAATATCTACGACAATATTTCGCCCAGTCCTGAGCAGGTTGATGAAGCGGCTGTTACGTAAGTGCCCGATACTGTTATCTGCTTTGTTGTTACTGTTTGCAGCCTCGGTCGGAGCAGCCGAGCACTACGTCCGCAGTGAGGCGGACGTTTTCCCAACGCCCCAACCAACCCGAGCGCTCGTGTATTTTGCCAGGGTGGGCGACACGGCTTCATGGCGCGAGGCAGACAGCATCTTCGTGGATGCCGAGCCGCTTGGCTTACTACCTAAGGACGCGTACATAGCGGCCTATGTCGACGCGGGTTTTCGCTACGTCTGGTGGAGTGCGTTTGCGTCATTTAACGGCGAATGGTTCCATTTCAAGCAGGGTCATACCTATTTACTGCGTGCAGGCTCACGCCAGGGGTACTGGTATCTAGATGATCCGGCGCGTGTCAGCGAGATCGTGCGCACCGCAGCCCTGACCCACGTGAGCACGACCGAGGACGGTCTGATCACGTTGCGACAGCAGGCGGCGCGCAAACACGAAAGACTGGAACGCGACGGTTTGCGGCGTTACCAGCGAGCGCAGGCACAAGCCGGCCAAACTGGGGATGGCTCATTACCGCTTGTTGTTGGCGGCGTGGATTATCAGCAGGAGCTAGGCCGGTTCAAAGAGCCGAGATTTTGGGGGTTTTTCGGCGAGCTCCGCATAGATCGTGAACGGTTGCACTGGAAGTCGAGCAAGCAGGAAATCGACATCCCGGTAAGAGACATTCAGGAAATTTCCTTTGCTGGGCTATCGGTCCGGGAACATGTGGCGTGGCTGCACGTGCGCTACGGTCCGGCCGACGCACCGCGGCAGGCCTTTTTTCAAAGCCCGGTGGGAGAGGGTTTATTGTGGAGTCATAATCGCAAGTTTACTGCACTCACGGAAGCGGTCGAAAGCGCCGGTTCGAGATAGGCCTGCCGGTAGGGTGCGGTAACAAGCAATCATGGCCTAACTGGAGGGTGATCGCGATGGATGACAAGACTCAAACCGAACTTGAAGCTGCGGCATTTCGCCGACTGCTGCAACATCTCGGCGAACGCACCGATGTGCAAAACATCGAGCTCATGAACCTTGCCGGATTCTGCCGCAACTGTTTGTCGAAATGGTACCGCGCGGCTGCCGAGGAGCGCGGCATGGAAATGTCGTATGAGCAGGCACGCACGATTATATACGGTATGCCGTACGATGAGTGGAAGGCCAAGTACCAGAAAAAGGCCAGTGCCGAACAGCAGGCGGCATTTAGCGCGGCCGAAAAATCACGGGGCTCCTGAGACATGTTCACCTCGTAGCAGGACTGGCAACCATCGGACGCATCGCCGGTCTAATGTGCCGCTCGATCCTGAGCAATTTCTTTCGAGGAGGAAAGAAGCATGAGAACGTTATTCGCTTCACTGGCGCTGCTGTTATCATTGCTGGCCGCGCCTGCGTACGCCTTCCATTGCCCTGTGGATATGGCTGAAATCGACGCCGCACTTAAGGAAAAGGCGCAAACGCTAAGCGCAGACGTTTTGGCGGAAGTGAAAAAGCTGCGCGCCGAAGGTGAGGCACTGCACAAAGCCGGCAAGCACGGTGACTCGGTTGCGACGTTGGCGAAGGCCAAAGCCTTGCTTGGCATCCAGTAGAGCGCAGTGATAGATTGCCATTAAGGCCCGGCGTGCCCGGGCCTTTTTTTGTGACGTATACCCGCGAGCTGACCTGCAGCTTATGCGTAGATTGCCGCTGCTTCTTATAGTTTGTGCCGCGCTGGTGCTCTTGTTGAGCTTCGGTATCCGGCAAAGTTTCGGTCTATTCCTCGAGCCCATGACGGCAGGGCTTGGCTGGAATCGAACCGTATTTGCCCTGGCAATCGCGTTACAAAACTTGGCCTGGGGCGTAAGTCAGCCGTTATTCGGCGCCCTTGCCGACCGATTCGGTATCGTGCGTGCATTACTGCTTGGCGCCAGTCTTTATGTTGCTGGCCTGCTTATTATGGCACTCAGCGGTACGCCGGCCGGTTTGTACCTGGGTGCCGGGCTACTCATCGGTTTTGGTGTCAGCGGCACTTCGTTCTCGCTGGTGCTGGCAGCAGTGGCGCGGGCCGCTCCACCTCAGCGCATCAGCCTGGCACTCGGGCTTGTCTCTGCCGGCGGCTCGTTTGGTCAGTTTGCGATGCCATTGTTCTCGCAGGGATTGATCGGCGGAGTCGGCTGGCTTAGCGCGTTATTGATTCTGGCGGTCTGCGCCGGTCTGATGGTGCCTTTTGCCTTCGGGTTGACCCGCGCCGATAGGGCCGGCGAGCCGATAACAAGCACGCAGAGTTTGGGGGACGCCTTGCGCGAAGCCGGTGGGCACCGTGGTTACTGGTTGCTCAATGCCGGATTTTTCGTATGCGGGTTCCACGTGGCATTTGTCGCCACCCATCTTCCGGCTTATTTACTCAACCTGCATTTCGCTCCCATGCTCGGCGCCTGGGCCCTGGCTACAATCGGCTTGTTCAATATCATCGGCACTTTTGTCGCCGGCTTTCTCGGCGGTCGCCACCGCAAGAAATACGTGCTAAGTGGGCTTTACTTGAGCCGCAGCATGGTGTTCGTGTTGTTCCTGGTAATGCCGCCATCGTCGGCCTGGGTGCTAGTGGCATCGGCGGCGATTGGCCTGCTGTGGCTCGGCACAGTGCCCTTGACCGGAGGGCTCGTAGGACAAATCTTCGGGCCGCGCTACATGGCGACCCTGTTCAGCATCGTCATGCTGAGTCATCAAATCGGTGCCTTCTGCGGGGCCTGGATAGGCGGTTACGTGTTCGATGTTACCGCCTCGTATGACATTGCCTGGAAGATCGCAATCGCGCTCGGCATCATGTCTGCAGCCCTGCACTTGCCAATCGCGGACGAGACATTGCGCGTTGACCAAAAGCCGGCTTAGCGACCGCAAACCCCTCGCTTTCCCCCGGGTTATCGACCGCAAGTAGCGGTGTTATGCTGTAGCATCATGGTGACAGGGTAGGTCGATGACGATACAAGCGACAATTGAAGCGAAATTGAACGAACGACTGCATCCATTGCATTTGGAGGTAGTCAACGAGAGCCACATGCATAGCGTGCCAGCCGGTTCAGAGTCACATTTCAAAGTACTAGTGGTGTCGGAGCAGTTCGCGGGCAAGAATCTGCTTGCACGCCATCGCCTGATTAATGAGATCCTCGCCGAGCAGCTCGCCGGTCAGGTACATGCACTGGCGTTGCACCCGCTCACCCCCGATGAATGGTTCGACAAGGGAGGCAGGGCTCCGGATTCACCTCCGTGCCACGGCGGTTCCAAAGCGGTAGGCTGATTGCCTTTCATTCATTGGCGCCATAGCGGCGCAGTATGCTAGCGACATCTTCTTGATCGAGATCGATCGCCCAGCGTAACGGTGTCAGTCCCTCGAAGTCTTTGCTATTAACGTCCGCGCCCCGGCTAAGCAGTAGTTGCGCCACGGCGGCATGATCGTTGACGGTCGCCATGTGTAGCGGTGTCAGGCCTGCACGTGTGAACGCACGGATATCGGCGCCCTCGTCGATAAGCAGTGCCGCGACCTCGGTGTGTCCGCTGAAGGCCGCCTCGTGTAAAGGGGTGATGCCGTTCGCCGAGCGTGCATCAATGCTAGCGTGCTTATCCACGAGCAAACGGGCTAGCGCGGCATGGCCATTGATCGCGGTCTCGTGCAGCGGCGTATAGCCTTTGAGCGTGCGCACATTGACATCGGCGCCTCGGGCAAGCAGGTAAGCGACCACGGCGCTGTAGCCCTCGGCGGCGGCATAATGCAAAGCTGCCTCGCCGTTACGGTTGCGCGCATTTACATTAGCGCCCTTCGTGGTTAGCAACCGCACTGCTGCGAGCTGGCCCTTTAGGGCCGCTCTGTGCAGGGGGGTCGTGTCATTACGACTGTGGGCGTCAACCACTGCTCCGTTAGCAAGTAAGAGCTCCATGACGGCGATGCGACCGTTTTCCGCGGCGTAATGTAGCGGCGTGTAACCGCGAATACCTGCTCTGGTGTCAACGGTGGCGCCTGCATCGAGCAACCGTCGCACTTGCTGCACATCGCCGTGCGCGGCCGCGTCGTGCAAATCACCTGACTGCGCCAGCGTGGTGCCAGCAACGCAGAGCCAGAGAAGAATACCAATCGAGCAGCGTTTCGCTGTCATTTTTCCTGCGCAAATCGGTCCTGCCTATTGCATTGTGCCCTGGCCGAGGGATCGAAACCAGATGTGTTGTTTCCGCCAACGCCTGCCGCTCGGTGCGTTGAACTCGGCCAATTCCTGTGCTAATCAAGATAGGAGCAGATTACTTGCTGGATCAGACCAAAACTCAGTCGCGGCCAATAAAGAACTAAGGTCTCTCACCTGATTGCCAGGTCAAAATCAATGCATTAGCCAACCGCCTTACAATGAGAACAATATCGCGCGTCTTATTCGTTGTCGCTGGCTGCGTCTTCGCTTTTCCTGTTGGCGCACAAGAGCAACAGGCCCCGGCAACGCGGCCAAAGACCGAGTACGCCGTTTATGCAACACCCGTCTATCAATTCGAGACATCGTTGGATAAGGGTGGCGATTTCAGCGTGTCGCAGATATTTTTCGGTTTCGACGCGACTTCGCCTGTCAGCCGCAAAGCCCTATTGACCCTCAGCTTGAACTACAATCTGGCTGACTATGACTTCTCGGGCGTGCCTGGCTTCACCGGCACGGCACCCTGGAATCGCACGCAATACTTTGGGATTACGCCGCGTTTATTCATTCGTGGTACGAAGCAGTGGAACTATATCGTCGCACCGACCGTCGGTTGGTCCGCGGCGACCGATGCCGCTCTCAGCGATGGCCTGGTCTACGGCGCCTCGTTTATTGCTGCACGCACGACGGTCAGTCGCAGACTGACGATCGGGCCAGCGGTGGGACTCTTTAGGCAGGTGGAAAGAACTATTTTCTTCCCCTTCCTGCTTATCAACTGGAAAATCACCGACCATCTTACGCTGGCCAATCCATTTCGCGCCGGGCCGGCGGGGCCTGGCGGGCTCGAGCTCGTCTATACGCCAAACGCGAAGTGGGAGTTTGGCGGTGGCGGCGCTGCTAGAATCTCGCGCTTTCGCTTAAGCGACGATGGTCCGGTGCCGGACGGTGTCGGGCAGCAGTCTGGCTTGCCTCTATTTGCGCGAGTTACACGCAAGTTCGGGCCCCGCTTCAAGATGGACTTCTATGCCGGGGTCGATGTTGCCGGTCAACTACGAATCGACGACAGCCATGGTGATTCATTGGCGATTGACGACTACGATCCCGCACCGATCCTAGCACTAACTTTCGCGGGTCGTTTCTAGATGCTGATCAGGCGCGCGGGTGCACGGAAAGTACATCGCATTCCGCTTCGTGCAACACCGCGTTAGTGGTAGAGCCGAGTAGTCGTCCTAGTCCCCGTTCGCCGTGGCTGCCCATGACGATCAGGTCGACGCGGTTTTCCTTTGCTACCCTAATGATCTCCCGCTTTGCCGGTCCCACTTCCACCCATTGCTTAGCCGCGTTGATGCCGAGGCGTTTCACCCAGTCGCCTAGGGCTGTGCGGGCGCGCTCGGCCAGGTCGTGCGCGGAAGCATCGGGCAGGTCCACCCGAACATAACCCGGTAACATGTAGTCGACCACGGTAAGCACGTTGATCTGTGCGCTGCAAGCCTTTGCCAGTTCCATTGCGCGCGCCGCGGCTGCTTCGCTCGGCTTGGAAAAATCGGTAGGCAACAAGATGTGTTTATAGCCAGGCATTTTCGACTCCTTCGTGATACGGCGAACCTATCCGGTGAACTAGCGTACGAACAATCAAACGTGTCTTGCATGGTAGCAAACTGCGGCGAGAAGCGCAGTCCGACAATAGTCAGCTTGGTTGAAGTCCTGCTATCATGCCTGTTCCCAGCAACTGATCACTGTTCTTGTGTTGTTGAAAACCTCCTTGTGAGCCGGAGCTTCGCGTTTTCCGATCGCAAACCGGCTTTCTCGCCTTTGGTGCGAGCTGACCCATAGTACGCAGCGATGATCAAGTTTCAGAGAGTTATCGCTGTCAACCGACAGGTCTTGCCTGCCTTGTCAGATGCAGGTTGTGCGTGACTGAGAATGACTAGAGTTTGATGAGTCGACGGCGCGACAGAGGGTTTGCGGTCTTACTCTGGGCTATTGGCTTAGTAATCGTGCTTACCGCTGGCGAGGCTATCGCCCGCTATTTCATCGCCGGATCCATCGATTTCATAGTCCTATCGCGCGACCCGGAGCTCGTATACGAATTGCGCCCTGGCCACTACCGGGTCGAAGGCATCTTTTTCCGTATCCCGGCGTACGATGTAGCGATCGACGCTAACGGCTGCCGCATGCAAGCATTCGATCAATCGGTAACAGATTCCGGTAATAGACCGGTCTTGTTAGTCGGGGATTCCTTTACCTTTGGAGATGGTGTATCCGGCGCCCAGACGTTCCCGGTGCTGCTTGAGTCTCTGCTGCCGGGCGTACGTATGATCAACTGCGGTGTGCCCGGATATAATCTTGTGCAGGTTGTGCGTGCCGCGGAGCTGCGCGCCGCGCGGTTTCATCCCGCTTTGCTGGCGATCTTGATCTATCGCAATGATCTGGAAAGTGCTTTACCCCTCCACCGTGTACTCGATGCGCCCGGGTGGGTCCAGTGGTTGCGACGTCATTCACGGCTTTTCCGCGTGCTCTATATCGCACAAGGATGGCTGACGGGCGATTTTGGCGGGCTGTCACCGCTGCCCGTGCCGGTCGCTGAAGACGCCCTGGCGCGCATAGCGCGCCTGGCCAATACCTATCGTACCGTGCTCGTCGTTCTGCGTGAGCCGCCGCACCCACAGATTCAATTCGCGCAAGAGCTGCAGCGTCGTGGTCTTCGCTCTTACCAAACACCGCTCAGTTTTTTCGATCGATCGTTGCAGATACCGAACAATCTGCACTGGACGCCGGAAGGCCAACGCCGCTTTGCCGAGTGGCTGGCGCCGTTGCTCCAGCAAGAGCTTGCGCTATCGAAGACACCAGATTCGAATCTTCGCAAGTAACCAAGTCGTCACGTCGCTTTGAACGACGACGCAAACCCGACTCCCTGAGTTGGTGGCGACAGTTTCTGGGAATAGCGGGAACTAGTGCCGCAGTGACCTGGACAAAAGAGACGAAGGAGGATCGAATGAGGAAGCCTTGTTTGCATATCATCCTGCTCGGGTTCGCCGCTCAAGTGGCACGACTGCCGAAGGCGTTACTCGCCACACTTGCGAGTGCTTGCTGGTTGCTGGCCGGCCCGTCGTTCGCGCAGGTGTCAAGCTATGCGTTCGTGAACGACGATGGGTCGCTGCGAATTAAGGGACGCACGTATCACCTGCACGGTGTCTACATTCCGCCCACAGCACAATCCTGCCGTACCTTCGAGCGCCCAGTGCCGTGCGGCAGTCGCGCGGCGCTCGCACTCGATTTCAAGATCCAGGGTTTCGTCCGCTGCGAAGGGCGCGAGCGGAACGACGACGGCACCGTCTCAGCCTACTGCACGACAGACGGGGAGGATCTTGCCGCCTACTTGCTCGAACGGGGCTGGGCGCTCGCGCGTCCCGATGCACCCTTCGAGTACCAGGCGCTGGAGAAAATCGCGCGCCATCGCGGTTTAGGCGTGTGGGGGTTTCCGGTGGAGCGGAATTCTGTTACGAATGGCAGGCGACCATGAATGATGCACGCTCATTGCTCGTGTTCGTAACCGTTGGTGCGACCTTCGCGTCAACCGTTTTGGCGGAAGATACGTCCACGCCTCTGTCGTCGCAGTTCCAACGCGAGACGTTGGAGCTCAAGCAGGGCCAGTCGCAGGCCTCACAGGGATTGAAACTCGATGCCGGCGAGCGACTGGACCTATATAACTTGGAGATGCGCCAACGGCGTGAACAGCAGCAGCTTCAAGAGCGCCAGCGCTTGCAGCTCCAGGCGCAAGATGGGCACCGTGCAGGGTCAGACGCCGGACGCCTTAATCAACAGCAAATCTTGCAGCGACAGCGCGAGCAGCAGCTGCGGAGCTTCCGCCGCCAGCTCGAGCAGTGGCGGACGCGGCAGCAGAATCTCGAATAATCGGGATGTTGGGTGATCCATGAGAGAAGCTAGTGGGTGTTGCGAAGATGGTCGAAGGTCCGCTCTCTGCCTAGAAGCGGTCGGTCAACCGACTTGAAAATTTGCATCATGACAGACCGAGTACGGCCATAAGCGGTCGTTCAGGCAGCTATACTGATTAAGCGGGCCAGTGTGTGCTGATATTCAAGTCAGCAGCGATAGGGTCCGCGCGATTATCTGTTGCAACGATCAATGAAAGCCTGGATCAAGGTAGCGATTATTGGTGCGCTATTCGGTGGCTGCGTTGTAGTCGAGCATCGTGCTGAGGTTAAGGCCAGGGCTTTTTGTTCACGTTTCACCGTCGGTGGCGATTTCAACCAAGCCATCGAGGCCGTCAACGCTAGCGGCGCTTATCACCGTGCGTATGAGCGTTCAGGAGAGAGGACAGCATACGTCAGTTATATGGGTGTACCACCCTTTTCCCGCCATATGTGTTTTATTCATGGTGTTGGGAATAAAATCGTTCGCCTGTCGTACGATCATTTTGATTAGAGTCTGACCTGACCCGCGGTCACTCCCAAAGCTAAATAGGGTTCGTGTCTTGCCACAAGCCCCTCTTAATCGCGACGGACGCGTGGAGCGAATGACCGCTTAGGGTCGGACGCTG
>QKEI01000182.1 GCA_003251795.1 Candidatus Muproteobacteria bacterium
GAAATCGGTCATGACCAGCAGGGGTTCGCTTTCGACAACGAGGGCCCACGCCATCAGGCATGGTTGCAGCCGTATCGTCTGGCGTCACGTCCGGTAACCAATGGCGAATATCTGGAGTTCCTGGCAGACGGCGGTTACACTCGCGCCGAGCTCTGGCTCTCCGACGGCTGGGATCAGGTGGTGCGCCAGGGTTGGACGGCGCCGCTTTATTGGGAGCGCCACGCCAATCGCTGGTTTACCTATACGCTTGCCGGTATGCATGAGGTCGACGAAGCTGAACCCGTGTGTCATATCAGCTATTACGAGGCCGATGCCTACGCGCGTTGGGCAGGCGCGCGACTGCCGACTGAACAAGAACTGGAGGTTGCTGCCCGACCATTGGCGATAGCCGGCAACTTCGCTGAAAGCGGGAGATTGCATCCTGCAGGGCGAATCTGACTCGGCGCTGCATCAAGTGTACGGGGACGTCTGGGAATGGACGCGCAGTCCCTACGTAGCTTACCCCGGCTTTCGCGCGGTGGCGGGCGCGATCGGTGAATACAACGGCAAGTTTATGTGTAACCAATTAGTGTTACGAGGCGGTTCGTGTGCGACCCCGCAAACGCACATGCGCCCCAGTTATCGCAACTTCTTTTACCCTGATGCCCGCTGGCAGTTCAGCGGCATACGCTTGGCACAAGACATCTGAAGTCGCCGGCTTAGTCGGCTACTAGCTGAGGCAACAGCTCTCCGGCGGCTCCGCAAATACTGATATCGGTGTGCGCGGAAAGCGCCGTGCGTTCCCGATTGATTTCGACGACGCGGGCACCATTCTGCCCCGCTAGCAAGGGAAGGCTTGCGGCCGGTTGCACCAGCGCCGAGGTGCCGATGACCAAAAACACTTGTGACTGCACGGCTGCCTCCGAGGCGGCGCGTAGCACCTTACCCGACAGCGCCTCGCCGAACCACACTACCGCCGGTCGCAGGATTCCTCCGCAACTGCAGCGCGGTGGCAACTCCAACAGCGGGACGTCGGTGTTATGACTCTCGTTGCCGCAGCCCGTACAGCGTAGTTGCCAGAGGTCGCCGTGAAGCTTGAGCACGTGCCGTGAACCGGCGCGATCGTGGAGACCGTCGACGTTTTGTGTGATCAATGTGAAGTGAGACGACGACCGCTCGAGTGTCACCAGCGCCAGATGCGCCGGATTAGGGACAGCGGCCGCCACCCGCGCACGCCGCCAGTCGTACCATTCCCACACCAGCCTTGGATTGCGCGCGAATGCCTCCGGCGTGGCAAGATCCTCAGGCCGATGCTGTTGCCACAACCCGCCCGCACCACGGAATATCGGTACCCCGCTCTCGGCCGATATGCCGGCACCCGTTAACGCGACCACATGATCCGCCTTGGCGAGCCATTGCCGCACAGTTTCCATCTGATTCATGGCCATAGCAACATGTCGATTTCATAACGAGCGATCACATTGTCCGCCGGGATATAATCGCACAACCATGCGTCGTGTGCTTGTCGTCTCACTAGTGGTTGCTGCCTCGGCCCTTGGCGTTGCAGGAGGTTATCTTTGGCAGCAGCGCGGCATTCCTGCCCCGCAATTGCAGCGGGCGACCATGGTAACTAACGATGCACAGCCGCTGCAGGATTTTCAACTGCGGGATCAAGACAACCAGGCATTCACGCGTGAGCGCTTCAACGGACGATGGTCTCTGGTGTTTTTCGGTTACACCCACTGCCCTGATGTCTGTCCACTCACGCTCGCTGAAGCCAAAGGTTTCTATGACCATCTGTCGGGCACGCCTTACCAGGCCGATACGCAAGTGGTGTTCGTCTCCGTTGACCCGAAGCGTGACACACTGGAGGTACTTAAGCGTTACGTCGGCTATTTCGATCCAGCCTTCATCGGTGTGACCGGCACTCGGGCGCAATTGGATCTATTGGCGCGTCCCCTCGGCATTTATTACGCATACCAGGGTGATGGCAACGACTATGCCGTCGACCATTCAGCAGTGATGGTGTTAATCGGTCCGCAGGCAAAGTTACGAGCCGTTTTTTCTCCGCCGCATACGGCAGGCATGCTCGCTAGTGATTACCTCGCTATTCGTCGAGCGGCATCGTGATAACGGCCTTGCGTACCTTATGCTCATGAACCCGCCGGTCTATGCTGATGACGTGACGAAATTGCTTGGGCAATTGAAACCACGCTCAATCTTGTTGCTGGATCTGCCCGCTAGCCGTATTTGTTCGGCGTATTTGCAGGAGCAGCCGGAGTGTCAGTTGGATCATTTGATAAATGAAGACGTCTTGGCGCAGTTGCTGACGCGAGGGCGCTACGACTGTTGTTTCGTAGCGAATGTGTTAGAACGTATGGAAAAGGCTGTCGCAGGCCAAGTGCTTGCCCGCTTGCGGGACCTGCACGCCGCCCGCTTGTTCGTGGTCGTGCCTATCGGCGAAGAATGGCCGGAGTTAGCAAGCGCCTGGGAAATGACAGACTTTATCGCTTATGGCATGCGACTGGTGCGCAGCTACGACCAGGGCGGCAAGTGCCTGCAGATGCATGAGTTCGATATTGGCGACTACAAGCGCACGCCCGATTGGCTCAATCCAAAGCACTGGGCGCATCCCGAGCGTTGGGACAAGGAACGATGGTAATGCAACCAGCCATCGATTTGGTCGAGCGTCAAGCTGTTTGTTGAAATAATTGAAACAAAATCCGAAATCCAGTGGAAACAGACTCCTTCTAACATTCACGTCGTCAGGTATGAGAAGAGAACGGAGACTGTGCCATGGCAAGATTTTTCATTGAGGTTCCACATGAAGCCGACACCATTGTGTGCGCCCATGCGGTGCGGATTTTTCTTGAGACTGGGTCCCACTTCTTGACCAATGCGGACTGGGGTTGCAGCGATGGCGAGCACAAAGCCTGGATAACGGTTGAGGCAGAAAACAAGCAAGAAGCGCAGCGCATCTTGCCCTCGGCCTACCGCTCCCGGGCCAAGATTGTGCAGTTAAACAAGTTCGCCATGGCTGAGATTGAAGAGCTCATTCGCCACCATCAGCGCAGTGCGGCTTAGCGTGGGACATAGGCACTGTCACGGTGCTCATCAGGCAAGGCCTGATCTCTCTGCCACGGCCGCGCGCCTCAACACATGTGGTAGCCAGCGATCAGGAAGGTAGGAGTATTGAGCTATCGCTCTGGCATATGCCGTTGATGCGCCGCGATCACGTGGGCTAC
>QKEI01000080.1 GCA_003251795.1 Candidatus Muproteobacteria bacterium
GTGTCGGTGCTCGCGTTGGCAGCGGGCGGTTACGCCGGCTACCTCTATTATGAGCGGCAGCAACCATTCAACGCCGAGCTGGTAGCGACCATGAAGAGCGTGCAAGGGGATGCACGCCAACTGGAGGAGAAGCGGGCCGCGCTGCAGAAGGATATCGAGTTGCTGCAGCAGCAACTCAAGCAGGCGCAGGACGTGCAGGGGACGCTGCGCAGCGCAGTAGACAAGATCGTCGATGATCTTGGGCGCAATCGTAATGATTGGGTATTAGCAGAAGCGCAGCAGCTGCTGTTGATCGCTAACTATCGTCTGCAGCTCGCGCGCGATGTAGAAACGGCGGTGGCGGCATTGCGCGTCGCTGATCGCCGCCTTGAGCAACTAGCCGATCCCGCCTTATTACCCATAAGAAAACTGATCGCCGAAGAAATCACACAACTGCAGGCGCTCGACCGGGCCGACGTGCCGGGCATCGCGTTGCAATTAGGGAGTCTGGCGAAGGCGCTGGGTGAGTGGCCGCTCGATACCGAGCGGGTGTTTCGGCCGACGACGGTCGCAGCGGTATCCACGGTATCGCCGGACAATGAAGCGGCTGCTTGGAAGTATTTGCGCGAAATATGGCACGACCTGCTGAGTCTCGTGCGCATACGCGTCAGTACCGACGTGCAGAAACCCTTGTTGTTACCCGAGCAAAGCTACTTCCTTAGGGAAAATCTCCGCCTTATGCTGTACAGCGCACAGCTGGCGGCACTACAGGGCGACACCACTACATATAAGCAAAATATTGAAACGGCAAATTCCTGGATCAAGGATTACTTCGATGCCGATGCGCAAGCGGTAATTAGTGCCCAGCAAGAGCTACAAAAGCTGGCCAATGAAAAGATCCTGATCCAGCCACCCGATATCTCGGCATCGCTCAACGCCCTGCGAAGCTTCATGCAGAAGCAGGGCCAGAGCTAACAGCAAAAGCGGCCGTGAAGATTTTAATCTTGATCATAGTGGTGCTCTTTATTGCGGTGGTGGCGACATTGTTTGCCGTCGACGATCCGGGTTACGTGCTGATCGCACGCGCACCTTGGAGCATCGAAATGCCGCTGACGCTGTTCGTACCATTGCTAGTGGTTGCATTTGTCGCGCTGCATCTAATGTGGCAGCTGCTGCGTGCCATATTGGGTTTGTCGAGTGATGTCTCACGCTGGCGCGCCCGCCGCCAGTCGCAAAAGGCAAGGCAGGCGCAGATTCGCGGATTGATAAGGCTGGCTGAGGCGAACTGGTCTAAAGCTCAGGCAGAGCTCACTTCCGCACTACAACAGGTGGACAGCCCGTTGATCAATTACCTTGGCGCAGCCTGTGCCAGCCAGGCCATGGGCGACACCGAGAAACGCGATGAATACATAGCGCTGGCACAAAAGAACTCGCCGCAAGATAGTCTCGCGATTGCCATGACCCAGGCCCATCTCTACTCCTGGACCGAGCAACACGAGCAGGCCTTGGCCACTTTGTCCGAGCTGCGGGTGCAGGCACCGAAACACAAGCACGTATTGCGATTGTTGCTGAAGACTTACTTAGCGCTGCATGATTGGCCCAGTCTGTCCGCGCTAATACCCGAACTGCGTAAGCATAAAGTACTGTCAGCGGAGGCACTCGCGGAGTTGGAGCTACAGGTGAACCGCGAGCTGTTGATGCTGTCGTTGCCATCGGGGTCGCTCGAGGTGTTGAAACGTGCTTGGCACGAGGTGCCGAAGGCATTGCGTCAGCAGCCGAGCTTGATCGCGATTTATGCCAATCATCTCATTAAGCAAAACCAGATGAACGAGGCCGAGGCGTTGTTGCGCGCGGCCATTAACCGGAATTGGAATGACGAACTGGTTGAGCTTTATGGCCGAGCTCGCAGCGATAATCCCTCGGCCCAACTGCAGACCGCCGAGGGCTGGCTCCCGCCTCGGCCGGAGGATCCCGCTCTGTTACTAACGCTAGGGCGATTGTCGTTGCAAAACGAGCTTTGGGGAAAGGCACGTAGCTACTTGGAATCCTCCCTCAAACGTCGGCCGAGCGCACAAACCTATCGTGAGCTGGGGGCACTCATGCAGCGTCTGGGGGAGCACGAGAAAGCTCTGGATTATTACCGCGGTGGCCTCGAAAGCCTGATCAGCGAGGTACCGACCGGAGTGACGAATGTGTCGCGCCTGCTCCCGCGGCGCCAGCGCGCTACCGGCTAGCACCATCAGCCATGTTCGTGGCTGAACTCGAAAGAATCAAAATACAAGCGCTCCTCCGGTAAGCGATGTGCCGCAAAGGCATACCGGCCGGCTTCGATCATCGGCGGTGGTCCGCTGGCATATACGTCGTAGCCGCTCAGATCCGGATAATCGCTGAGCAATACCTCATGTACCCAGCCGGTGCGCCCATTCCAGCCATCTTCCGGCCGCGCATGTGATAAGACTGGGGTGTAGCGAAAATTGTCGTACTCGCGTTGCCAAGCAAGCGCTAGCTCATGCATATAGAGATCGTGTGCGCGCCGCACGCCCCAGAAAAGATGCAACGGCCGAGTCTCACCCTTGGCAAGAGCGTGCTCGACAATGCTCTTGATCGGCGCAAAGCCGGTGCCACCAGCCATTAACAATATCGGGCGATCGGCGTCGTTGCGTAAGAAAAAGATGCCGTACGGCCCCTGAAAACGCAATAACTCACGCTCCTTCAGGCCGTTAAATACGTGCTCGCTAAACTGCCCACCGGCAACGTGACGAACGTGAATCTGTAGCACATCATCATCGTGCGGCGCATTGGCCAAGGAGAAGCTGCGCCGCCGACCACCGCGCAATAGCATGTCAATGTACTGGCCGGCCAAGAATTGCAGGCGTTCAGTCTGTGGCAGCTTCAGATGAAGCGCCATAACATCGTGCGCCAGCTGCTCGAGCTGCACGACTCGGCACGGCAATGTCTTGATAGGTATACCCTCGGCTGCTGAAACCTCGTGTGCCTCGACTATCAAATCGGTCAATGGCCGCGCCTGGCAGAACAATGCCTTACCGCCAGCGCGCTCGGATACTGACAGCGCTTTGTCTTCGTACTCGCCGTAGTCGACCCTACCATGCACAATCCTGCCTTTGCAGGCACCGCAAAGACCGCTGCGACAACTGTATGGCAGTGCAAGTCCGGCACGCAGGGCTGCCGAGAGTATCGGCTCACCGTCATTGGAGTCGAACTCATGGCCACTGGGCTCGACATGCACTCTAAAACCCATACTGTCACCCTGCAGTCTCACGGGTTGGTGATCGAGCGCGCAATTGTAAACTGCAGGTTGTCAGGTTGCACCCCTTCGCCCAGAGGCACTCAAACTTGACGACGTGAAGACGCGCCGAGAGAGTGAGATCACGGTGATATGAGCGAAGCACTTGGTGAGTTATTGACAAACTAACGGTACCTGCCTTTAATTGCGCAGCGTGCTCGATCAGTCCACGGAATTGCAATCTTCCCCCGCGCAGAATGCCGACGTACTCGTCGACGTCAAAGACGTGTCGCGTTCCTACGGCAATATTCGGGCTGTGAAAAATCTCAGTTTCAGCATACGCAAGGGAGAGGTGCTGGGTTTTCTCGGCCCTAATGGTGCCGGTAAGACCACGACCATGCAGATCATCAGCGGCAATCTCGCTGCCGATGAGGGCAGCGTCACCATCGCCGGTCATGACTTATTGCAACAACCAAAAGCTGCGAAGGCAGCGCTCGGCTACCTGCCCGAACAACCGCCATTGTATCGTGAGCTCACGGTCAACGAATATCTGGACTACTGCGCGGCGCTCAACCGCATTGCACGCAAACAACGAAAGGAGGCGCGCGAACGCGCTAAAGAGAGTACTGGTCTGCTCGACGTCGGTGGACGTTTGATCGCCAATCTATCGAAAGGGTTTCAACAACGTGTCGCTCTCGCCCAGGCAATTATCCACTCTCCACCCGTGATCATCCTGGACGAGCCCACCATCGGCCTTGACCCTATTCAGATCCGTGAAACTCGCGGTCTCATTCGCGAGCTTGGAAAGGATCATGGCGTAATTCTGTCTACTCACATCTTGCCTGAAGTGCAGGCCAGCTGCGACCGTGTGCAGATAATCAATAATGGCTCACTCGTGCTGAATGAAACTATCGACGGACTGGCAAAACATATGCGCTCACTATCGCTGACCGTTGCCTTCCGTCGACCACCGGCGCCAGCGCAACTGGAACAGCTTCCGGGGGTAACGGCAGTGCAGTCCGATGGCAACCAGCACTTACAGGTCTTGCACCACCCTGGCAGCGATCCAACCGAGGAAATTGTGCGCCTAGCCACACAGCACGACTGGGGGTTATACGAGATTCAACCGCTCGGCGTGTCGCTTGAGGAGCTCTTCGTCGAGCTCACCAGCGAGAAATCACAAACATGATTTTTACAATTGCCTGGCGCGAGCTTAAAGGATTGTTCCTGTCGCCCCTGGCATGGGCGATACTTGCGGTGGTGCAGGTAATTCTGGCATTCCTATTCCTCAGTCATATCGAGGGTTATCTGCTGCTGCAACCGCAACTGGCGGCGCTGAGACATGCCCCCGGTGTCACCGAGCTAGTCGTTGGCAGACTGTTCGCCAGCGCGGCAATCGTGCTACTGCTGGTGACGCCGCTGCTGACCATGAGGCTTATCAGTGAGGAGCGACGTAGTCGAACGCTCAGCCTACTTTTTAGCGCACCGCTCTCCATGACGGAGATCATCCTTGGTAAGTATCTCGGAATCATGGTCTTTCTCACCGTGTTGTTGTTCCTGATCGCCTTGATGCCGCTGTCATTACTGATGGTGACCAGTCTCGATGGAGGTATGGTCGCCTCGGGCTTGGTCGGTCTTGCGCTGCTACTGGCGGCGTTCGTTGCCGTTGGCTTGTTCATCTCGACATTGACCCAGTACCCGGGAGTCGCCGCCATCAGCACCTTCGGCGTTTTGCTGCTGTTCTGGTTGCTAGACTGGTCGGGGAAAGAAGATAACCTGCTCGCTTATTTGTCGCTGCTTAACCATTACGAACCCTTCCTGCGCGGCGTTTTCGACAGCGCCAACGCAGTTTATTACCTATTATTCGTCGTTGCCTTCCTAGTGCTGAGCGTACGGCGCCTAGATGCCGACCGGTTGGGGGGGTAACCGTGCGCAACTTGCGACCATCTAAACTGCAATTACGGCTAATGAACGCAGTTTTCGTCGTACTGTTTCTGCTGGCGCTCGTACTATTGCAATGGCTCGGCGAGAACTACCACCTGCGCTTCGATTGGACCAGCGCCGCCCGTAATTCGCTCTCGCCGGCAAGCGTAGCAGCGTTGAAGTCACTCGATAAGCCGGTCACAGTAACAGCTTATGCCAGTGAACGACCGAATTTGCGCAAGGGCATCCGCGAGCTGTTCGAGCGTTACCAAGAGCACAAATCCGACATTACGGTAGTCTTCATAAACCCCGATAGCGACCCGGAAAGCGCACGACGAGCAGGCGTGCGTTTTGATGGCGAGGTAGTAATGCAGTATAGCGGTGCCAAAGAAAACCTGGATCGCCTGGACGAGGAAAGCATTACCAATGCCCTGGTTCGCCTCGGCCACCATGGCGAGCGCTGGCTGGTATTCCTTGGCGGTCACGGCGAACGCAGTCCAGACACCAACGCCAACTTCGATTTGTCACTGTGGGCAGAACAGTTACGCAAGCGCGGCTTCGCGACACGCGTGTTGAACCTGGCGGAACATCCGCAGATACCGAAAAACACCGCCGCCCTGGTTATTGCCGGTCCACGCGTCGGTTTGCTGCCGGGGGAGGTCAAATTTATTGAGAAGTACCTGGCCGACGGCGGCAACCTGTTATGGCTCGGTGACCCGCAGCCACTGTATGGCTTGGGACCGGTTGCCGAGATGCTCGGCGTCGAGTTCCTACCGGGTGTTGTGGTTGACCCGGCGTCGGAACAGATCACCGGCAATGCCAGTGCCATCGTCGTTACCAGCTACGCAAATCATCCGACGGTGCGCAACTTCCGTAACGTCACACTGTTTCCCAGCGCCGCCGCCATCGCCATGCACACGCCCGAGGGCTGGAAGGGCGTTCCCCTGCTCAGCACGCGCGCCGAGGCCTGGGCCGAGACCGGCGTACTAGGTGGAACCGCACAACTGGATAAGAACAAGGACATCACTGGCCCGTTGGACATTGCCGTCGCTTTGACGCGCGATCATGACAACATGCAACAACGCGTTGTCGTGATCGGCGATGGCGACTTTCTGTCGAATCGTTTTCTGAGCAACGGCATCAACCTCGATCTCGGGCTGAGCATCGTCAACTGGGTCACGCGAGATGATGCCTACGTCAACATTCCCGTAAGGATCAGCAGCGATCGCACATTGCAGTTAACAACGACTTCACGCGTAGTCATCGGTGGCGGCCTACTGTTCCTGCTGCCGCTGCTGCTGCTCGCCAGCGGTACGTTTGTCTGGTTGCGCCGGCGCCGGCGCTAGCGTTGGCCGTGACCTGCAATGCGTAGCCGCTGGTTGCTCAACTTGGCTTTGTTATTGCTGGTGCTGCTATTGGCGCTGGCTGTAATGTACCGGCGCCACATGGACCAGCAACCGGTAACAGCACGGCTGACGACGATAAGCCCAGAGGCGATCGAGCATGTACGCATACTCTATGCTGACGGCGAAGATATTCGCCTAGAGAAACGTCAAGGCAGCTGGTCATTGCTCGCGCCGCTGCACGCCCGCGTGAGTCAAGCCAAGTTGCGCAATCTCGTGGCACTCGCGGGCGCTAGCAGCGAGCTACAACTGCCGACAGAGGGCGAAAACCTGGAGAAATTCGGGCTCGCTCCGCCGAAGGCGCAGATATGGCTCAATGGCGAGGAGATCCGCATCGGCATGCAGCATCCGTTCAAAAACGCGCGCTACGTACTGTACCAGGACCGCGTACAACTGATCCCGGCGCAGCATTTCGCTCCCGCTTCTTATCGGTACATCAATTTGCTCGATACTCGTTTGCTCGGTGAGGGTAGGCTGGTGGCACTGGAGCTGCCGCAGTTGAGCCTGCGCTTAAATGGCCAGACCTGGGAACTACAACCAAAGAACAGCGACATTACTGCGGATCGTATCAATGCCTTCGTGGACGAATGGCGTTATGCACACGCGTTTGCCGTCGCACGTTACTCTGGAAGACCTGTGCGCGATCACATTCGCATCGCCTTCGATAGTCACGACAATAACGGCGCGAACAAGAATAACAACCTGGAGCTTGGTATCCTGAGTTACACGCCGGAGCTGGTGCTTTATCGTGCCGATGAAGGTCTTGAGTACCGCTTTACCGAGGACACGGCAAATCGGCTGTTGCGACTGGTAGCGGACGAAAGTGCTGCCAAGAAGTGACAACCGGCGCGCCAATCACCTGCCCTGCACGCACTCCAAAGTGAAACAAGGCGCCATCGCCGTTCACAGCGATTATCGACATGCCCGAGTTACCTGAGGTAGAGACGACACGCCGCGGGATTGCCGCGGGTGCGCTGGGACAAACCGTGCGGGCAGTGGTGGTGCGACAACCGCGCTTGCGCTGGCCGGTACCGCGCTCACTCGTGCGTGAGCTACCGGGTCACACCATTGACAGTGTCACGCGCCGTGGCAAGTACTTGGTGCTCGGCACACGCGCAGGCAGTGTCATCATGCACTTGGGTATGTCTGGGAGTCTGCGCATCGTGCCTCAAGCTATAGCACCGGAAAAACATGATCACGTCGATCTGTTGCTCGCCAATGGCAAATGTCTGCGTCTGCGCGATCCGCGTCGTTTCGGTGCTGTGCTATGGACCCGATCGGATCCTGCACGACACAAGCTACTCGTCCACCTCGGACCAGACCCGCTCGCCGCAAATTTTGACGGTGAACATCTTTATCGCCGTTCGCGCGGTCGCGTGCGCGCGATTCGAGATTTTCTCATTGACGGGCGTGAAGTCGCGGGTATCGGCAACATTTACGCCAATGAGGCGCTGTTTGCGGCCGGCATTGATCCTCGCCGTGCCGCCGGTCAAATCAGCCGTCGTCGCTATGCTCGGCTGGCGCATGCGTTACGTACGACTCTAAAGCGGGGCATCGCTCGTGGCGGCGCGACTCTGCGCGACTATTGCGGCAGTGACGGCCGGACCGGTTACTTCCAACTGAGCGCGAGTGTCTATGGACGCGCCGGTGAGCCGTGCCGGGTGTGCGGGCGACGGGTGCGCGCGCAGGTTCTGGGTGCTCGCCGGGCATTTTTCTGTACGCGCTGTCAGTTGTAGGCGATACTTCAGGCTCGGCTTGGTGTTACTCGACCAAGTCCTTGATTATCTAAGGGTTGTTGCTATGCTGCGATTATGCGAGACGCCCGCGCAAGGATGCGGCAGGGAAAACCGACGGTCGGCGGTAGCCCGCCGCTTATCAGTGAGCGCGGTTTTGCACGATTAAATGACTCGCGCACGAGTTTATGGTTCGCGCGTTTTGGCTAGACTTGACTATGCGACCCAACCTGGCATGGCGATGAAAAACGAGGGTATAGATAAACATTTCGCGGCGTACAGTGGTTGGCGCAAGGGACTGGCCGACAACATCAGCGAATTCCGTGAATGGCTGCATAGCCAACAGCTGAGCGACACCCAAGTCGACCAACGGCTCGACCATGTCCTCACGACCTTACGTGATGACAAGCTTTACATTGCCTTCGTCGCCGAGTTCGCCCGTGGCAAGTCCGAGCTGATCAACGCCATCTTCTTTTCCAAATTTGGTCAACGCATTTTGCCGTCCAGTGCCGGGCGCACGACTATGTGCCCGACCGAGCTCATGTACGACCCCGATGCTGAGCCGACGCTGCGGCTGCTGCCTATCGAGACGCGCAAGAGCGGTACCACCATCACCGAATATAAAGGCTTCAGTGAAGAGTGGACCACAGTTCCGCTGGACTTAAAATCGCCCGCAAACATGGCCGAGGTGCTTCGGCATATCGCCGAAATCAAGCTGGTACCGCGCGAGGAAGCGCAGGCACTAGCGCTACATGTGGCGGAGGACGAAAGCCAGGTAGGGATGCGGCTCAACGAGAGCGGCGAGGTAGAGATCCCTCGTTGGCGTTACGCCATTATCAACTTCCCACATCCATTGCTGGAACAGGGTCTGGTAATCCTCGATACGCCGGGCCTTAACGCGCTAGGGGCCGAGCCTGAGCTCACGTTGAACCTGCTACCCAGCGCACACGCGGTGTTGTTCGTGCTGGCGGCCGACGCCGGCGTTACCAAGTCCGATATCGAGGTGTGGCGCGAACACATCAGTGCCCATAAAGACAGCAACAACAAGGGGCGCCTGGTCGTGCTCAATAAGATCGACGGCCTGTGGGATGAGCTCAGAGACTGGGATGAGGTACAGCGCGAAATCGACCGGCAGATCCGTGAAACCGCCAAGCACCTTAACATCCCGGAGCACAACATCCATCCGGTATCGGCACAGAAAGCCCTGTTTGGCAAGATCAAGGGCGAGCGCAAGACGCTAGAGCGCAGCCGCATCATGGCGCTAGAGGACGCTCTCGGCAAGGAGCTGATACCGGCAAAACGCGAAATTATTCGCGAACATATCACGGATGATCTCGACGAAATCATCGACGCCATGCGCGCCATCATTACCCAGCGACTCAAGGGCGTAAAAGAGCATATGGGCGAGCTCAGTAACCTAAATGGCAAGAACATGGATGTCATCGAACACATGATGAAGAAGGTGAAGGTCGATAAGGAGGTGTTCGAAAAAAGCCTGCAGCGTTTTCAGGCGACGCGCAGTATCTTTGCTAAGCAGACCAACCAACTTTACTCGCATCTAAATCTCAAGGGACTGACTACGGTCATTGCTGAAACCAAGAAAGACATGGAGATCAGCATGACCACCGCCGGCCTGAAGGCATGCATGCAGAAGTTCTTCAATTATGCGCTTCACACCATGCAAGAGGTGGCCAGCCAGACTCAGGAAATCAAAGAGCTCATGGAGGGGGTCTATAAGAAATTCCAGGAGGAACACGGCCTCTCGAAGGTGAGGCCGGGCGGATTCTCTGTGATGCGCTACTTACGGGAGATCAAACGCCTGCAAGCGAAACACGAACAGTTCACTAAGAGCCTTTCGCTTGTGGTCACGGAACAGAAGGCGGTCACGCGAAAGTTCTATGAATCGTCCGTTGCCAAAGTACGCGCGATCTACAAGATGGCCAATCGGGACGCCGACAGCTGGTTGCGTACCATCATGAATCCGATGGAAGCACAGGTGCGGGAACGTCAAATTCAATTGCGCCGGCGCCTGGAGAGCATCAAGCACATTCACCAGGCCAGCGACACGCTTGAGGACCGCATAGGCGAGCTCGAGCATATTCGCGAGGGTATTAACGAGCAACAGCAGGCGCTGGAAAGTCGCATCAAGGCCATCCTGGCGGTGCTCAACGGCGCTGACACCGCTGACGGCCGGCGCCAAAAGAAACGCGCCTAACCACTGGTCTAGTCGCGGCGTTGCACCCAGGCGGTGCCCTCACCACGCGGATCGCTTGCCGCCTGTAGACTATGTCGTTTGCGATACCAGGCGACGATCTGCATGTTGCCGTACAGTCCCCTCCGCTCTTTGAGGTTGTGACCCATCTCCGTTAGCTGACGAATTGTCCGCGCATCGAAAGCGTCGGGCTCGTAGCTCAACTCATCCGGCAAATACTGATGGTGATAGCGTCGCAGCGCCACCCACTCCTTGGGTATACCTCGTCCTTCGGCAAGCTCGAGTGCGACCAGAAGCACCATCGAGATGATACGGCTACCGCCGGGGGTACCGAGGATTACGACGACATCTGGGGTTTCAAGAAAGGTCGGGGTCATGCTGGAAAGCGGCCGCTTGCCCGGTGCGATGGCGTTCGCGCTGCTGCCGACGAGGCCGTAGGTATTTGCCGTGCCGGGCTTGGCCACGAAATCATCCATTTCGTTGTTGAGCAGCACGCCCGTTCCGGGCGGCATGAAACCGGAGCCAAACGCCGTGTTGATCGTTAG
>QKEI01000180.1 GCA_003251795.1 Candidatus Muproteobacteria bacterium
CAGATCTTCATCGTCACGCGCGAGGTGCGCGACCCTGTCACCGGTGCGCTGCAGGTCCCGGCGGACTACAGTCAGCTGGGCGGGCTGCTCGTTACCCAAGTACTCATCGGTCTGGCATTGCCGTTCGCTGCCATCCTGTTCGCTCGCTTAACCCGGTTCCGCAGTGGCTAGAGAAGTGAGCATCTCGCTTTTGCGACGCAGGCAGGTATAGGATGGCGGAGGTCTCGCAGGGGGGCGTGGTGAAACGTTGCGTGTGCCTGCGGGTCTGGCGGAGATATGGCATCTGATAACTCGCGCCGGTGAATGGCTAAACATGGGCGCTCGTAATAGTGACGCGGCACGTTTCCAGCTGTTGACCGGCATCGACGCGCTGAAACTTGTTCAGCTCCTGGCGCGCAATAGGTTTCGTGTGCAGCGCGCACACCTCCGTAGTTTGCAGCACATCGCCGGTGTCTCCCTAGCGGCGAGCTTCTTCGGCGTGCTCGACACTTTGTTCTACGGCAGCAAGATAGCCGTGACCCCCGTGTCTCTACCACCAGTGTTCATCCTAGGGCATTGGCGCTCCGGCACCACGTGGTTGCACAAACTGTTTTCCCTCGACCCACGGTGCACGTGCCCAACTTTCTTTCAGTGCACCTTTCCTCAGGCATTTCTCTCCGGCGAGCGCTTCCTCAAGCCGCGCACGGCAGACGACATCCCACCGCACCGCCCGTTCGACAACGTGCCGCTGGGCGTCGATGAGCCGTTTGAAGAAGAGTTCGCATTAGCCCGCACCACCCTGATCTCACCCATGCTCGGTTTTGTCTTTCCCCAGGCCTGGCGGCGCTATGATAGCCATTGCGAGCCCGAGGGATGGCGGCGTCGGGAGCAGCGACGCTGGCAACACGACTTCCTACGTTTTGCCAGGAAGCTTACCCTTGTATCTTCCGGCCGGCGGCTGATTTTCAAGTCGCCGGCTCAAGGTTACCGGCTCAACCTTTTGCTGGAGATCTTTCCGGCCGCAAAGTTCGTGCTGGTCGTGCGCAATCCTTACGAAGTTTTCGCCTCCACGCGCCATCTGCTCGATTCTTTGTTGCAACATAACCGCTTGCACGCCGGTGGCCCGGTAGACTTGGACGAAATCGTGTTCGATCGCTATCTGAGGATGTACAGCAAGTTAGCACGTGACCTACCGTTGGTAGCACAGGGGAACCTGGCACGTGTGCGTTTCGAGAGCTTGGAAAGGCGGCCGCTGGAAGAGCTTAAGCGCATCTACCGTGAGCTCGGCCTCGGCGACTTTGCGCCTGCCCGTGCGCCACTTGAGCGCTACCTGCAGCAATCCGCGCCTTACCAAAAGAACGTCTATAACCTTACGCCGGCGGAGAAAGAACGCATCGCAAACCGCTGGCGCCCGGCCTTCGAGAGCTACGGCTACGCCTTGTAAGCGGAGCCCATCAACGGTCGGGCCACCACCGCGAGGCGAAACGAGCAGGGGGGCAAAGCCTGGAGTTTTTTGCTAACCTGCTACAGACGCCGCACCGCACGTGGGTCTTTTGCTCGAGAGCTTGACCGTCAACGAAGTCTGTCGGAAATTTGATGTGTGGGCGCGAATTTCGTGAGCTAAAGTCCGAGCTGGCGCTCGCTTACTGTTGCATTGGGGGGTACGTATGCCTGAGGAAACCCACCTTGAGAGTGAGGTGGCAGGGTTGATTGTGGAGACGCTCAACCTGGATATTGACCCCTCAGAGATCGATCCCCAGGCACCGTTGTTCCGCGAGGGGCTTGGGCTCGACTCCATTGACGCGCTGGAACTAGCCTTGGCCCTTTCCCAGCGCTATGGCTTCAAGCTGCGAGCCGATGACCCAAACAACACGCGAATCTTTTCGTCGCTACGCGCGTTAAGTGAGTACGTGCGGGCGCAACGTGTCAAATAGACGGCCCTTGACCGCAAAACGCGCAGTTTTACTCGCCGTTACCGCAGCATATCCCGTAGCAGTGCACCTCAGTGTAATACTGGGACGCCCGGACATCGGCTTCGCCGTATTGGTGGCGTTGATTATGCTCCATGTCTTGTGGCACACGTCGGCCAAGGGTCGTTTCTACCTATGGACCGGCGCGCTAGCGATTCTTGTGGGATTGACGGTGGTAACGGTACGGTGGGACCCGACTCATGCATTGTTCCTGCCACCGCCCGCCATTAGCCTGTTCTTCTGTCTGCTATTCGGCAAGACCCTACTTCCCGGTGAGGAGCCGTTGGTGACGCGCATCGCCCGCTTGGAAAGGGACGAACTCTCACCTGAGCTGCTCGCCTATACGAGGCGGGTGACCTGGGTGTGGGCCGGATTTCTCTTGCTGGTAACGTTGGAGTCCATTTTGATGGCGATCTACGCGAGCGTGGAGACCTGGTCGTTGTTCGCGAACGTGCTGAACTATGTCTTTATCGGAGCATTATTTCTCGGCGAGTACGTCTATCGCATCAACCGCTTTGGCCGGGCCGCGCACGCTTCGCTCCGGCGAATGCTGTCGCGCATCGGCGGGCAGGGGATCGGCACGCTATGATTACCGCAAGGTGGCCGAGCTTGGTTACATGGCACGACAGATCATGAGGAAACCTCCGCGTTGAGCGAGTTAACGCTATTGACGGGTTTCGAAGCGGGAAGCACCATCGCCTGGCGCGACGGACGTCCCATTGAATGCCGCCAATTCCTGGCAGATGCCGCGCAATTGGCGATGTCGCTGCCGCAGCGTGCGCATGTGTTCAATCTCTGCCGGGACCGTTACTGTTTTCTGGTTGCCTTCGTCGCCGCTCTGCTGCGCCGGCAGGTCACGCTGTTGCCGCCGAGTGAGGCTCCCGGCATGTTGTTGGATATTCGCAAACAGTATGGCGATGCGTACTGCTTGACCGATCAGCCGGACTGCGCGGCGGATCTGCCCGTGCACCGTTACCCGGCGCAAAGTGCGGTTGTCACCGCCGATCAATCGGTACCGTCATTCCCACGTGAGCAAGTGGCGGCCGTGGTCTTTACCTCCGGAAGCACCGGCGAACCCAAGGCTGACGTCAAGACTTGGGGTGCGTTACTGGCCGAAAGCGCAATGGCTATGAAGCGGTTCTGGTCGGATCGGCCTCGGCCGGCGGGCGTGGTGGGAACGGTACCATCGCAGCACATGTACGGACTGGCAACGACGGTGTTGTTGCCGCTGCAGGCGGGATTTGGATTACATAGCGCGCGGCCGTTGTTTCCCGAGGACTTGCGTGTAGCGCTCGAGCAGGTGCCGGCACCGCGCGTGCTGGTGACCACACCGCTGCATATCCGCGCCTGCGTAGTGGCGCAGACGGTGTTACCCGATTTGCAATTCATTCTCTCGGCCACTGCACCGTTGTCGCCCGCTCTAGCACGACAAGCTGAAGATATGTACAGCACCGAGGTCCTCGAGATCTACGGCTGTACGGAGGCCGGCTCCATTGCCACCCGTCGCACGGTAGAGGGTAACGTTTGGCGAACGTATGATGACATGAGGCTGTATCAGCATGACGAGCAATATTTTGTCGAAGGGCCGTCTGTCGAACAGCCGGTTGCGCTCAATGACGTGATCCAATTGCGCAGCCCGCACGAGTTCAGTCTCTATGGAAGGTTTGCAGACTTGATCAACGTTGCCGGCAAGCGCACCTCGTTGGGCAACCTCAATCACAAGCTTAACCAGATCGACGGTGTGGTAGACGGCACTTTCTTTATGCCGGACGAGGCACCCGGCACGGTGTCACGGCTGATTGCCTTTGTGGTTGCCCCCGGTCTATCGCAGCAGGCCGTGTTGCAGGCGTTGCGCCAGCAGATCGATCCTGTGTTTCTTCCGCGCCCGTTATATATAGTAGAAGCGCTTCCCCGTACCGAGAGCGGTAAGTTACCCAGAGGAAGCCTGGCGGCACTTGCCGCACGGCTGGCGAACAAGCGCAAGCGCAAAAAGAGCGCCTAGAACGTGGCGACGAGCGAATTTTCCGTACCCGTGGACCACCCTGCACTGGCGGGCCACTTCCCGGGCAACCCGGTGGTACCGGGTGCGCTGATGCTGGATGAGGTCATCAATGCGCTCGCGTCGTCTTGCGGGACGGCGCCCATCGCTATCGTGACGGCAAAATTTCTGCGTCCGTTATTGCCCGGACAGCGTTGTATCGTCGAGTTCTCTCCTCAGCGCGAGGGTCAGCTGCAATTTGTTTGTCGATCGCAAGATCAGGTAGTTGCGCGCGGCCAACTGTTGATAGAGGCGCGATGAGCCACGGCTGGTTACTGCAGCGCGAGCGCGGTAGTCGTTTTGCACTGTGTTTGATTACGTGGATTGCGCTGCATCTGGGGCGTGCTCCGGCGCGGGCGTTGGTGTATCCCATCTGTGTCTACTTCTTGCTATTCGCCGGGCGTGCGCGTCGCGCCTCGCGGCAGTATCTGCAGCGAGTCTTAGGATGCCGTGCGAATATCATGCATGTAGGTCGGCACTTTCACTCTTTCGGGTCCACCATTCTTGATCGCGTGTTCCTGTTGACTGAACGTTACGAGCAGTTCGACGTTTCCGTTCACGGCGCGCAATCGATTTCACAGCGCGTGCAAGAAGGACAGGGCTGTCTACTATTGGGCGCGCATCTAGGCAGCTTTGAGATAATGCGTACACTCGGAATCGACAAGGCGCGTCTGCCGATCAGTGTGTTGATGTACGAGGATAATGCCGCAAAAACGATCGACATTGCCAAGAAACTCAACCCGGAACTGGCGAGCACTATCATTCCCATTGGCAGTGTGGATAGCATGTTATTGGTTAAGGAGAAGCTCGACCAGGGCCAATTGGTGGGACTGCTCGGGGATCGAACGCTAGTACATGAGAAGATCGTACATTGCTCCTTTCTCGGGGAACGTGCCGTGTTTCCGGCCGGACCGATGCTGCTGGCTGCGGCGGTGCAAGCGCCTGTGTTCCTGTGTTTCGGGCTTTATCGTGGCGGCAATCGCTATGAGATTCACTGTGAGCTGTTTGCCGAACGTGTGGACATCCCCCGCGCCGGTAGCGGGCAAGAGTTGCAGCACTGGGTCCAACGTTACGCCGACCGTCTCGAACATTACTGTCGGGTTGCGCCCTATAACTGGTTCAATCTCTATGATTTTTGGGCGGTGGCTGCACCGTAGCCGAGAGTGGCGCGGGTTAGCTGGGGCGGCGCTCGCTTTGGCGGGGACTTGCATTGCGGTTTCGGCGCGCGGCGACGAATCGGCGGCTTGGGACCTCGCGCAGCTGATGCAGCAACGCGCGCAGGTAACCCAGGCACGCGTTCAATTCACCGAACAGCGCAACTCCGATCTCTTCGAACGACCACTGATCCTTAGCGGTACGCTGCGCTACGATTCGCCGGCGCGTGTAGAAAAACAGATCGACACACCCTTCAAGGAACACTATGTGGTGGACGGCGATACGCTGCGCATTGAACGCAGCGGCAAGCGTCCACGCGTCGCGTCGTTACAAGAGCATCCCGCATTATGGGCATTCGTTGAGAGCTTTCGCGCCACTTTAGCCGGCAATTTATCGACGCTGCAACGTTTCTATGAGGTTACCCTGGAAGGGGAACGCACGCACTGGCGCTTGGTGTTGCGGCCGCGAAACGCGCAGATGCGCGAATTCGTGGACTCGATCAAGATAGAAGGCAGCAATGCGGACATCACCGCCATCGAAATCTTGGAAGTGGACGGTGACAGTTCGCGTCTCAGCATCGGGCCCACTCTATCGTGACGGCAGTGCGCACGCGCTTGCCGTTGTTACTTTGGTTCGCCTGGGTAGTGACTACGGTCTGGGTTGTGCTGGTACACACGCGCGTGACCAGCGAGCTCACGGAGTTCCTGCCTCCTGGTGGGGAGGCTGCTGAGCAGATATTGCTCGAGCAGGTGCGTCAAGGCGTGACCGCGCGCATCATACTCCTTGCGCTATACGATGTGCCGCACGAGGCGCTGGCGCGTGCCAGCACGACCTTGGCGCAGGCGCTGCGAGACAGTGACCTCTTTACGCAGGTCAGCAACGGCGCGCTCTCTTCATTGTCGGCGCGCGATCGACACCTGCTGTTCGAGTATCGTTACCTGTTGAGCCCGCAAAGCAGCGCGTCGCGCTTCACGAGCGAGGCGTTGCACGCTTCTTTACAAGAACGACTGCAGGCGTTGCTGTCGCCGCTGGGGGTGCTGGAGAAACGACTCTTGCCGCGCGATCCTACGGGCGAGCTGCAGAACGTGCTGCACATCTGGGCAGGAACACAGGCGCTGGTTGGGACCCCGGAGATCTGGTTTTCTGCCGACGGCAGTAAGGCTCTATTGATGGCGCAGACTCGCGCGCCGGCCTTCGCGCTCGACGCGCAAGCGGCAGCGCTCGCGCGCATCAAGCAGGAAGTGGCGCGCCTAGGGCAGAAGCCATCGCCCAAGCTGTTGCTCAGTGGGCCGGCCGTGTTTGCGGTGGAGGCGCGCGAGCTCATCCGCAGCGAACTGGCGTTGCTATCAACACTGGCCGTCGCGTCGCTGGCGCTATTCTTGCTGGTGGTTTATCGCTCGCCGCTGCTGCTGTTGCTCATCGTGGTTCCGCTTGCAACCGGTATCCTGACGGGCGTGGCCTGTGTGCGTGTTGCGTTCGGCTCGATTCACGGAATCACACTGGCCTTTGGCATCACCGTCATCGGCGTGGCGGTGGACTACCCGATACATCTTTTTTCTCATACACATGTCGGCGAGTCGAGCGCGCGCGCGCTTGCACGCATTTGGCCGACTTTGCGCCTCGGCGTGTTTACCACGGTTCTCGGTTACACGGCCATGGTGCTCTCTGGTTTTCGCGGTGTCTCACAGCTGGGCGTATTTGCCGTTACCGGCTTGCTGGGTGCCGCCGCTGTGACCCGTTGGGTACTGCCGTTACTAGTGCCCGCCCGAGCGCGAACATTGCACTGGCCTACACTGTCGCTGAGCGGGCTGATCGTGCCGCTTAGCCGGTGGCGTTGGCTGCCGCTGCTCGTGATCGCCGCAGGCATGGCGTATGTCGCTAGCGAGCCCCGCCCGGTATGGGAAACAGATCTCGCGAAGCTCAGTCCCGTCGCACCGGAGCGCCGGGGGTTGGACCAAGAGCTGCGTGCAGCCACAGGCGCACCGGATGTACGGCAACTGCTGATCATCACCGGTTCCGATGTGGAACAAGTGCTACAGCAAAGCGAACGCCTGGCCCCGGCATTGCGTGACCTTGCGGGCCGCGGCTGGCTGGCCAGTTATGACGCCGCTTCGCATTACCTACCGAGTATACAGAGACAACGTGATCGCCAGGCGGCACTGCCCTCGGCCGATGTTCTTGAAAGCCGGTTGCGCGATGCGATGCGCGGGCTGCCGTTTCGCCAAGGACTGTTTACACCATTTATCGCCGATGTTACGGCAGCCAAGGGCGCCAAGCCTTTGACGCTGGCGGATTTTCACGACACGGCACTCGAGCTGCGGCTGCAGGCACTGCTGTTTGCGCAGCAAGGACAATGGGTCGGGCTTATTCCATTGCGTGGGGTCGCAGACGGTGCAAAGCTTAGAGGCTGGGTGGCGCAGTTGAACGATCCAAGGGTGAGCTACGTAGATTTGAAGCAGACCGCCAACAGGCTGGTGAACCTTTATCGCGATAAAGCATTGCTGACGTTGACCTGGGGTGGGGGTGCCATCGTCTTCGTGCTGTGGCTGGGACTGCGTTCACTCGGTGACGTGTTACGGGTACTGCTGCCGGTGGCCGCGGCCGTCACCGGTGTCGTGACGCTACTGTTAGCGCTCGTACAACCGTTATCGATGTTTCATCTCGTAGCCTTGCTCTTAGTAGTAGGCGTGGGCTTAGATTACGGTTTGTTCTTTAACCGCGTCGCCGGTGATGACACTGAGCGCGAGCAGACAGTGCACGCCCTCGCCGTGTGCGGTATCAGTACCGCTCTGGTATTCGGCCTGCTCGCTTTCTCACAGACACCGGTGTTGCGCGCCATCGGTTCTACAGTCGCGATCGGCGTGATCCTATGTTTCCTCATGGCCGCCATGTTTGCGCGCAACCCTCTCGGGACCGCAGGGAGCACATAGTGGACAAGATGATGGAGCCTCTGTATGTCACGGCGTATGCGGCGGTCAGCGCCCTCGGCCGCGGAACGCCGGCGACGCTGGACGCACTGCGCCAAAGCCGCTCTGGGCTACGGCCATGCGACTTCGAGCACGTGGACCTCGAAACCCACGTCGGCCGTGTGCAGGGTCTTGAGGCCGAGGGCGTGGCGATAGCGCGGTATGATTGCCGCAACAATCGTTTGGCGCAGCTGGCGCTACAACAAGATGGCTTCGAAGAGGCAGTCGCGCGCGCCCGCGAACAGTATCGGCCGCAGCGCATCGGCGTCTTCATCGGTACCAGCACCTCCGGCATCCAGGAGACCGAGCGCGCCTACCGCAACAGAGATCCCAAGACAGGCGCATTGCCGGACACCTTCAGCTTCCGTGACACTTCAAACCTCGCGTCGGTCGCCGACTACGTGCGGCGCTACCTCAATTTGCTTGGCCCGCTGATGTCGATCTCGACCGCCTGTTCATCGAGTGCCAAAGTATTCGCCGTGGCCCGCCGGTTCATGCATGCCGGTCTTTGCGATGCCGCAGTGGTGGGCGGCGTCGATAGTCTTTGTCTCAGTACCTTGTACGGCTTCAACTCGCTCGAGCTTCTGTCGAGGCAACCCTGCCGCCCTGCGGATCGCCAACGCGATGGCATCTCCATCGGTGAAGCAGGGGGCTTCGCTTTACTGGAGCAGCCGAGGGCTGCACCGCGTGGACAAGCGACAGTGGCGCTACTGGGCTACGGCGAGAGCAGCGACGCCCATCACATGTCCAGTCCTCATCCCGAAGGCATTGGCGCTAGGCTCGCCATGGAGCGTGCCTTGCGCTGCGCCGGGCTTGAACCGGCTGCCATCGACTACATCAACTTGCACGGTACCGCGACCGCAAGCAACGACCTTATTGAAGATCGGGCTCTGTGCGCCGTCTTCGGCACGGGCGTGCCGTGCAGCTCGACCAAGGGCTGGACCGGCCATGCTCTCGGTGCGGCCGGCATTATCGAAGCGCTCATCAGCTGGTTGTCGATCCAGCACGATCTCGTACCCGGCACTCTCACTACGCGCGAATTGGATCCTGCGATTAACAGCAACATCGTGCTGCAGAATCGGCAACAAACGGTGCGGCGTGTGTTGAGTAACTCCTTCGGTTTCGGCGGCAGCAACTGTAGCCTGGTTTTCGGGAGGGTCGGCTGATGTTGACGCTTTACGTTGCCGGTATCGGTATCCTGGGGCCTGGATTTGACGGCTGGGAAACAAGCCGTGCGTTCTTCGCCGGTGAGTGTGTTTACAAGGGTGGCGACACCGCGGAACCTCGCTCGACATTACTATCGCCAACGAAGCGTCGCCGCATGAGCTACACGACGCGCCTGGCAGTGCACGTGGCCCAGCAGGCGCTGGAACAAAGCGGCTTGCCGGGCGATGACCTCGCCACCGTGTTTGCCTCTTCTGACGGCGATACGGCGATACTGCATCAACTTTGTAGCGCGTTGGCGCTGCCGGAGAAGACCGTATCGCCGACCGCTTTTCACAACTCTGTGCATAATGCACCCGCGGGTTACTGGAGCATCGCTACCGGCTCGCACGCGAGTAGCAATAGCCTCTCATGTTACGACGCAACCTTCGTCACGGGATTGTTAGATGCCGCTTGCCAGGCTACGGTCGAGCATCGCCCGGTGCTGCTTAACGTCTATGACATGAAGATGCCACAGCCATTACATGACGCCCGTCCGATCGACGTCTCGTTTGCGGTGGCGCTGATGTTGTTACCGCAAGCATCGTCCAACAGTCTGGCGCGACTGGATATCGAGTTGCGACCCTCAGATAAAGCGCCGGGATCGACGCTCGAGCAGCCTGCGATGGAGAACCTGCGTTACGCCAATCCGGCAGCGCGGGCGTTGCCGCTGCTGGCGGCGCTCGCACGCACTCACGCGAGTGAAGTCGTGTTGGCGTATGTCAACGGCAACTACGTGCACGTGCAGGTAACCCCGTGATTATTAGCAGCGAAAGGTTGCGCCAGCTGATCCCGCATGCAGGCGCCATGTGTTTGCTCGAGCAGGTCGTGCACTGCGATGAAACAACGATCCGTTGCACCAGCCGTACGCATCTCGATTCCGAGAATCCCCTGCGCAACCGCAACCGCTTGCATGCCGTCTGCGGTATAGAGTACGCCGCCCAGGCGATGGCGCTACACGGCGCCTTGGTGACACCGGAGCGCGCCAGGAGCGGCTATCTTGCGAGCGTGCGGGATGTACGCTGGCGTGCGACGCAGCTCGACAACGTGGGCGAGGAGTTACAAGTGGAGGCGACGTGCCTAAGCGCGGATGCGAACGCCGCCATCTACCGTTTCCGTATCTATGCCGGCGATGCTGAACTGCTGCATGGGCGCGCCTCCGTGTTCCTGCAGGGGGTCGGGCAATAATGAAACGGGCGCTGGTGACGGGTGCGAGTGGTGCCATCGGTAGCGCCATGTGTCGGCGCTTGGCGGAAGCCGGCATGCAGCTCATCGTCCATTGCAATCGCAATACCGAAGCCGCCGAGCGGCTCGCTGCGGAGATTCAGCAGCATAGCAAGGCGCAAATCGTGTGTTTCGACGTGACCGACGCCGAGGCCAGCGCTACGGCGCTCGAGCAATTGCTTGAACAGGGTCCGATACAGGTGCTAGTGAACAATGCCGGTCTTTATGACGACGCGCCCATGCCCGGAATGAGTCGGATGCAATGGCAGCGCGTAATCGATGTGTCGCTCAATGGTTTCTTCAACGTCACGCAGCCGTTGCTGTTGCCAATGATACGCACACGTTGGGGCCGTATCATTAACATATCCTCTGTTTCCGCCTTGCGCGGTAACCGCGGACAGACAAACTATGCCGCCGCC
>QKEI01000116.1 GCA_003251795.1 Candidatus Muproteobacteria bacterium
CAAGCGCCACTTGCGTTGGCCGCCACGCACCTTGTGCAACAGCGCCCGCTTAATCGCGGACATGTCCGGGCGCTTACGCACGACCGTCATGACCGGAAGCTTTAGCGCCACGTGCAGCGTTGGTAGATCGATGACGTTGAAACCTGCGAAAGCGATGCCTTGCAACATGACGAGCTGCAGATGGGCGTAATGGCGTGATTGTCTGACCAGGTGCACCAACGTCGCCGTGCTGTTGACACCGTCGCGGCGCACTTTGCCCGAGAGCACGCCCTCAAGGCGCGAGCCCGAGTATACGGTGCCGACTATTAGTACGTCGCCGCGATGCGCGGGAGCGAAAGGGGCGTCATCGAAGGCGATGACATGCGAGAAGGCGCGGGGCATTCACTGCCAGCTAGGGCTTGTCGATGTAGGCGTCGGCCTCGATCTCGACCAGCATCTGCGGCGAAATCAGCCGGCTCACCTCGACCATCGTCGTGGCAGGCCGGATGTCCTTGAAGAATTCTCCATGGGCCTGGCCGATCCGCTCCCAGTCCTCGATGTTGGTGACATACATACGCGTGCGCACGACATCATCCAGCGTCGCGCCCGCTCGCTTGAGCGCCGAGCGGATATTTTTTAGCGCTTGCACCGTCTGCGCATAGGCATCTCCGGGGCCGACGATGTTGCCGTGGCTGTCGGTGGCCGTGGTTCCGGAAACGTGCACATGATTACTGGCGCGCACGGCGCGAGAATAGCCGACCACGCTTTCCCAGGGAGTACCGCTGGCGATTTTCATTCTTTGCATCCTTCACCTCATCGCATAATGCCGCATCGACGTTTCAATCTTCCCAGGCATAGGCTGCCATCGACAACGCGCCATAGGTAAATCCAGCATACAGCTGGCGACCTCGAGCGCTCTCGTCCGCCGCCCCCAACGGCACGAACAGCGGCAGAAAATGCTCGGGCGTTGGATGATTGCGTGACGCCTGCGGCGCCTCGCGCGCGTAGTTAAGCAGTGCCTCAGTCTTACCGGCACCAACGGCATCTTGCAACCAACGATCAAATGCCAGCGCGTAATCGGTCGCGGGTGCATCGAGGGCGTGGCGACGGAACCCGCTCAAGTCGTGGGTAGCGCCGCCGCTGCCCATAATCAGTACGCCCTGCGTGCGCAACGAACGCAACGTCCGCCCGACATCGAAGTGGTGCCGCGGAGTGAGGCGCGATTGCAGCGACAGTTGGATCACCGGCACATCGGCCTGCGGATACATGAAGCGGAGCGGCACCCAGGCGCCGTGATCGAGACCGCGCTCGCCATCGATGTCGGCTGGAAGCCCGGCCTCGCGCAACAGCGCCGCGACCTCCGCGGCCAGCTCCGGATCACCCGTGGCCGGGTAGCGAATCTGATACAGGGACTCGGGAAAGCCGTAAAAATCGTGGATCGTAGCGGGCGCCGCGCTGCCGGTGATTCTCGGTGCGCCCGTTTCCCAGTGCGCGGAGATGCATAACACCGCCCGCGGCCGCGGTAACGTGGCACCGAGTTGCGCAAAGAAGGTCTGTGTCGGTCCCTGCTGTAACAACATCGTCGGCGCCCCATGGGACACAAAGACACAGGGAAGCTCCGTCATCTATCAACCCTCATGTGCACCGCTACAGGCCACGCCAACCATGGATATTAAAGTCTACGCAACCTCGCCGATCGAAGCTTACCTGCTCGGCCTCGAGCAAGCGACGTTGCCGCAGACTACCGTCGCCGCTGCGGCGGTCGCTGACGCGGCCCTCGCGATTGATCACTCGATGCCACGGGATGTCGCTGCCCTCCGGCACCGCCGCCATGGCGAAACCGACGCTGCGGGCGCTGCAGCGGCCTACCATAGTGGCAACCTGGCCATAGGTGGCGACACGGCCGTGCGGGATCTTGCGCACCATCGCGTAAATGCGCCCGTACAGCGTATCGCTTTCCTCGACTTGCCTCGGCATAATTGCTACCCGCTCACCCGCTTCCAGCCGACTCTAATATACAACAGCGACAAACGGCGCGGGTTGCAGCACCCGATAACAGTACCACTAGCGCAGGTAATCAATATGACAGGATCCGTAGCGCATGTATTCATGGCGGCAGTGCTCTTTATCGGCGCCCACTTCGTGCTCTCGAGCCAACCACTGCGTCAGGTATTATCGACACGCCTGGGGGAACGCCCGTTTCTCGCAATCTACACGTTGGTTGCACTTGCCAGTTTTGCCTGGTTACTACTGGCTTACGCGCGGGCGCCCTATATCGCCCTGTGGCCTCCCAGTGTGTGGTCGCGTTGGATTCCGTTCTGCATCATGCCGTTTGCAATGATTCTGCTGGTCAGCGGTTATCTCGTGCGCAATCCGACCGTCGTCGGTCAGGAACGCCTTCTCGCCAGCACGGATCCGGCACCTGGCATACTTAAGATCACACGCCATCCGGCGATGTGGGCCATGGCGTTGTGGGCCTTGTCGCACATTCCAGCGAATGGCGATGCCGCATCGCTCGTGCTCTTCGTCAGCATCATCGTGCTAGCCCTCGGTGGTGCCGCGCATATCGATCGCCGCCGACGTGCGGCCTACCCACAGGAATGGCAACGCTTTGCTGCCGTCACCTCATACGTGCCGTTCGCGGCTATTGCCGGCGGTCGTAATCACCTCGCCCTGCGCGACATCGGCTGGACCGGACCGGTCGTGGGCGTACTCGTATTCACGGCGTTTCTGTTAGCTCACAAGTGGCTAATCGGCGTGCCAGCCTGGCCACTGTGACGCAGGTGTGCGCCCCGTGCAGGCGGCGGTGGATCTAACGCGCGTAAATTATCCACGTAAGATTATCTCCGGTGGGCAGACCGGTGTCGATCGCGCGGCGCTCGATGTCGCCATCGAGCTCGGCTTGCCCTGCGGTGGCTGGTGTCCGCGGGGCCGACGTGCGGAAGACGGCGTCATCGCGGCTATCTACCCGCTGCAAGAGACTGACTCTGATGAGTATGCGCCGCGCACGGCACGCAACGTGCTCGACGCCGACGGGACACTCATCATCACCCGCGGTGAGCCGACACGGGGAACTGCCCTGACAGTGGAAATCGCCAAACGCGCGAAACGACCTTATATGATTGTCGATCTTGCGCGTAGCACCGATGCAAGCGCAGTTCGACATTGGCTGTTACGAGAACATGTCGCCACGCTCAATGTCGCCGGACCGAGAGAAAGCAACTGCTCCGGTATCTACGATGAAGCGCTGGTCTTTCTGCGCGCCTTATTGAGTAGCGGTCCCTGTCCTTAGTACGATTAACCTGCCGGTAGCCTGATCTCTCCGCGATGATCGAAGGCAATGTCGCTCGCGTGATGCCGCACTTTCAGCGTTCCCGATACGCGGTAACGCAACACTTCGGGCCCGCTTTGTTCGTCAACCTGCAGCTGGCGCAACACGTCGTTCAACGTGCTGACCGCCTCGACGCTGACTGTCCGCATATCATCGCGGGGAATACTCACCGAGTGGTTGCTAAGACCGCGTGCAAAAACCTTATCGTTGATCTCGACCTGGTACTGCATGCTCTCGATGACGAAATCGAAGTGATTGGGGTTTTGCACGCGCAAGCGTATCTCGTAACGTTGCTCTAAAAGGTCGAGCCCTGCCAGCGAGATCCCGGCCAACGTCACTTGCGGCGGTTGCATGGATGCGGGGGCCCGCACACAAGCGCTGACGAACACACCGATTACCAGGGTCAAAACAACAAATGTTTTGCGCACACTGAATGAAAACACGGGATACACCCCGGATCAGCTTTGGGTTGGATCGACGCAGTCCACCCTGTAATCTTAGGCTAGCAATAGAGTCACAGCTAGCGGAAGTGTAAATGCATCGCGAGGCCGTCAAACACAAAGGCGTGGTCGCCGCCGGTCACAGACAAACGGCGAAAGCGGCCGCGGTCATTCTCGAGGCAGGCGGTAACGCCTTCGATGCCGCGCTGGCCGCGCAGTTCGCCGCTTGCGTGGCCGAGCCGGTATTCACCTCGCTCGGCGGCGGTGGTTTCATGCTGGCGCGTACAGCCCGCGGCGAAAGCACCGTCTATGATTTCTTCACGCAAACGCCGTTGCATACACCCTTGGGCAGGAAGCTTGATTTCTATCCGGTGTATGCCGAGTTCGGCACGGCGCGGCAGGAGTTTCACATCGGCATGGGCGCGATCGCTACACCGGGTATGGTCAAAGGATTGTTTCGCATCCATGCAGAGCTCGGCACGCTGCCGATCGAACGCATCATCGAGCCTGCCGTCAGGCTCGCGCGTCGCGGCGTGCGCATGAATGCGTTACAGGCCTATTGCTTCGTTGTCGTGCAGCAGATATTGCGGGCCACGCCACGGTCACTTGCCACCTATCGCAGCCCGGTCAATAGCAAACGGCTGCTGCGCCAGGGGGAGTTGCTGAAGCAGCCGTTGCTAGCGGATACGTTAGAAGCGCTCGCGCACGAAGGCGAACACCTGTTCTACAAAGGCGAGATCGCGCAGCGCATCGTGCGCGACTGTCGCGAAGGCGGTGGCAGTCTGAGCGTCGATGACCTCAGTCGCTATCGAGTAATCAAGCGCAAGCCCCTGACTTTTCGTTACCGCGATTACCAGCTGTTGACCAACCCCCCGCCCTCATCCGGCGGCGTGCTGATTGCTTTTACCCTCAAGCTGCTCGAGCAGCTCGACTTGCGTGCACTCGGCTTCGGCAGCGCCGAGTATCTGGCGTTGCTCGCACACACCATGGACGCAGCCGACCGCGCGCGCATCGAGCTCGTCACCTCGCGTAATGGCAACGCATCGGCCACGGCCCGCGCGTTCCTGTCGCAGGCTGTACTAGGCGCCTATCGTGATGCCGCTAGAGAGCGTTTCGTTAGCCAGCGCGGCACCACACACATCAGCGTCATCGATGCCAAAGGCAATCTCGCCAGCGTCACGACCTCCAACGGTGAGGGCTGCGGCTACGTGGCACCGGGGACGGGCATCATGCTGAATAACATGCTGGGTGAAGATGACATCAACCCGACGGGCTTTCATCGGGGTCCACCGGGGCAGCGCTTGTCATCAATGCTGGCACCGACGCTGATCCTGGGCGCCGATGGTTCGCGTTTCGCGTGCGGTTCGGGCGGCTCGAAACGCATTCGCACCGCCATGTTGCAGGTGCTGCTCAACCTCATGAGCTTTCGCATGCCGGTAGCCAGCGCCGTCGGTCGCCCGCGCATCCATTACGAAGGCGGTCTTCTCAGTCTCGAGGGCGGATTTAGTGCGGCAGAATTGCGTCGCTTGGCGCGAGAGTTTCCACGGCGCAAGATCTGGCCTCAGCGCAACTTGTTCTTTGGCGGTGTGCACACCGCGGGCTACGATTTGAAGAACAAGCACTTTCTCGGTGCCGGTGACCCGCGCCGCGGCGGGGTGTGCATCAAGGTACGCGCTCAGCCGCTGTCAGCACGCCGGCCAAAGGATTGACCGTGAAGATGAAGACTCTGCTCGTGCGCTCCGCGCTGGTGGTGCTGCTGTTGCTGGCGGCAGCCATCGCTGCGGCCGTGGTGAGCGGCGCCGCCCAGCGTGCCTACGAGACCGTTGGACTTTTGATCGATCTATCCCGACTCGGGCAACCTGGCGCGCGCACGACCCAGGCAATGATGCGCGCGCCGCTTTCCTACGACGTTGACGGTCGAAATTATCAGGCCGACGTATACCGGCCACTGACCGCACCACGCATGGCTATCGTATTGCTGCCGGGCGCCGCGCCCGCCGGCAAGGACGACCCGCGCCTGGTCGAGTTCGCCGCCTGGCTCGCCTCCGCGCGCTTCGTGGTGCTGGTGCCCGACATCGTGCGCCTGCGACACCTCGAGCTACGCGCTGACATCATCCCGCAGGTGGTCGATACGCTGCGCTATGTGAGCGAGACAACCAACCTCGCGCCGCAGGAAAAGACCGGCATTGCTGCCTTCAGTGTAGCGGCAGGCCCGGCGTTGCTGGCCGCGCTCGCACCGGAGGTTCGTGACCGCGTTGCCTTCGTGCTCTCCGTCGGCGGCTATCACGATCTGCTCGCCACACTTACATTCTCGATCACCGGCTACTTCAAGGCCAATGGCCAGTGGCAACACCGGGTACCGCAAGATCTCGGCAAGTGGGTGTTTGTGCTGAGTAACGCCGATGCCCTACCCGATCGCTCCGACCGCGAGCTGCTGGCGCGGATGGCGAAGCGTAGACTGGCGGATCAGGATCCGAGTGCGTTGGCTCCACGCCTTGGACACGATGGACAGGCGGTATACCGCTTCATCACCAACACCGACCCGGAAAAGTCGCGAGCGTTATTCGCGGCGTTGCCACCCGCAATTACCGCCGAGGCACGGGAGTTAAGTCCGAGCACACAGGATCTTTCCGCGTTGCGCGCACGCGTGATCTTGGTGCACGGGCGTGACGACTCCATCATTCCCTATACCGAGAGCGTCGCTCTGGCGCACGCACTACCGAGCGTCCAGCATGTGCTCGTGCTCGTAAGCGGGCTGTTTCACGTCGATCTCAAACCGACGTTGGTGGACGGTTGGCAGTTGGGGCGAGCGATCTACACCGTGCTTGCGGAGCGTGATCGTGTCTACGCGGAAGGGTTGGCAAATAAATAACGACTAGGTGCCGCTTGCAAAGCGACGGCCGATAGCCACACCGGCGCGCGCGGCGAACGCGTTGGCAGACTCCTTACCCTGGTCAGCGCGTACGCGTCCCACGCGCAGACGCCCCCCGGATAAAGCGATAACCATGCCTTGCTCGTCGATGACGACGATCTCGCCCGGATTGCCGCCGCTGCCGGGATCGAGTTGCGCGTCGAACAGGCGAACGGGATTACCATCGAGCCGCAGAAACGCACCCGGTTGCGGGTCGCAACCGCGCACCAAACGATCGATCTCGTCGGCCGAGCGTTTCAGATCGATGGCTGCGACCTTGTCGTCGACCAGGCCTTGGTGGCTCGCGCGCGATTCATCCTGCACTTTCGGTGCCGCCTTGCCGGAATCGATCAGATCGACGGCCTCCAGAATCGCCGTTACGCCCAGTGGTTGCAGCTTGTTGAAGAACAGACTGGCGGTGGTATCGGTGGCATCGATGTGCACCCCACCCTTCTGCACTACAACCGGTCCGGTATCGACACCTTGATCGGGGACGAAGATCGACACGCCGGTTTCTTCGACACCATCGATGATCTGCCACTGGATGGCTGCCCCGCCTCGGTACGCCGGCAATAACGAGGGATGAAAACAGATGCTCTTGTACCTCGGTGCGTCGGTGATCTCGCTCGGAATGAATACCTGTACCGAGGCAAGGATGTTGAGCTCGGCTTCGAGCGCCCGATATTCCTCCACTGCTTCCGGGATAGCACTACCACCCTTCTTGCGATAGAAGCGCCGCCGCACGAGCGGGATATCGAGTTCCTTTGCACGTTCTGCCATCGGATCAGGACGCGAGCCTTCAGGCGGTGCAAACACACCGACCACTTTATGACCGCGCTGCAACAAGCCCTCGAGGGTGTCCTTGCCGAACTGGGCCTGACCGAATAGTGTGACACGCAGACTCACGAACCGGAGCATAACATACCCTCACGGCGTGTCGAAAACGCCCGCGTCTACGCGAGTGTGTCTAATCGTGTGTGTGTGTAACTAGTGTGCCTGGATCCAGGCGAGGAAGGGTCGGATGATCTGGGAACGATACAGACGCGCGGCCGCGCTGTCGCGGTCGAGCTCATGCGGGCTAGCAACCGCGCAGGTGCGATAAATGTATTGCTTAGAGTGGCTCTCTTCGACCTCGCCGCTGACAGCGGCCAAACCGATGTTCTCGAGATAGCGCCAGAAGTCCGGGTCGCGTGCCAACGTCAGCGCATTACGTGACAACGGCTCGAGCTGGAGAGTTTTCTCCAGATGGCGTCGCCTCACGGGATCGATGTTGACGCCGTGGTCCTCCATCTGCAACAGGTGTAACAAGAAGTGTTGCCGCGCACCGGCGGAAGTCTCGGCGAATCTCTTTTTCAACATGCCGAGGCTGTCGGCATCCGCCACGCGCAGCGTGAGCGTGCAGCCGGCATCGTCGTTGTCGTGCAAGTCCGATAGCTCGACCTTGCAACTCAGTGTCAGCGCCTCGTTGGCCTTGCTCATTGCAGGGTGCCGTTTGCCGATTCGACTTGCGCCAACGCGATCTGCACCACCTGCTCGAACGTCGCCTTGGTGGGGATCATCTGCACGTTGGTGAACCAGACCTGTTCGACGGTGCAATCCTTTTCGGCGAACTTGTCCGAAGTAATCGGCGCGCCGATGAATACCCCTCGGCTACCGTCTTCAAGATCGATAATAACCATCTGCACCGCTTGCATCGTCATATTGCCGCCCCCTTGCGCTTTGCTGGCCGCCGCTAGGCAGCGGCCCCCCGCCCGGGCCGGATGGGCCCATTGGACTACAATCGTGGGAATTGCATATCCCGTGCCAGCCCCGAAGAGGTGTTTTCACCGTATTCCAGCAGGTATTTGCGCCGCACAAACTCCTGGGCAGCGGCGTGGGACAGGGGCGGCCGCGCTACCCGCCTGGGAGTGCCCCTGACCGGCAGCGTGGGATGGGGCCGTTTCTTGGGGAGTTTGGTGGGTAAACGGCCGGTCTAGTGCAGGCTGCCAACCTGTTGCTGCAGCTCGACAATATGCACGTGAATCTCCTCGGCATCGCCCGCCTCGGGCTCGAGCTCGAGATAGCGGCGCAGATCGGCTAGCGCCGCCTGGGCACATTCGAGTTGCCGGTATATCAAGCCCCGGTCACGCAGCTCGTTGGCCTGATCCGGCACAATCAGCAACATACGGTCGACCACTGACAGCGCCTTATCGAGCTCTTTATTGTGCAGATAGATCGCTTTAAGGTTGCGCAACATGCGCAGCAGGATTTCCTTCTTGCCGGCGCTGGCGAGGGCATCGTCGAGCGAAACCTTGTGGCCGAGCTCGCCGTACAGCTGGTTTAGTCGCGCCTCCAGATCCTCCGCGCTCAGCGATACGCCGCCAGCATAGGGGTCGAGCACGACTGCGCCATCACTGGTCGGCAGCTTGACCAGAAAGTGTCCGGGGAACGAAATCCCCTCGAGCTCCAGGCCCAAACGCCGAGCGACTTCCATGTACACGATCGATAGGGTTATCGGTACACCCACCTTGCGATCCAACACATCGTTCAGAAAGCTGTTACGCGGATCGTAGTAATCGCTGGCATTTCCCGCAAATCCCTGTTCCTTATAGAAAAAATAGTTCATGGTGGCGATCACATGCTCGGGGGACGGGTCTGGCGACAGGCGCGCGCGCACATCCTCAGCAAACCGGTCCAAAAGGCGCAAATAGACCGCGACATCGAGTTGTGGGTACTCGTCTTGCGCGATCAGCAATGCGGCCTCGGCCAGGTCGAGCGCATCCTCGGGGCCTTCTACCAGTTGTTTCAGGCGTTCGTTAGGCGAACGGTGCATGAGAGTCGATCAGAGGTCCACTTCAAGCGTGCGGCGCAAAAGCGCCTCATGGGTAATTTAGCACAACTGTCCACGATGCTCAGCCGGCGACCGGAACAGCGGTCGATGTCAATGAATGCAACGCGAAATGGTCCTTCACTGCCATCATCGCCCGGCAGTCGTCCTCGTTATAATCGAGGATGCGTGCGAGCAATTGCGCTGAGCCATCGTTTAGGTACTCGTTGTACCAGACAATGGAATTGGCACCGCTGGGATCGGGGTCACGCCATTTGAAACCGACAAAACTCGCTATCTGCTTGATGCCATACGAGTACGTCGGCCAATCCGAGTACTTCACCACGAGGTCGCTGTAGAGATCGTACTCGTATTCGAGATAGCGATCATAAACCGCTTGGTCCAGCTGATATCGCTGCATCAGGCGCTTAAGGGTCGCGCGCTCTTTAGCGGAATACACGTAGAATACCGCGTCATCCGTTGCGCGCACGAACTCCCAGAACTCGCGCACAACCTCTTCCTCCTGTTGCGGCGTGCGCGCGATGAAATAACGAAAATCTCCTCGCCCCGTTGCATCGCGGGTAACGAGGCCGAATAGATATGTGAGATCACGCGTCGGATCGTCTTCGATATCGAAATAGATTTCGCGCCGATTCTCGGGAAACGCATAGCCGGCGCGGATCTGCGGTCTGCCCGCGAGCTTTACCTGGGCGCGGGTTTTCATGCGCACCAACGCTTTTTCTCCCATGCGTGGGATCTTGTTGGGCGGGCGCAGATATTGACCAATATCCATCACGGCAATCTCGCGAATGTTGCTGAGGCCGACGCGCTTCAAGTCGAATTTCTGCTTGCCGACGAAGTAGAGACCACTGGGATCGCCCGTACCTTCTACCCAACGCCGGCAGCGCGGATACCAGTGACAAAGGTGGCAAACGCTGCCCAGCACCGGTTCCGAGGTTTCGGCGCCTGCTACCAGGCGTTCCACTTCGGCCAGCGCCTGTTCGAATGCCGACTCGAAGGCGCTCGCCTCGAACTCCTCCATCTCCATGTCGACATTAATGACGTGACCGACACTCGGCAGATGCCCTTGTAACTGCTGCAAGATCTTGCGGTAGAACAGGATCTGAAAGGCGTAGTGCGCCTTGAATCCCGTGCGCTTGCCGTCGCGCTCCTCCCATCCTCTGCCCGCCTTGATCTCGATCGGCTCATAATAGTGATCACCCAAGTGCGAGCGCGCGTCTGTGCGCTTGATCAGCAAATCGGGACGCCCGAGCCAGTGTCCTGCGCGGATGACACCTTGAAAGATTAACTCTGCGCCCGCGGTCATTAGCTTGAGAGTGCGCAGCGCTTGCAGATTGTCGTAGTCGCCGTCACCCAGGGCGCGAATGTACTCACGCTCGGTCTGCAGACCCATTTCCCAGAGCAGGCGCACGAACGCGCTCACCTTGGCGCGCTCAGAGAAGTTTCCGTGAGCATCGAGATAAACCCGGTGCGCACACTTGCTGTAGTTGTAGAGATCCTGGGCGGTTATGATCATGTGGTCAACAATCGTTGCGACATCATAGCCGGAATCACCGACACTGGCGACGTGAGGGAATCTCGTGTGCGGAGTATGGCGATCATGAAATCACGAACGATGCGAGGTTTGTGCGCCTGTGCGCTGCTGGTTTGCACCCCGTTCACCCTCGCCGGGGTAGGCGTGTCTTACCCCGCGAACCCAGCGATCGTCGATGATGCGGTCTACGTCTCCGCGCAAGGTGTAAAACGCCTAGATGCGAAAACCCTGACGCCGGTGTGGCGTGCAA
>QKEI01000087.1 GCA_003251795.1 Candidatus Muproteobacteria bacterium
CGATATTGAGCAGCGCAGCGGCCTGCCGGTATTGCGTCTGCCGATGCTCGATGACTACCACATCGATCTCGGTTTCGACCTGCAATGGGGGTCAGGCGAGGGCGACGCGGTACCATGAGGAGCGAGCACGAAGCCCGGTTGATCGAGGCGCTGCAGCGTGGCTTGCCGCTGGTGCCTCGACCCTATGCGGCGCTGGCTGCGCGCGTGGGTTTAACAGAGACAGGAGTCATCGAGCTGATTCAGTCGCTGCAAAACGAGGCTGTGATTAAGCGTTTCGGCGTCATTGTCCGTCACCATGAGCTTGGCTATTGCGCCAACGCAATGGTCGTATGGAATGTGCCGGATCGTCAGGTCACCGAGCTCGGAACGCGTATCGCCAGGTTGGATTATGTCACCCTCTGCTATCGGCGCGCCCGCTCCCTGCCGCAATGGCCATATAACCTGTACTGCATGATCCACGGCCGTGACCGCATGCGCGTGCGCGAAAGAATCTCCGAACTCATCGATACCTGTGGGCTTCAAGGCGTGCCCCATGAGGTGCTCTTCAGTTGTCGCCGATTCAAACAAAGGGGCGCTCGTTACAGTAGCGTTGTGCCAGCTTTCAAGCGTGTGGTTGGGGCCTAACGCATGGACACGATTGATCGCGCCATTATTAACAACCTGCAAGGCGGCTTTCCCGTCAGCGAACGGCCCTTCGCTGATGCTGCCATGACTCTTGGCCTATCGGAAGACGAGTTGCTCGAACGGATCGAGCGGTTGTTGGATGACGGCACACTGACACGCTTCGGTCCCATGTATCATGCCGAACGTTTGGGCGGAGGACTGAGCCTGGCGGCAATGCAGGTCCCCAGGGCCGATTTCGCGCGTGTCGCGGATATCGTAAACAGCTTCCCCGAAGTTGCACATAACTACGCGCGCGATCACGCCTTCAACATGTGGTTCGTGCTTGCCACCGAGGAACCAGAGCGTGTCGGCGAGACGATCGCAGAGATCGAGCAGCGCAGCGGATATCGCGTTTACAACATGCCGAAGCTCGACGAGTATTTCGTCGGTCTGAGGTTTGCAGTGTGACCATCACAACCGCCAACGCACAGCGAGCCGTACGGCCCACGAGGCCGTCACGAGTCACGGATGCGGCGATCGATTCTATCGATCGCCGCATCATACTGGCCACCCAGGCGGGCTTACCGTTAACGCGTCAGCCCTATCGCCAGATCGCAGCTGAACTGGCGCTTGAACCGGTAGAGGTGATGCAGCGAGTGCAACGCATGCTAGCGAACGGCATCATTCGGCGCATCGGTGCAGTGCCTAATCACTACGCACTCGGTTATCGCGCTAATGCCATGACAGTGTGGGACGTACCCGATACAAGCGTATCACGATTAGGACAGCGCATCGGCGAGCTCGATTTCGTCAGTCACTGCTATCGTCGCCCGCGCCATTTGCCGCATTGGCCATACAATCTCTTCGCGATGGTTCATGGTCACAATCGTGCCGAGGTTGAGGCTAAGGTGACGCAGATCGCCGCGTTGCTCGGTCGTGAAAACCGTGGGCACGCGCTGCTGTATAGTACGCGGATTCTCAAGAAGACCGGTTTACGAATCTCACAAACTACTCAACGCAAAGACGCAAAGGGATGAAATCTGAACATGTTAGTTTTCTTTGCGCCTTAGCGCAGACGTACAGGGACGTACTAGTGCCGCGGGAGGCGGGATGCCGGGAGCGGCCTTGCGTTGAGTTTTTGATCTGGGGTAATTCGTGTTTCGCATATCACAGTACATGAGGGAGCTTGCCCACCCCACGCCGGTCGGGCACAAACGCGCGCCAGGAGCGCCCGTGGTGATCTGGAATCTCATCCGGCGTTGTAATCTTACCTGCAAACATTGTTACTCGATCTCGGCCGACCGTGATTTTCCGGGTGAGCTTTCCACGGCCGAAGTGTTCATGGTCATGGACAACCTCAAGGCCTTCGGAGTGCCGGTACTGATACTCTCCGGCGGCGAACCGCTGCTGCGCCCTGACATCTTCGAAATCTCGGCGCGCGCCAAGGCGATGAACTTCTATGTCGGCCTATCGACGAACGGCACGCTCATCGACGAACATAACATTGATCGCATAGCCGCCATCGGCTACGACTACGTCGGTATCAGCATCGATGGTCTGCGCACGACGCACGACCGTTTCCGCCGCTTGCAGGGAGCGTTCGATGCGTCCATACGGGGCATACGTCTGTGCCAGGCCAACGGCATCAAGGTTGGCATGCGCTTCACCATGACACAGGATAATGCCCACGAGTTACCGCCATTGCTTGATCTCATGGAGGCAGAACAGATCGACAAGTTTTACCTCTCACACCTGAACTACGCCGGTCGCGGAAACGTCAACCGCAAGGACGACACAGCTCTACGGACAACCCGCTGGGCAATGGACCTGTTGTTCGATACATGTTGGCGCTACGTAAGTGAAGGGAAGAGCAAGGAATTCGTCACAGGTAACAACGACGCTGACGGCGTATACCTGCTGCATTGGATCAAGCGCCACTTTCCGCAGCGCCTGCCCCACATGCGCGCGAAGCTGGCACAGTGGGGCGGCAACGCATCCGGCGTCAACATCGCCAACATCGATAATCTCGGCAACGTTCATCCGGACACCTTCTGGTGGCACTATAATCTCGGTAATGTGCGTAAGCGGCTGTTCTCCGAAATCTGGGAAGACACTTCCGATCCGCTGATGGCCGGCCTCAAGGCGCGACCGCGCAAGCTCAAAGGCCGTTGTGGTGCGTGCCGCTATTTCGATATCTGCGGCGGCAACACGCGAGTGCGCGCGCACCAACTGACCGGCGATCCATGGGCGGAGGATCCCGCCTGTTACCTGAGCAACGAGGAGATCGGGCTACATGGGCCAGGTGAGCGTTTGCAGGTCACGCCCTACTCTCGTCACAGACACCTCGCAAACGGCTAGACTCACACCAGAGATCACAGAGATCGCGGAGAAGTGTTTTTCTGCCAATCGTCAATCGCCCCAAACGGGTATTCCGTTGGCTCGTACCGAGGTGTTCATTTGGTTTTGATATTAGGCTCTGTGTGCTCTGTGGTGAAGAAGTCTTTCATCATTCTAATCTCCGTATTCTCTGCGCTCTCTGCGGTGAACACTTACGCTGACGAAGCAGACACAGCGTCAAAGCTTTACCAGCAGCACTGCGCCAACTGTCACGGCGCAGATCGATTGGGCGGGATGGGCCCCGCGTTGCTCCCGGAAAACCTTGCACGGCTGCGACCGCAGGCGGCGTCCACGGTCATCGCCAAGGGCCGCGCCGCCACGCAAATGCCGGCCTTTGCCGATAAGCTCTCGAGCACGCAGATCGCAGCGCTGGCACAACTCATCTACAAGCCGCTGCCGAAAGCGCCAAAGTGGGACATGGCACAGATTCGGCAATCTCACGCCGTCTACTACAAGCCAGCAGCGTTACCGGACAAGCCTGTTTTCAAAGCTGACCCGCTCAATCTGTTCGTGGTCGTTGAGACGGGCGATCATCACGCGACCATCCTCGATGGCGACCGCTTCGAACCCATCTATCGTTTTCCCACGCGCTTCGCGCTGCACGGTGGTCCGAAATTTTCACCTGACGGGCGTTTCGTCTATTTCGCGTCCCGCGACGGCTGGGTCTCTAAATTCGATATCTACAACCTCAAGCTCACGGCGGAAGTGCGTGCTGGCATCAACGCGCGCAATCTGGCGGTATCGAGTGACGGCCACTTTGCTATGGTGGCAAACTACCTGCCACATACGCTCGTGGTACTGGGTGCCGAGGACCTTTCGCCCATCAAGGTCATCTCCGTCCGCGATGATACGGGCAAACAATCACGCGTGAGCGCCGTCTATGACGCGCCACCGCGCAAGAGTTTCATCGCTGCGCTCAAGGATATCCCCGAGGTATGGGAGATCCCCTATGACCCGAATGCCGAACCGATATACCCGGGTCTGGTACATGACTACCGTATGGGTGAGGGACTTGCTGAAAAGGGACCCTTCCCGATCCGCCGCATCAAGCTCGATGATTATCTCGATGATTTCTTTTTCGATCCGTCTTACCAGCACCTGATCGGCGCTGCAAGGAATGCGAAGAACGGCCAGGTGGTGAATCTCATTGTCGGTCGCAAGATCGCCGATATTGACCTCACAGGGTTGCCGCACCTCGGCTCAGGCATTACCTGGGTCTATCAGGGGCATCCGGTACTAGCCACGCCCAATCTCAAGGAAGGCGTCGTCAGCGTCATCGATATGACAACCTGGAAAACGATCAAGCGCATCGATACTCAGGGCCCTGGCTTTTTCATGCGCAGCCACGAGAATTCCTCCTATGCCTGGGTCGATGTATTTTTCGGACCGCACAAAGACGTGGTGCACGTCATCGACAAGCAGCGCCTGGAGATCGTCAAGACCCTGCGCCCGGCACCTGGTAAGACGGCAGCACACGTGGAATTCACGCGCGACGGGCGTTATGCCCTATTGAGTATCTGGGACATGGACGGCGCTCTGGTAGTCTACGACGCTGCCTCGCTCGAAGAGATCAAGCGCATCCCGATGAAAAAGCCTTCGGGGAAATACAACGTCTATAACAAGATCACACGCTCAGCCGGTACAAGTCATTGAGCATCGCGCCGGAATCACCAAACGCTTGACCAGGTGGGAGCGATTCAACCAGGTCCAATCTAAGACCTATTTCGCGGGTTGGCTTGCATAGTAGGAAGCGACATCTTCTATGATTGTGTCCGTATAGGGCATAGTCATCCTATGCATCGTAGAGGTGCCACGCTTGCCGTCGTGGTACGCTCTTAGGGCCATCATGAGATAATCTTTATCTTGCCCGGCGATCTTCGGTATCGTCATCGTGGGCCTGCCGACGACAGCGCCATGGCAACGGTCGCACTTCTCGGCCAGTTTCTTCGCAGATATGGGCCGATCCTCGGCGGCTTTGGGTTTCTGAACGGTGTAGAACGCAACTATATTTTCGATGTCGCTGTCGCTCGTACCGGCCAGCTGGGCATTCATGATTTCGTGGTGGCGAGCCTGGTCCCGGTAGGCCTTGATTGCACTGAGCAAGTATTGAGGATCCTGGCTGGCGAGGCTTGGCGTGGCTGCATCGTTGCTGACTCCCCGGGCGCCATGGCAACCGCCGCACTTCCCGCTTAGCGGTTCGCCGGCAGCCGCATCACCAAAAGGCGCCGCCCCACGTTGTACCGGCGTCTGAACGGCGAAGTACAGTGCTATGTTTTGCAGATCGAGCTTTCTCAAGCCGCGCAGCGTGGGCTCCATGCCCGATATAGGGCGTAGTCCGTGCAAGTACTCCTGCGTAGCGGTGACAACATAAACCGGTTGCTGGCCCGCCAAGGTAGGAATGCCGGGAGTCGTGCTGTTGCCATCTTCACCGTGACAAGACGCACACACCGCCGCTGCAGTCTTGCCTTTTTCATAGGGAGACGGGGGAAGCTCTTGCATCTCCTTGTTCTGAATTGGCGGTTGGCTGGCGAAGTAGCCGGCGACATTTCGCAGATCCGTATCACTCATGTGTGCTGCCAAATCCTGAAGCCCCGCATGATGCCGAATGCCCTCTTTGTAAGCGTACAAAGACTGCAGTAGATACTCCGGGGATTGCGCCGCCAAATGTGGAATACCGGGAGCGGCGCCCCCGCCATTCAGACCGTGGCATCCGCTGCACTTGGCCTCTGCGATAGCTTTGCCCGCAGCAAGATCGGGTGCGGGTTTCGTTGGCTCCTGTTTCTGCGTACAGCCGATAAAGCTCAGAGGCAGTATCACACTTAATAATAAGCAATATCTCATGGATAACCTCCAATGCTTCGCGGCCCCATTGGAACGTGTCATACCCTTTTCGGATGCTGGTTTCCTCAAGTCACTCGCCCCCAGAAGCCGAGCAGGACTAATATCAACAGCACCAACCCGATAGTAATTAGAGTCGCGCCCAAGACCTTGGAAGCGCGCGTCATCGGCCGCGACGGAGCGTCAACGATGTACTTCTCAAGCTCACCACTCGCAAGCAAACGCTTGTATTCCAACGTGTGCTCCCGCTTGTACTCTTCTAATGGCACGACTCCTGTAAACATAACAATGTCTTGCGGGAACTTGTCCGGTCTGAAGTGACAATTGAAGAAGTGTACCGAGAAGATGAACACCGCGGCCAAGAACGCCTCTTCTCCGTGAATGATGGTTGCCACATTGAAGACCCATCCGGGAAGAATGGAAGCCGTCGCTTCTGGAAACCACATCATGACACCGGACATACCGATGATCGCCATACCCCAGAACGGCGCCCAGTAGTCGAATTTCTCCCAATAGGTCCAACGATCGAAGACAGGCCGTGGTCCTTTGCCGAAGAACCATCTGAACATCGCCCACGCATCTTTGAAATCCTGCCAATTAGGTATCAGCGAATTCGGTCCGAACCATCTGAAGGTTCTCCAGTTGCGGCTTATGTCGAACACGTAATAAATAAGGTGGCCAAAGAATATGACGATGAACGTAGCCGCGGCAATCCTATGAAGGATAGCCGCGTTTCGCGGCCCTCCAAGCACGTTCATAACTGTCGGCGCCCAGAAACTGTCTGCATAAAGTACCGAAGTGCCCGTCAGTACCAGCGTCATTACGGCGAGCGCCAGCAAAAGGTGGGCAAGTCTCCATACCGGGGCGAAGCGTCTGAAGTACTTTCCTTCTTCTTGCGGCGGCAGCTTATCCAACTGAACATGCGGCTTGTTCTTACCTTCCTTACCGTCTTTGTATTCTCTGTAGAACCACAGCACTACATGCGTCCAGAAGAATGCGAACACACCCGTAAGCAATCCAATCATGAACTTGGATGCGATCCACATATAGGGAAAGCGATCGAAGTCATGAGTATTGCCGTGCGGCTCAAAAGTGATAAACCCTGCGGTCGCATCCTCGTGACATTTCCGGCAGGTATGGAGGCGGTTGGACGCGTGGACTGTTGACATCTGGCTTGCCACCCACTGGATCGTATGATGCCCGTGGCAATCGTAACATTTCGCTGTATAGCCATACCCCAGCTTGTTTACCTGACCGTGATAGGTTCCCCTATAGGTTGCCAGCTCCTCCTTATGGCAGTTTCCGCAATTCTGGGTGATTACTAGTTTCATCGACCGGGCTTTCGGAGATTCGATATCATGCGTGGTGTGGCAATCAATACAAACAGCGGCTTTTGGATTACCCCTCGAATTCTCCAAACCATGCACCGATGTAAAATAATCATACATTTCCGTGGCATGGCACTTGCCACAAATTTTTGGAACGTTTAGTCGAAACTCAGCGCGACCCTTGCTGCCAGCGGGATAAACATAGTGGGCGTTATGGCAGTTGTAACAGGTTGCATTAGTCCTCGATTGGTCTTCTATGCTGGGCCGCGCGTGAATCGACCTCATGTAGCTGTCGATTTGCTTCACGACCACGCCCAATCTCGCGAATTCCTTTGTCTTGCCTTCTTTCTCAGCCTTTGCCCAGAGACTTTCGTGGCATTGCACGCACCCGACCTTTCTGTCTACGTTCTTCCGGTGCGGAATCTTAATGATGTCCTTGTGACACTCCGTGCAAAGACGCTTCGCGTGCACGCTTTGTGCGAAGTCATCCCCCTCGATATGCAGTTGACGCATTTGCCCATCGGGCCCAGGAACAGCAAATCCTTTCAATCCGTGACACCCCAGGCAAACCGCGTTTTCAGGCCTTTGAACAGGTTTTTCGGAAGCACCAGCACTGCTAGTGTCCGCTTGGGCTCTGGCTTCGGCTACCCAGCGTTCCGGCACTACTGCCAGGAAAATAACGCTGGCAAGAACCCACGCTGAGAATCTGAGAACACGCGCTGCTATCGATCGCGGCATAGCCCGCTCTGCAAACATCATAAAGGTCATCCGTGATCTCCAGCTATGAAGACTGCCTTAGGCTCAACATCGTCGGTTGTGGCTTCGGGCACGCTATAGATCATCCTGGTATCCTGTTCGAGTTTGTGCAGTGAACAATAAACCAGCATGCTAAGATACACAATTATCTTGTTTTTGATCTAGGTCAAATTTGATCCATTTCCTGCCTTGTCTCCCTCCTCATTGTTGCGAGGCTATGTGGACTTCCTCCAGGTCAACCATCGGCAATGAGCGCTATGAATCGCTCGAAGTAAGCGTCCCCGAAAAACGGCCGCGCTCGGCTGAGCGGATCAGCGCCAGGGTTCGACGCCGCACATTGCGACCCTTGCCAGGGAGTTACCAGAGCATACCTTGACATACGTCAAGACCGCTGATACAGATCACCGTCTCCACAGCGATTCTGTGGTAACTGTTCTCACTTGAGGGTTAATCGATGTCGCATGCATGGGCATTTGGGCGAAGAGTTCTGCTATGGGCGGTCGTGCTGATGGGCATCAGCGCCTGTGAACAAGAGTCCCAGATCAGCTACCGAACCCAGGTCGAACCTATCCTGCAAGAACACTGCAAGGAATGCCACTCCCTCAACGGCGAGGGTTATAAGAAGAGCGGCTTCTCGGTGGAAAGCTACGAGCAGCTCATGAAAGGCACTAAGTTTGGCGCGGTGATCGTACCGGGAGCAGCGGTTACCAGTACCCTTTACATACTCGTCACCGGTAAGGCTGATCCGTCGATCAGTATGCCGCATGGAAGAAAACCACTATCCGATTACGACATTAAGCTAATCAAGACCTGGATAGACCAGGGCGCGAAGAACAACTAGGTCGCCAAGTTATTCTTGCTTAAAACGTACGGCGATGGGACGTCCCTGTGCCCCTCGTTGCCGGGTATTCCGTCAGCCCGATCGGCGGGCGCATCGGGCACCCCGAGAGTCTTTAGTTGCTCGTCCCCGCTGCTCGACTCCCTAGTCCACCGAACATCTCGGACTAAGGAGAGGTACGGGTGCACACCGTACTTGCGTTGACCCTGTTCGTTGCGCTTGTATCAATGCTCCGAGGCCTAGACAAAATCGATCCAGCTCAGCTGTTAGACCAGTCATATTGACAAGGCCGTCGGAGAGACCTACCCCTTGCCTGTCTGCCAGCCGTCCGAGTCAAGTGCGACCACCGATCGGGGCATGCATAAATGGGAGGTTTTTGATCTGAGTCAAGGACACGGTACTTCCTGTGGGTCTAGGGTTGCGTACAAACTAATCACGACAATGCTGTTCAGTCTTGATAGCACCAGCGCCCGGAGATGGCCATGCCAAAACACGGTGTTCGGCTCATCCTGCTGTTAGTCGCTTTCTTCGCGTCAGCGGTCGGCGCACGGTATTATTTGAAGGCTCCCTCCTTTTACGAATACGGGCACTATCGAGCCAACTCGGTTACCGAGATAGCCGCCCCTCAGCCCCGGTACAGAGGACCAGGCTACTGTCAGACGTGCCATGCTGACCGGCACACTGAATGGTCAGCTGGCGTGCACAAGGTGGTGAAGTGTGAGGTCTGCCACGGAGCCGCCAAAGAGCACCCGCAATCCGGTAAGTTGGTGATCCCCACCGACACCGTCAGGCTGTGTACGCTTTGCCATGAAGCGATGCCGGGGCGGCCCGCGGCCCAGCCGCAGATCGAAGTGGCCCAGCACGCGGGAGGGCAACAATGCGTTACCTGTCATAACCCCCATTCCCCCAAGATCGGGGGGCCGGCTACGACCAAGGCGAGCGCAGCGCCTGTAGGTACCCAGGCATTGTCGGCGAGGTGTGCGGGCTGCCACGGGGCCGATGGTCTTGGCGTTGGAACTTTTCCAGCGTTAGCCGGCAAAGATGCTGATTATCTTGCCAAGGCGTTGCAGGACTACAAATCGGGTGCACGCGCGAATCCCATGATGAATACCATCGCAAAGTCGCTTAGCGATCAGGATATTGGCGACCTTGCCGCGCACTATGCATCGTTGAAAGGGAAAGCCACCCAGTGAATCAACGAGGAGGCAACTATCTGCGCGTTTGGCTCTGCGTGAAATAACACCGCCATCGTGAGGATAGGTTGAGGCAATGAAAGAGAAAATGAACAAGTCGGAGGCCGCACGGCGTGTATTCCTGCGCAAGCTGGTAAGAGCAGCTCTGTCCGGCGCGGCGCTGGTTGGTGCGAGTACCCTCCTCGGCAGGAAGACGATGGCGGCAGCCAAGTCATTCCCTACGCCGGACTACGACTGGACAAAACACCAATGGGGGTATGGCATAGATGCCACGCGCTGTATCGGCTGCCTTCGTTGCGTGGAGGCTTGCAAGATCGAAAACGGCGTTAGCCTCGATGCCCATCACTTTCGCACCTGGGTAGAGCGCTATGTCTACCTAGAAGGGGAGGAGCACGCGCGTGTCGATAGTCAGAGCGATCCGCAAAACATCGCCGCCTCAGGTTCAGAGAAAGTTTATCGCTTCGACAATCGCTACGAGGGCAAGAAAGTTACAAAAGCCTTTTTCGTGCCCAAGATGTGTAATCATTGTGAAAACCCGTCCTGTGTGCAGGTCTGTCCGACCGGCGCCACGTACCGGACCAAGGACGGCGTCGTGTTGATCGACCACGAGTACTGCATTGGCTGCCAATACTGTGTCCAGGCCTGCCCTTATGGCGCTCGTTTTTTCAATTATGAACAGCGCGTGACGGACAAGTGCACCTGGTGCTATCACCGCATCACCAAGGGATTGAAACCGGCTTGCGTGGAAGTGTGTCCAGTCAACGCGCGCATCTTTGGCGATCTCAACGATCCGGATAGCGATATCAGCCGGTTCATTCGCGACAACCGAGTGCAGGTGCTCAAACCCTCTATGGGTAACCATCCGAACTGTTATTACGTAGGGATCGATAAGGAGGTGGTGTGATGGAAGGGCTGTTCCACACCATGTCTTACACGGGTTACGTTTATCCTAATGAGACCGTCATCCCGTGGACAATACTGATTGTTGTGTACCCGTATATGACGGGTCTGGTTGCCGGGGCCTTCACCGTTTCCAGCATGTATCACGTGTTCGGCATACAGAAATACAAGCCCGTAGCCCGGTTCGCGCTGTTGACCGCGTTGTGTTTCATGCTTTTCGTACCCGCGCCCTTGTTGCTTCACCTGGGGCATCCGGAGCGGGCCTTCAATGCGATGATCACACCGCACCTTACCTCGGCGTTCGCCATGTTCGGCTTTTTCGCTGCTTTCTACATCATTCTGGTATCGCTGGAGTCCTGGTTCGCGTTTCGCGTTGACAACGTGGCCAGATCGAAGAGTCCCAACAGATTAAAGAGGTTTTTCTATCGCGCACTGACGCTGTGGTCGGACGACGTTTCGGAAAGGGCGCGCGCCTTTGATCACAAGTGGCTATTTGTGTTGGCGATCATCGGCATTCCAGGGGCGCATGGTCTACATGGTTATGTCGGATTCGTGTTCGGCTCACTGAAAGCGCGCGAGTGGTGGGGATCGGACCTGATGCCGGTCATATTTCTATTCTCCGCAGTCATCTCGGGCGTCGCCCTGCTGATCGTTCTTTACGTGGTGGTGTCGAAGGTCCGCAGAACGCCGATCGACCAGGACTGCCTGCGGGGACTGGCACAAACGCTGTGGGGTTTCTTGATGTTCGGCGTTCTCATTGAGGTCGTCGAGCTGGCGAATCTTTTCTATAAGAACCTGGAAGGTATTGAGCTCATCCGGACATTTATAGAAGGGCCCTTATTTTTCAGTTACATCGTCTTACAGTTCGGCATCGGCGCTGCGCTGCCGATTCTCATCCTGACTGTCATGATGTTCAGTGGGACCCGCGGCACGCCGTTTGTCGTCGGGACGTTCGCTTCGGCCACGCTCGCTTTGGTGTCCGTGTTCATGATGCGTTGGAACGTGGTGATCGGCGGTCAGGAGATCTCTAAGACCATGAAGGGCCTGTTGAGTTATAACTTGGAAATTTGGGGGCCCGAGGGACTGATGGCAGCGATAGGGGTATTAGTCGCCCCGCTAATTCTGCTCTGGATCATGACCCGCCTTTTCCCACCGTGGGAGCCAACTAAGCAGCCGGTCAGCTAGAAGTATTCACGCAACTGTTCACAGTCGCACGTTTCGCCGCGTGACCCGCGAAGTGAAATCAGCGTTCCAATAGTCTGAGCGCCGGCGACAGTCCGCGCGCGTTGGTCTACGCGACTGATGGAGGTAGCGGCTGATTGCCAGCTTAGTCCCACTGTGATGTGCCTTTATTATATTTGTTAGTGCCTTTATCATACGGGCGTTTGCTTAGTGAGGGGACATGAATGAAAGGCCAGACTCTCGCGTCACTGGTCGTCATAACGGGTGTGTTTCTCGTCGCTATCTTTTCGAGCGAGGCGGCAAATGAAGCAGGTAATGCCGAGCCCATTAGTGCTGACATACGCCAAAAACTGTTATTTCCGCAGGTGGCTGAGCTCGACGCAGGCAAGGACCTTGTGAAGTCCACGTGCGCGCGTTGCCACGGCGGACAGGGTATCAGTGCGAACGAGGAATTGCCTCATCTGGCGGGTCAGCGCGCAGAGTACCTGTACCTCGAACTGTTAGCGTATAAGAATGGTGGGCGCACAAGCACGTTAATGGCGGATGCAGTGAAATACCTCAACGACGATGCACTCGTGCAGGCAGCGGCCTACTACGCCACCCTGGACCCACCTAAAGTCTCCCCATTGAAAGCTGAAGAGGCCCGCAAGACCGAAAAGAATCCTGTAGCAGAAGGCAAAGCTGCCACCGCCGCATGCGCCGGTTGTCATGGGCCGGATGGGAACGCAAGCATACCCGGCATGCCAAGCTTGGCGGGGCAACATCCGGAATACCTTGTCGCTGCCATGAAGGCATATAAGGGTACCGGCCGCACGGATGCGACGATGAAATCGCTAGTAGCCTTATTAAGCGATGAGGCTATTAAAAAGATCGCGCTTTATTATGCGCTTCAAACACCCAAGCGTGCCGCCACACCTGCTGCCGGTAATGCGACTGCGGGCGAGGCCGCGGCCGCCGCCTGCGCAGGATGTCATGGGACCGATGGCAATAGCGCAGACCCCAAAACGCCAAGTTTGGCGGGAAAGGATGCGCAGTACCTGGCGATGGCAGCGAAGTCATACAGCACGGGGAAGCGCGATCACGCCACCATGAAATCAATAGTCGAGCCCCTCAGCAAGGCTGATATCGATAACGTGTCGGCCTTCTACGCGACCCAGAAACCGAAGGCGCCGGCGGTACAAAAGCCGCTTACGGTGGCAGAATGGGCGCAACGTTGTGACCGATGTCATGGCATCGATGGCAATAGTACAGACCCGAGCGTACCCGTATTGGCGGGACAACATGAGCGTTACTTGGTAAAGGCGTTGAATGAGTACAGGACTAAGGCTCGCACCAGCCCGGCGATGCTTGCGATGTCACAGGCGCTGAGCGAGACGGATGTAGATAATCTCGCAGCCTATTATGCGCGTAAGCAGCCAAAGGCGATTGTATTTGTCAAGATACCGTGCAAGTGATGTTGCAGCTGGCGTTCACAACTGTTTACGCGGCGCAAGCGGTAATTGACCAGATTTGACTCGTCTGAAGCAAGCGAACACCTAAAACTGAGTCCAATTTCTCGAAAACCTGACAATCTAAAAAAGGAGCGCTACCATGAAGTACAAACTATTAGTCGCAGCCCTCGCTACCCTGCTAGCAATGATCGGTACCGCTCAGGCCGGCGGTGATGCCAATGCTGGGAAAGAGAAGGCGGCCACTTGCATTGGCTGCCACGGGGCCGACGGCAAGGGCGTCGCCCCTAACCCTGCGTTGGCCGGTTTAAAGGAGGGCGTTATTGTCGAAAAGTTGAAAGCGTACAAATCAGGTGCCAATGCGAACCCAGTCATGAAGACCTTCGCAAGCCCACTCAGCGACCAGGATATGGCCGACTTGGCTGCGTACTTTGCTTCGCTTAAGTGAGCGGGCGCCAGCCAACACTGCTGTAGGGTAAAGCCACCTAATTCACCCATGGGTGCAATAAACGGCAGCGTGGCAGTGCGGCGGCTTGGCTGTTAGTCTCCGAGATCGCTAGAGAGAAGCCATGAAGGACCAACCAGTTCATCGTTTATATTTGCACTTCCAGGAACTACCGTGGAGTATGCGCGTGCTCTATACGGCAGCACTGCTCGTGCTCGGCATGGGTTACAGTTTTGCGTTGATTTATATCTGGGCCTCGTATGCCGGGCGGGACGGCGATCCGTCCTCGCTCTCGGTAAAGGACATAGAGATCGCATACAGTGGCAGCAAGGAAAGCAGTCGGCTGGAAGCGGCGCTAAAAGGACCGATGAGCGGAATGCTGCCCCCTGGCGAGATAAATGAGATCGTTGCCTGGGTACGCAGAGGCGCCAAAGAGCCAGAATACCAAAAAGAAGTCAAGCCCATTCTGGACAAGCGTTGTATGCTCTGCCATGACGGCAGTAACCCGCATCTTCCGAACTTGAAGGGGTACGAGAACCTACACAAGATGGCGGCGCTAGATACAGGTGTGGACCTATTTACGCTTGTGCGCGTATCACATATCCACTTGTTCGGCCTGACTTTTATCTTTTTCATTGTCGGTTTGATCTTCAGTCACGCGTTCGTCCGTCCCGTGTGGTTCAAATGCGCTGTCGTGGGATTACCCTTTGTCGCCATTTTTATCGACGTTTCTTCCTGGTACCTAACGAAACTCTACCCATTTTTTGCATGGGCAGTGTTGTTGGGTGGCGCTCTCATGGGTCTGTGCTTCGCGTATATGTGGGTTACTTCAATGTACCAGATGTGGATCTACCGTATGCCTACTCAGGTAGCGGAGCGAGGAGTTACTGATCCCCACGTCGTGGGTTAGACCAACTGGGAAAGCGGTGGCAACCGAATCACACGAGCGAACTCACGGTCGTTCGGACCTGCAAGAAGGTAAGAAACGCAGCGGACAGTCAACTACGCCGTTGCGGGAAAGGATCGCTCACTTGCCTGCGGTGGGCGCGTTCGCAAAGTAGACCGCAAGTTGCCTGATCATGTCATCGGACAAAAATTTTGTTGTCTGCGACATGATCGGGCTAACGCGCCTGCCATCCCGGAACTGTATAAGCGTCATCTCGAGATACTCCGCAGTTTGCCCACAAAGCTTCGGTATAAGGCCCTGCACGGGCCTGCATCCGTAAGGGCCATGACAGTGTTCACAGTGAGCTGTCTTGTCTCCGCCGGGCCGGGTAAGCTTTTCAGCGTGGACCGTTGAGACCCCGACCAGGAACAGAGCGGAAAGACCAGTTGCGAGGACGGTGATGTTACGTTTCTGCATTCGCGTTATCTCCTCTATGAGCTAGGCAAGAGCGCTAGCCAATTCTAGTAGCCTCTAATAATAATAGATATCTGGTGGGCTACCAAAAACGCAACATTTGCACCCGCGGCGGTACGCCAACTCTCGGCTGATACTACTTCACGCTGTAGCCGCGCGCCTCGAGACACGCTGTCATGGCGCGTTGATAGGCGGCGTGTTTCTCGGCGATTATCGTCCCCGACGAGTCGGCAAGCGGCTGCGTGGGGTCAAAACCGGTTTGGCCCACGGCCCAACGGTGACATTCATAGCGATCGGTCGCCTGTTGCTGCTCGCTCTGGCTGTTCTTGGGGTAAATGAACAGTTGTTCCGAAGTCGTTGGCAAAGTCGTGACCGCCGACTCCGGTGGAGCTTCGCTGACAACATAAGCGCGCTCGGTTGACCGCCAGACGTAGTACACACCGTCGGCATAATAGTAAGGTACGCCCGTCACCCAAATGGTCGTATAAAACGGCGGTAACACCGAAACGACGAGACCTATCGGAGGGCGAATAACAACGAAACGCGTCCCGTACGGGCGATACCAGACGCCACCATAATAATAGTAGTGCCGGTTGTTATACTTTACGGCGCGGTAGCCGTGCGGTAGTCCGTGGACGACACGACCACGCGACGGGTAGTAGCGATCGTGATGGTAACGATGATCGAACTTATATCCGCGGGGAGGTACTTTGCCTCGACGATCCGGATCTCCGTGCGAGCGGTTGGGCACGCGGGCGGGGACCTTGTAGCGATGATCCGCATCCCTACGACCCTTATCAGGCCCGTTTGCGCGGAGCGCATGACTCCAACCACCCCTATCCCCCTGCCCTCGCTCGGCCAATACCGCAGGACTTGCCGCAAGGAATACGAACGCCGATAGGACACTTGCACTCACGATGCGATAGATGATCATGTCAGTTCCTCCTTTCGTAAGAACCGTCACTGGGCGATTGCCTCAACGAACGGAATAGCCCCGGCCTGCAAGACAAGCTGTCATCGCACGTCGGTAGTTTTGAGCCTGCTCTTCAATGCTGGCAGCACGCTGAGCATCACGCTGCTCATACGTTCGCTGAATGCGTTCGGCTTGCTGCTGGCGCGCGGTATCGGAGGCGGCACCGATGATAGCGCCTGCCGCTGCACCGACTACTGCGCCCGCAAGAGCGTCGTGCGGTCGTGAAACAGCCGCCCCGATCACGGCACCCGTTACAGCCCCTACAGCCGTGTCGTGCCCGGGTGCCGGCATCGCCACGACCTCTACGCGCTGGTGGGGACTAAGCTGTGGCTGACTTGGGTCAAAACCGCTCTGCTTCACCGCCCAGAGATAGCACTCGTAGCGATCGCGGTCTTGTTGCGCAGAACTCTGCCCGGCTGTGGGGTAGAAGTACACCTGCGTTACTGGTGGCGACGCGGGCGCCGGTGCGGGCGACGCTTGCCGCTGCGCCGGCGCAGAGGCGCACCCGGCAACGGTCAGACTCGCTACGAAGAGGACCCCGAATCGGCACACCCGTCGCGCCTGACTATCGCCTTGTGCAGTTCGTTTAGTAACCATGAGTCACCTTCCTACCAGATCGCTTGCGCTTAGCCCGTTATGGCCGATTCGAATGCTTGCGGTAGTGATCCTTTCGCTGTCGCTTCATTTCCGCCAGTTTCTGTTTCTGGTCGGGCGTAAGCACACTGTAGACACGATGAAAGGTCTCGGTCCGCATCACGGTCAATTCGGCGTCCAGCTTTGCCTGCTGATCGGCCAGCTCCTGGACGCGCTGAGCGTCGTAGGTGTCCGCCATAGCCTGATTCCGCAGCGCCTCTCTATTCTCCCAAAGTGCTTTCTTTCTCTCCTGCCGTGCTTGTTTGCCTTCGTCCATGATCTGGTTGATCTGGTCGCGCTGCTGCTGACTCAAATCAAGCCGCTCGAATAGGCGCGGCATGCCTCCGTCGCGATGCCAGCCACGCCCT
>QKEI01000131.1 GCA_003251795.1 Candidatus Muproteobacteria bacterium
TACCCTCCTGCATCTCGTTATTGTCAGTCAAACACTGGTGCAATGGTAGGTTCAAGGGAAATGCGTCTTTACTGGGTTACAATGTGGTACGGCTGCGGAGATACGGTATGCGAATCGATCGGCTGGACCACATCGTACTTACGGTTGAGGACATCGAGGCTACGTGCGCCTTCTATTCGAAGGTGCTAGGAATCAAAGTAGTGGTGTTCGGGGACAATCGCACGGCGCTGACATTCGGTAAGCAGAAGATAAATTTGCATCGCGCGGGGCAAGAGTTTGAACCCAAGGCCTCGCGGCCGACGCCGGGCTCAGCGGATATCTGCCTAATCGCAGACACGCCGCTAGCGGATGTGATCCGGCACTTGCATACCTGCGGTGTGGAAATCATTGAGGGACCGGTAACAAAAATGGGAGCGGTCGGCCCGATCGAATCCGTCTACATTCGTGACCCCGATCTTAATCTGATCGAGATAGCCAATTATCCCGCCGGCGCCGGCTGAGCCAGTGCGCCGCAGTGTTTAAGGCTTGCCGTCCTGCCGCGCCGGGGTTGCGCTGGATCTGAGCGATTTACGCGTGTGATTGAGGCGGCGAATGGTCTGCCGCGCCTGCAGCTTGATCCTTCTTAACCAGCGACGTGCCCAGGCGAACTCGATGGCCAAGATCGCAAGGCCAGTTGGGATGACGAGTGTGGCTGGCCCGGGAAGCACAATCATTGCGACGCCCACGAGCAAGACCGTGCCGCCGACGATGGAAACGACAATGCGCCGCGCCGTTTTGTACGTGTACGACACAACGTGCTGATTCAAAGGGATATCGCCCGGAAAACTACAAAAACACCGTTGCGGCTGCTAGTAATGCTATATGTCATGGTCATCTGCAATCCGAACACCCTGTCGCCGTGACTTGGGACCTACAGGCGGCCCAGGCCGGCGGGATTATACTCCCGGCACGGGCGGAGAAAAGTGGGCGCTAAGCCGCTGAAGTCGTGTGGAATATGCTTTCTGGACCGTGAGGCTACAGATTTCTTGAGACCCTGGGAACTGCGCTGTACAGTTTGTACGCGCCGGTGTGCGAACGGCAATAACAACTGGCAAACATGAAGCCATTTACAACCTTGACCATCGTCGTGTTGGCGCTGGTTGCGTTCCTACATCTTCTGCGACTGTTGCTGGCGTGGCGCGTGACGATCGAGAGCACGACCATCCCCATGTGGGTTAGCGTGGCTGGCGCAGCATTCGGTGTCAGCTTGGCGTTGTTGCTCTGGTGGGAGAACCGCAAATAGGCTGGCGCAGAGTTCTGCTGTTGCCCAACTGAGTTGCTGACCGGAAACGACAGCGCTTCTCATTAACCTATTGAATTAGAAAGAGTATTCGATCTCGGCCTGTTCTTTTTCGCGACCACGGGTCAGTAGCGACACGCGCGTGGCCTGGAATTCCCACAGAAATAGGCTATACGTAGTACTGCCTGTGGTCCCATTCACGCAGGTCGATAGGATCATTCCTGAGAAGGCCTTGTTTCTGTTAAGGGATAAGCTACAGCATGCATCGCCTCGGATTAGTACTCATTATCGTGCCGCTGCTGCTGCTGGGGTGCCATTATGCCAGCGAGCTGATACTCGCTGACCAATGTCTAGACGCTGGCGGATCGTTTAACTACTCGACGCTGTCCTGCAGCTTCACTGAGCAGTGGGAATATGTGCCCTATAGCGTGCGTCACCGCTGGAACCTCAACATCGCCCTCGGTTTCAGCTTGCTTGGACTGGTGGTCACGGTTGTGGGCGGTCGCAAGCCGCGCACACCTCGGTTGGGTAGTTACTCCTAGGCACAACCGCAGCTAACCGGTGCCGGCGCTATCGCCGACATCCAACAGCACCTCATACTTGCGCTCCTAAGTCTTCAATAGCTTAGGCGTCATACTTAAAGCGCTTCATCAAGTAAGGGCCACGCCTCACTGGTTGTCGGCTAGCATCAGGTCAAATTTGGGCTATAAGTAATCTGCGATGGGGGTATCGCTGACCAGCTGCTGCAATGGCACTCGGCTGGTTTTTTGCGCCCCAAAGGTGTCTAACGACTCGGGCCCATTCCAGCGCCATGGATCCGGAGCAGATATTATCGGCGGTCGACTGCGAAACGGAACGAACACCACAGGAGCTAATCCTTTGGGTAGAAGAAAAAAACAAGCTGTTCGGTCGCAGCGAACATGGCAAGAGCTACGCGCGTGCTCGCACGGGCCTGGCGCGCAATTTTATTGATCACATCTATCCCCTCAGTCGGCTCGCAAAACACCTGTTTGCGGGGCGTCTAGACGTAGTGTGCAAACCCAGCATCGACGATAGTGACTTTAACGCAATCGTTGTCGACTATCGCGACCGCCCACTGAAGGTACATAAACTCAAATTCGTGCACGCGATCCATGCTTATGAAGCGTATCTGCAGCGTGTCTACCTAGCAGAGGAAGGATTCCTGTCGGCCGTAAGCAGGTTAATGACGAGCAACGCCCACGACAGCGACGAACCGGTCAACAATATCGCCTGGCTCAACAAGTCCCTCGAACTCCTCGCCCAAACCATCGCCTCAGAAACCGACAAGCGCTATGGTCGGGACACATCGCTGGTCGTGGTGTTCGACGATTACGCGGCGTTTCGTTCCCACGATGACCTCGCTGCCTTAGAGAGATTTGTCAGCAGCGAAATCCTACCCATGCAGCTGAGTTTCTCCAAGCTCTTCCTGCTCGGCTGGTCGGGACATACTCTGCTCAGTTTCTCGTTGCCTCCCTGTTCGCCGAAGCAGTAAGCGCTGTAGGAGGCGGCCTGCTGCTCAGGCGAGCACGCACTTTAGCGTTTTCTGGCCAGC
>QKEI01000285.1 GCA_003251795.1 Candidatus Muproteobacteria bacterium
AACCCCCGAAAGCAGCACGAGTGCACAACCGAGCCCGGGACCCAAGGCACGGCATACCGCTGTCAAGAAGATGGCACCGGCGATCGCGTTGCCCAACGCATGCGTGAAATCCGCATGCAGGGTGAGCGCCGTCACCGCGCGCCAGGGCTCTCCGTTAAGAATACGCCCAGCGTCGGCGCCGCCGCGCTCCAACCAATCGACGGTCTGATGCCAGACATCGGTCACGAAAAACATATCCACTAACGCGACCGAGACAGCCAAGGCCACATACAGGTGGGCGGAACCAGGCGGCTCCTCAGCGCTGTCATCGGGCGGCGATGGGTTTTCGCGGTCATAGGCCGCGAGGGCGGCGTTTGCCGACTCGTGTTGCTCGGCCGGTACGCTTATGACGAAACCATCGTGCGTGTGTGTCACGTGCGGTGTGAGTCCCTCCGCCACCAGCACCAGCGCCCACTCCTCGGCAAGTTGGCGCCGTGGCGCAACCCGTAGACTGATCTCCGACACCTCGTTCATGGAATGTAAAGCCTCAACCAAGTCATCATAACACCAGGTAAGACGGCTATGGCCGCACCGTCCGTGGCAGGGCGTTTCAGAACGTAACCCAGTACCCGGTGATTCCGCGATCAACATTGGCGTGTTATATAAGGTGCTGCGGCGCCGCTTGTTTTCCTCAGCAACGTCGGCACGGATTATCCAAGAGCTCAAACAATGGCGGTATTTATCACCGGTGGTTACGGACACCTGGCGTCGTGGGCCGCGTTGCTGTTGGCCCGGCAGGGACGCAAGGTCATCCTTTACGACATCGATCAGGAACCACCCGATCACCTAAACGAGGTATCGGCGCAAGTCACGTTCATACCGGGTGATGTGCTGGACCTCCCTACCCTGCGAAATGCCCTGGAAGAACACCGCAGTGAACTCGACGGCATTATTCATACCGTTGGGGTCATGGGGGAGCTCGTGCTTTCGAACCCGCATTACTACGTGACGTTGAACATCATGGGGCTCGTGAATGTGCTCGAACTCGCCAGAGTGTTGCAGGTTAAGAAGGTACTGTACACAAGTACCGGTGCAGTTTACGGCGTGGTGCCGGGGCTGGCTCATGAAACGCACACACCCAATCCCACGGATCTTTACGCTGCAACAAAAGTCTCTGCCGAATACCTAGGCATTCAGTACGAGCAGGCTTTTGGCATCGACTTTCGCATCGCCCGTTTGTTTTTCGTTTACGGTCCCGGCAAATATCCGTCTCGATTCATCAGACTGTATAAAATGGCCTTCGGGGCGCTCGAGGGACTCGAGGGGTTGCACATGGATCGGGGCGCAGACCAGCGGCTTGACTTTACTTATGTGGAGGACGCCGCCCAGGGCATTGTGCTGCTATTCGATGCGAAGGATCTGCCGCATAAGATCTTCAATATCGCCACCGGCGAGTCGCACAGCGTCGGTGAGGTTGCCGAGCTTGCGCAACGCTACACACATTTCCCTGTGCCCGTACAGATAGGACCGGGCGAGCTCATGCGTCGCAGTGAGGCATTGGACATCGCTCGCGCCGCCAGTGAGCTTGGGTATGCGCCGCGCGTTAGTCTCGAAGACGGAATCAAGCGTTACGCCGACTGGCTCAAACAACGAGCGCGCTAATCAATCGTCATACTCGTCGTGCAGCCGCAACCAGGCCATCGTGTACGGCAGCTGGGCTTCATCGCGCCCCTTCGGTACTAGGTCCAGATAGTGGTAGGCACCGTTTAGCATGTCCAGACCACGCCCATAACACGAATAGGTGTGGAAAACGCTTCCGTCATCGTCCTTGCAAAACGCGCTGATGCCGGGGGCCTCCTCACTTGGAAAACTGCTATTGGCGTAGTTGTAATAGACCTCGCCCTTTTCTATCTGCTCGGGCGCAAAAGACACATGATAGTCTTCATTGAAATCGCAGGCGAAGGACGACACCCATTTGAAGCTCCAGCCCATGCGTTGCTTGAACGCCTGCAGCTGAGGTAGCGGCGCCTTCGACACGGCGACCATAGTCACATCGCGGTGATTCAGATGAACGACGACCCCGTTAAAGTTGTCCGCCCAGAAAGAGCAGCTCTTACATCCCTCGCTCCAACTCGGACCATACATGAAATGATAAACAATGAGTTGACTCCTGCCATCGAACAGCTGCGATAGGCTTTCCTGACCTGCGGGTCCATCGAAAACGTATTGTTTCTCTACCCGCTCCCAGGGGAGATCGCGTCGCTGCTGACTCAGTTGGTCACGCGTGCGCGTGAACTCCTTCTCTTTGCGCAAAAGCTCCCTGCGCGCGGCGAGCCATTCGTCTTGCGACACTACTTTGTGGTTTTGCACTTCATGCCTCCTCTCCTGTAAGCACTAAGAGATCTCGGCGTTGCATCATGGTTCGATTGCGAGTGTGGCTTCGAGCTTCTGGAGACAACCCTGCCAACCGTCCTGGTGCTGGTCTTTCGCCTCCACGGTGGCAAAGCGCTCGTGTATCAACGTAAGCTCGGTGGTGCGTTCGCCAAGCGCACGAAACTCGATAGTCAGTAGCGTCTGCTCTTGCGAACCCTCCCACTGCCATGTCTGTACCAACCGTTGGTTCGGTACAACCTGCTGGTAGATCCCGTAGGTGGTATAACTTTCGCCGTCCGGTTCTTGCATGGTGATCCGATAGCTGCCGCCCTCGCGTACGTCGGCCTGTGCCTGCGACACCGTCATATCGCCCGGCGCAAACCAGCGCATGATCAAAGCGGGCGTGGTCCAAGCGCGGTACACCTGCTCTACCGGAGCCTGGAGGGTACGTTTCAAGACCAGTCGTGTATCGGCTTTGTTCATATGCGGCC
>QKEI01000201.1 GCA_003251795.1 Candidatus Muproteobacteria bacterium
GATTGGCCGCGGGCGCTGCTTCTCCGGCGGTGCCGACATACGCGAGTTCAGCGAACCGGCAAAACACACGGAGCACATGTTGCCTCAGGTGATCGAGCGCATAGAAAACTCACCGAAGCCGGTGGTGGCGGCGCTGCATAGCACGGCTTTTGGCGGTGGTATGGAGCTCGCCCTCGGCTGTCACTACCGCATCGGCACACGCTCTACCCGACTAGCACAACCGGAGGTGAAACTTGGCATTATCCCCGGTGCCGGTGGCACGCAGCGGCTGCCGCGGCTGATCGGCGTGGAACCGGCGTTGGAGATTATCCTGAGCGGCGAGCCTGTCACTGCCGAGCAGGCACTATCCCTTGGCCTACTCGATGCTGTCGTTGACGGCGAGCTTGAGGTGGCGGCGATTGCCTTTGCTGAGAAGTTGCTCGCTGAACAGCGCCCGTTGCGCCGGGCGCGCGACATGGATGAGAAGTTGCGGGCGGCCGGCGATGTTACGGCACTGCTTGCAAAGACACGCAAGGGTATCGAACGCCGTGCCCGTGGCCTACTCGCACCCTTTTTTTGCATCGACAGTGTCGCCAATGCCGTCAAACTGCCGTTCGATGAAGCCCTCAGGCTAGAGCGCGAGCTTTTTGTGCGCTGTCGCGACTCCGAGCAGTCGAAGGCACAGCGTTACGCGTTCTTCGCCGAGCGCCAGGCCGGCAAGATCCCCGATGTCCCCGCTGACACGCCGGTGCCACCTGTGCAGAAGGCAGCCGTGATCGGCGCCGGTACGATGGGTGGCGGCATCGCGATGAATTTCGCCAATGCCGGCATTCCGGTGCACGTGCTCGAAGTCTCGCAGACAGCGCTCGACAAGGGTCTCGCCGTGGTGCGCAAGAATTATTCCGCCAGCGTAGCCAAGGGCCGCCTGGCGCTAGCCGACATGGACGCGCGCATGGCGCTTATCAGCGGCACGCTGGACTACGCCGATATTTCCGATGCCGATGTCGTTATCGAAGCCGTGTTCGAGGACATGGACCTAAAAAAAGAAGTTTTCCAAAAGCTCGGTCGCGTATGTAAGGTTCAGGCAATGTTGGCAACCAACACCTCGACGCTCGACGTCAACGAGATCGCTGCGGCCAGCGGACGCCCACAACAGGTGATCGGCACGCACTTCTTCAGTCCGGCCAACGTCATGCGACTCATGGAAAACGTGCGTGGCGCCCAAACGTCGAAGGAGACCCTCGCCGCCGCCATGCGCCTGTCCAAGTTGCTCGGCAAGGTCGGCGTACTGGTCGGTGTGTGTGATGGGTTTGTCGGCAATCGTATGTACCACAGCTATACGCGCCAAGCGAATTTCTTATTGGAAGAAGGCGCACTGCCGCAGCAGGTGGACAAGGTGATCTATGATTTTGGCTTTCCGATGGGACCGTTCGCCGTCGGCGATCTTGCCGGCCTCGATATCGGTTGGCACATCCGCCAGCGCCGGACCAAGACCCGACCCAAGGATGAGCGCTACTCGCCCATCGCCGATCGCATCTGTGAGATGGGGCGCTTCGGCCAGAAGACCGGCGCTGGCTGGTATCGCTATGAGAAGGGCGACCGCACACCGATCCCCGATCCGGAAATCGAGCAACTGATAATCTCGGTCTCCAAGGAGCTTGGCATCCAGCGTCGTCAGATCGATGATCAGGAGATCCTCGAGCGCTGCCTGTATCCGCTTATCAACGAAGGCGCCAAGATTCTGGAGGAAGGCATCGCCTTGCGGGCGAGCGACATCGACGTCATCTGGCTTTATGGCTATGGCTTTCCGATCTACCGTGGCGGGCCGATGTATTACGCCGATCGCATCGGTTTGCGTGAGGTCTACGACACCCTCAGCAGGCTCTATGATATCCACGGGGAACTGCTCAAACCGGCGGCGCTACTGGAAACGCTGGCGAAACAGGGCGGCTCTTTCCAGGCGTAACCCTTAGGGGAGCTCAGGCGCAACGAGCGCGCGCCAGTCACGCGCGAGGGATAACGGTGCACCCGTGCGTCGTTGCAGATCGGCGAGGTCCAGACTTTGGATCAACTCGCGCACCAACAACCCACCGTTGGTGACGTCGATTACCGCTAAATCTGTGTAGATCGTGCTCACCACACCGACAGCGGTAAGTGGGTAGCTGCAGCGCGCGACGATCTTGGGCGCACCCTGTTTCGTACAATGTTCTGAGATCACGAACACGCGCCGGGCACCGACAGCAAGATCCATCGCTCCGCCCACCGCCGGCACAGCGTCGGGCTCGCCGGTAGACCAGTTCGCCAGGTCGCCCTTAACCGATACCTGGAAGGCACCGAGCACACATATATCAATATGCCCGCCGCGTATCATGGCAAACGAATCGGCCGAGTGTACGAACGCGCCGCCTGCCACCAGGGTAACCGGTCGTTTGCCGGCGCTGATCAGCTCGTAGTCTTCCTTACCGGCTGCGGGCATAGGCCCCATGCCGAGCACGCCGTTCTCACAATGGAACACGACCTCACGGTCAGGTGGCAAATAGTTGGCCACGATCTCCGGCATGCCGATGCCGAGGTTCACATAGGCACCGTTGGGAATGTCCTGTGCTACCCGCCAGGCCATCTGTGCACGGGTCAGTGGAGCACTCATGGCGCGGAAGCCTTCCCGAGGAGCACGGCGACCTCGCTGATCGGCTTCGCCACCTCGACAATGCGGTCGACAAAGATACCGGGTGTAACGACGTGCTCCGGATCAATTTCGCCGCGCTCCACAATCCTGCGCACCTGCACGATGGTAGTGTCCGCTGCCATGCACATCGGCGGACCGAAGTTGCGCGCCGCCATACGGAACACCAGATTACCCCAACGATCCGCAAGTTCAGCCTTCACGAGCGCAAAGTCGGCGCGAATTGGGTACTCCAGCACATAGTCGCGACCGTTAATGGTGCGCACCTCCTTGCCAGCCGCCAGTGGTGTACCCACGGTCGTGGGAGTGTAAAACGCGCCGATGCCGGCGCCGCCCGCACGGATGCGCTCGGCCAGGGTACCCTGCGGCACCAGCTCGAGCTCGATCTTGCCGGCGCGGTAGAGCCCGATGAACACCTCGGCATGAGATGACCGGGGGAACGAGCAAATCACCTTACGCACGCGACCCGCCTCCAGTAACGCCGCCAGTCCTAAGTGTCCGTTGCCGGCGTTGTTACTCACCACTGTAAGCTCGCGCGCTCCCTGGTCGATAAGCGCGTGGATAAGCTCGGTGGGATTGCCAGCCTCGCCGAAGCCGCTGATGTGAATGGTCGCCCCATCACCGATCCCGGCGACCGCTTGCACGACGTTTGCTACGCGTTTATCAATCACGACTCGACGAGCATTAGCGAGAGCACTGCAGTGCATCCACAGTAACACGAGTACAGATTCACCAACAACCAGTTCACCGCTGCACAAGAAGCTGCGGTTGGCGTCGACACAGGTGTGGTGGGATACTGGTGTCCACCGAAAAAATCGTAACAGGGAACAACGATGAACGAAGCCGTGATAGTTTCGACCGCGCGCACACCCATCGGCAAGGCCGCCCGCGGCGCATTCAACATTACCCATGGCGCGGTTATGGCCGGTCATGTTATCAAGCATGCCGTTGAGCGTGCCGGCGTCGAGCCGACGGAGGTTGAGGACGTGATTCTCGGTTGCGGCATGCCGGAAGGGGCGACGGGCAAGAATATCGCGCGCCTGTCCGCGATCCGCGCGGGGTTACCGGTAACTACGGCGGGCACGACGATCAATCGACTTTGCAGCTCGGGTCTGCAGGCAATCGCCGTCGCCAGCCAACGTGTGGTGATCGACAAGGTGCCGGTGATGGTGGCCGGCGGGGTCGAATCCATCAGTCTGGTACGGGACAACCTGAACATGCACCACTTCACGGAAGAATGGCTGATGCAACACAAGCCCGCACTGTGGATGCCGATGATCGATACCGCCGATATCGTCGCCGAGCGCTACAACATCAGTCGCGAGGCGCAGGACGAATATTCGTTGATAAGCCAACAGCGCACTGCCGCGGCACAGGAGTCCGGTCGCTTCGACGATGAAATCGTGCCGCTAACCACGCGTAAGCAACTCACGGACAAAGAGACCGGCAAGACCTGGAAAGAGGAGGTCACGCTGAAAAAAGACGAAGGCAATCGTCCCGATACCACGCTCGAGGGCCTGGCGAAGCTGAAACCGGTGATGGGCGAAGGCAAGTTCATTACTGCGGGCAATGCCAGTCAACTGTCCGATGGCGCGTCGGCGTGCGTGGTCATGGATAGCAAGCTCGCCGAGCGGCGCGGCCTCGAGCCGCTCGGGATTTTCCGCGGGCTGGCCGTCGCCGGTTGCGAGCCGGACGAAATGGGTATCGGCCCGGTATTTGCGGTGCCCCGGTTGCTGGAGCGTACCGGCATGAAAATGGACGACATCGACTTGTGGGAGCTGAATGAAGCGTTCGCCGTACAGGTGATCTATTGCCGCGATAAGCTGGGTATACCGATGGAGATCCTGAATGTCGACGGTGGTTCCATATCGATCGGCCATCCCTTCGGCATGTCAGGTGCACGCATGATGGGGCACGCGTTGATCGAGGGCAAGCGTCGCAACGCAAAGTACGTGGTGGTCACTATGTGCATCGGTGGCGGCATGGGTGCTGCCGGTCTGTTCGAAGTGGTCTGAAGGTTAACTGTATTGGCCGCCGGCGATGGTGGCGCCACCGTCGATGACGATGGTCTGGCCGGTGATGAAGCTTCCGGCACGTGCGGCCAGAAAAACGGCGGCGCCGGCGATGTCCTCGGGTTCACCGATGCGCCCCAAGGGATAATTCTTGAGCGCCTTCGCATAGTTCTCCGGGTCCTCCCACAGTGCACGTGCCATATGCGTGCGCACCAGCCCCGGGGCGATGCAATTGACGCGCACATTAGCATGTCCCCATTCGAGCGCGAGATTGCGCGCGAGTTGCATGTGTGTGGCTTTGGACATGGCATAGGCGCCTAGCCTGCGCGTGCCTTTCAGCGCAGCGATGCTTGAGACAATGATGACGACGCCGTCTTTACGTTCAGCCATCTGCGGGATCACGCGATTACATAACCACAGGGTGTTCTTCACATTCGTGTTCATGATCGCGTCATAGGCCTCATCGCTGATATCACGAAGTGGCCCGTGGTGTGGGTTGATACCCGCATTGCACACCAGCACGTCAATCTGTCCCCAGTGGGCCAGCGTCTTGTCGACCAACACCTCGAGCTCATTGCGCTTCGATATGTTGCACGGGATGGCGATCGCTTCGGCACCGCTCTCACAGATCACCTGCGCCACTGCGGCGCAGGGTTCTGCCTTGCGGCTGGAGATCACCACCTTGGCGCCAGCTGCTGCCATGGCCTCGGCGATGGCCTTGCCGATGCCGCGTGATGAACCGGTGATCAGTGCAACTTTTCCCGTGAGGTCGAACATGGAGTCTGTTAGTGGTGACAGCGACGGCCTTCAATAGTACGCTCAATCAACTCGCCGGCGCCAGCTTAACCATGGACCTGACACTCAGCGACAAAGAAAGGGCGTTTCAAGCGCAGGTGCGCGCCTTCATCGCCGAGCGCCTGCCGGCACATATCAAACGCAAAGTGGAAGACAGTCTACAGCTGGTGAAAGAGGACTACGTCAGCTGGCAGAAGATACTGTACGAGCGCGGCTGGATGGCGCCCAACTGGCCGAAGCAGTACGGCGGCACCGGCTGGACACCGATTGAGCGCTATCTCTTCGAAGAAGAGCTGGCACTGGGTTCCACCCCACGCATCATCCCCTTCGGCGTCGCCATGGTGGGCCCAGTCATCATCGAATTCGGCAGCGAGGCACAGAAGCAGCGTTTCTTGCCGCGCATCTTGAGCAGTGAGGACTTGTGGTGTCAGGGCTATTCCGAACCCGGTGCGGGCTCGGACCTCGCCTCCCTGACTACGCGCGCGCGACGTGACGGGGAGCATTACATCGTCAATGGTGCCAAGACCTGGACGACGATGGCGCATTACGCTGATTGGATCTTCTGCCTGGTACGCACCGATAGTGCTGCCAAGAAACAAGAGGGAATTTCATTTCTGCTGATCGACATGCACAGCCCAGGCGTGAGCGTGCGTCCGATCAGGACCTTCGATGGTGCAGAGGAGATCAATGAGGTCTACTTCGATGATGTGAGCGTGCCGGCAGAAAACCTCGTCGGTGAAGAAAACAAAGGTTGGACCTACGCCAAGTTTCTGCTCGGGCACGAGCGTACCGGTATCGCCGGCGTGGCGCGCTCGAAGAAACAGCTGGCGCGGGTAAAGGAGCTGGCGGCGCGCGAGCTTTGCGATGGCAAACCGCTGCTCGAGGAGCAACGTTTCCGCGAAAAGATCGCTGCAGTCGAGATCGAGCTCATGGCGCTCGAGTACACGAATCTGAGGATCGTCTGCGCCGAACAGGCGGGTGAGACCATGGCCGCCGAGTCTTCCATCCTCAAATTCCGGGGCACCGAGCTGCAACAGGCGATTACCGAGCTCTTGCTGGAAGTCATCGGCTACTACGCCCATCCCAACGTACCGCAGGCCATTGCTCAGGGGTGGAACGAGGAACCGATCGGACCTGCATATGCGGCCTCGATCGCACCGCTCTATTTCAACTGGCGCAAGACCTCGATCTACGGCGGCACCAACGAGATTCAGAAGAATATCATCGCCAAGATGGTGCTCGGTCTGTAGGCGCGTCATCCATGGACTTCACCTTTACTTTAGAGCAAAAGTTACTCAAGGAAAACGTCGAGCGTTTTATTGCAAACGAATATACATTCGACAAGCGCCGCGCCTGGGCGCACAGCGAACTCGGCTTCAGTCGCGAGCATTGGACACGTTTTGCCGAGCTCGGTTGGCTCGGTATAGATGTAACCGAGGAGCACGGCGGACTCGGCGGTTCGGCAGTCGAGCAGGCCATTCTGATGGAAGCTTTTGGCCGCGGCCTTGTGGTCGAGCCTTATCTCACGACTGCGGTACTCGGCACTGCGTTGCTGCATCATGGTGGCTCGATACAACAGAAACAAACGCTATTGCCCGCTATCGCCGCCGGTGAATCGCTGATCGCCTTCGGTTTTGCTGAAAGCCAGTCGCGCTACCATCTGGCGGACGTGACAACGATCGCGCGAAAAGATGGCGACGGTTTCGTTCTGAACGGGACTAAGAGTGTGGTGTTCAATGCCGCTGGCGCCGACACCATCGTCGTCTCGACGCGCACCGGTGGCGCAAGTCGCGACGATCACGGTATCTCGTTGTTTCTTATTGAACGCCAAACACCCGGACTGGCGCTGCGCGAGTATGCAACTGTCGACGGTGGGCGTGCGGCCGAGTTGCTCCTCAATGACGCGCGGGTCGGCGCCGACGCTGTGCTCGGGAACATCGATAACGCCCTGCCAGTGATCGAACGCGTGATCGATGCTGGTATCGTCGCCGTCTGTGCCGAAGCCGTCGGCATTATGGCGGCACTGTGCCAGGCCACACTCGACTATCTCAAAACCCGCCAACAGTTTGGCCGCCCTATCGGCGAGTTCCAGGTGTTGCAGCACCGTATGGTGGACATGTATGTCGCTTGCGAGCTCTCACGCTCGATGGCCTATATGGCGGCGGTCAAGCTCGATGATGCGGAGGCAACAGAGCGACGACGCGCCGTATCAGCCGCCAAGGTCCAGATCGGCCGCGCCGGCCGCTTCATCGGCCAACAGGCCGTGCAGCTGCACGGCGCCATGGGTATGACCGATGAGCTCGCTGTGGGACATTACTTCAAGCGCTTGACCATGATCGAGAGCACGTTCGGCGACGCAGATTATCACCTGCAACGCTTTGCCAACAGCGAGTGATCCGCCAGTCGAAGTGCTCTCACGCCAACTCGTCGAGCAGTGCCTTCGCTTCTCTTAGGTCGGCCGCATCGAAACCTTCGGTGAACCAGCCATAGATCGGGCTAAGGAGCTCATAGGCTTCTTTGCGCTTGCCTTGATCGCGCCAAAGACGGCTTAGGCTCACCGCAGCGCGAAGCTCCCAGGATTTCGCCTGCTGGCGGCATGCGATGTCTAGCGCGTCGGAAAAACGGCTCTCCGCTTCGGCACGATTGTCAGATGAGACAGCCAAAAGCAACTCCCCCTTGATGCGGTTTAGCTCCGCCTCCCAACAGCGTTCGTCTGTCTGGTCTGCTACCGCTAGTCCTTCCGACGCCGCAACAAGTCCATCATCTGTTCGCTTTGCCCGGGCATAGGTCTCAGCCCTCAGAGCAAGAAAGCAAGGAAGCCAGGTCTGGGAACCAATGGCCGCGTACGCGGCTATCCCCTGATCGATTTCGGCAACGCCATTTTCAATCTGATCCTCAACGGCCAGCGTCCAGCCGTGCAAGGCCGTCCCCCAAGCCAGAAAATACGGGTTTCTTTGTTGAGCACTCAGTTGCATCGTCGTCTTCACCCGTTCCCGTGCGACTGCCGGCTCCCGGCGGAAAACGTGGACAAGCGCTACAAAGGCCAATGTGTTGATAAGATTCGCTGGGTTCGCCAGCTCCTCGGCCATAGCGAGTGCTTCTTCACCTCGCCGTAGCGCCTGGTCCGGGTAGCCGAGCATCCACAGCGCAAAGGCAGCGTAAAGGTAGCATTGCTCCCCAGCTTGACCTCCCGGCCAATTCCGCAATCGGTGTTTCTCGGGGTCAAAGAGGGCGATGCCTCGTTCGACCGTCCGGCGGGCAGCGATCAGGTCACCCAGGGAAAACAAGTCTTGCCCCAGGGCGTGACAACCTCCCACCAGCAAGGCAGTGTCTTGCTGCTCTTCAGCCAACGCTACGAGTTGCTCCCCGAGGTCTCGCGCTTCGGTCAATTCACCACGCAGTCGATGGAAAACCTGCCTTCCCCGCAGGACGAGAGGCAAATTGACCCTGTCCCCGATCCGCTCGCATAGGTCAGCAGCGCGCGCGTACGCTTCTCCCACGCCTGAATCCGCAAAGCCCCGAGCAGCGACCAACGCTGGACCGAGCGTGAGGTATAGGTTCAACTCCTGTCTAGCTCGCTCCGGCGTTTCTTTTAAGGCCCTGGTAAGTTCGAGACCTTTAGTAAGTTGAGCAACGGCCTCGATATTCCCTGACCGCTCTACGGCCCGTTGGCCGGCACGGTGCCAGTAGCGGATAGCCTGTTCGGCCAGTCCCGCCTCAGTGTAATGATGCGCGACCACCTCCGGCTGTGTCTCAGCGGTGACCGGGAACTGCTTTTCCAGCGCTTGTGCGATGGCCTGGTGATAGCGCTGCCGCGTGCTCTTGAGCAGTGCCTGGTACGCCGTGTCTTGCACCAGCGCGTGCTTGAACTCATACACGAAGTTCGGCGGCAGACCGCGGCGATAGATAAGCTCCGCGTCAAACAATTGGCGCAGTGCGTTGTCTATGACCTCTTCCTTGAGGGACGATACCGCCAGTAATAGATCGCGGCTAAACGTTCGACCACAGGTCGCCGCCAGTTCCGCCACTTCTTTGACAGACGCGAGCCGGTCGAGACGAGCCATCAAGGAGTCCTGCAACGATGCTGGAATCGCGAGCGGGGCTATGGGACCGGCTAAGGCGTAACGATCGCTCTCCTCTTTCAATAGATCTGACTCGAGCACAGTCTTGGTCAACTCCTCCACAAAGAGGGGTATCCCATCTGTTTTGGAGATAATCTGATCGAGTACCTCATCAGGCAGGGCCTTACCTCGAGTGATCTTCGCGATCATGGCTGCACTTTCTTTCTGGCTAAGGCGATTAAGCGTCAGTGCACTGACATGCGAGTAGCGACTCCACGGCGGTTCGAAGTCTGGTCGAAACGCTATAAGAAGCAGAGAGCGCGCTGTGTGCAAATGTTCCACAAGCAGACCGATAAGCTCCAGCGTCGAGGGGTCCATCCAATGCGCATCTTCTACCACCATCAACACGGGATCTTGCGTTGCCATACGCTCGATCACGGTCACGAGCACCCGGAGCGTTTCATTCTTCAGTTCTTGCGGAGTTAGCTGCAGCGGTGGATAGCGGCCATCGAACGGTAAAGACAGAAGCGACGCCAGAAAAGGCGCGTGATTTTCGATGGGAAGATCGAGGCCAGCCAGCACCGCTTCTAGCTTGTCGAGCTTTTGTGCAGCGTTATCATCCTTGTCAAAACGCGAAGCCCGTTCACACTGGTCGATGGCCGGATAGAGCGCACTGTTCTGGTGAAAGGGAGAACCGTAATAAAGCACGCGATTGCTGGCCTCGCGCAAACGTTCTTGAAGCCCCCGCGTAATGCGTGACTTACCGATGCCAGCTTCACCGGAAAGTAAAACGACTTGGCCCTCACCTTCTTTTGCCTGGCCCCATCGTTTGAGCAGCAGTTCGACCTCCTCATCGCGGCCTACAATGGGGATTAAACCCCGTGCTGCCTTCGCCTCAAAACGGCTCGGAGCGCCACTCTCGGCACGGACCCGATAGGCCCCAACGGGCTTAGAGATGCCCTTGAGACGCTGCTCACCGAGATCGTCGCAATCAAAGAGTCCCTCGACCAATCGCCGGGTGCTCGCGCCGATGAGAACGGCATTAGGCTCGGCCAGCGCCTGCAGACGCGCAGCAACGTTGGGTGTCTCGCCAACGATGGCCTTTTCTTCTACGCGCTCACCGCTGCCGATGTCGCCGGCCACGACGAGGCCGGTAGTGATG
>QKEI01000225.1 GCA_003251795.1 Candidatus Muproteobacteria bacterium
AGGCGTTAGACGTGAGGCGTAAGAATGAGACTTGTTGGGCCTTGGACCCTTCGTCCTTAGTCCTAGGGTGATTACCAATTACCAATAACTGGTCACGAATGATCTGGGGAGTGGGTGCGAATGGACTCGCATGAATGCACTAATCGTTGCCGATCGAGATAGCAAGAGCCAATTTTCTCTTCTGCGTGGCTGCATCCCGTTTGTTGCGCTGTTACTAGCCGCCTGTGCAGGCGGCGATGATGGGGACAGCAGCGGAACAGGCTTCACGTTTGGGTCGCAAGGCGAGATTTCGCTCAACGCGTATCCCGCATACGTTCATTCGGGTGAAGTGTCGACGCTCAGTTGGTCGGCTGACAGCCAGGACAGTTGTTCTGCCAGTGGCGGCTGGAAGGGCAATAAAGCCAGCCAGGGAAGCACTACCGTCGGGCCGCTCACAGAAACCACCGTCTACACGCTCACCTGCCAACCCAGTGGCGCCCAGGCGACGAGCTGCAAGACGGCCCAAGACTGCAATGGGCGCGGCCCCGATAAGCGCAAGAAGAGCGTTACCGTCGTGGTCGATAATCAACCGCCGCCCCCCGCCCCCACGGTTTCGCTCGCGGCAGCACCCACGAACGTCACGGCTGGCGAGTGGTCGACGCTATCCTGGACATCTACGGACGCGACCGATTGTGAGGCTACAGATGGATGGACTGGCACCAAGGCACTAGCCGATAGCGAAAGCGTCGGGCCGCTCATGGCGACAACGACGTTCACTCTGACCTGTTCCAGCGCTGGCGGCTCGGCGAGCCAATCGGTAGTAGTGACCGTGGACGCCCTTCCTCCGCCTCCGGCACCTACAGTTTCGATATCTGCGAACGCAACCTCGATTGCCTCCGGCGGCTCGACCACACTCAGCTGGTTCTCAACGGGAGCAACCGGCTGCGAGGCCTCTGACGCCTGGTCAGGCAGCAGGAATACTTTCGGCAATGAGACCCGCAGTAACCTTACGACCACCAGCACCTTCACTTTAACGTGCACTGGCGACGGTGGGATCGCCAGTAGTTCGGTTACGGTCATTGTTGAGGCTCCAAGTGGCACAGCCAGCCTATCGTGGACGCCGCCAACCACAAATGAGGATGGATCACCTGTTACGCTCACGGGGTTTAACATCTACGCCGGTAGCTCAGCCACAAGCCTTCTGAAGCTCGGTACGGTGGGGCCGAGCCAGACCAGTTTTGCGGTGGACTACCTACCGGCAGGAACGTACTACTTCGCGGTAACGGCAACCAGCGATACAGGGGAAAGCGCCTTCTCTAACGTCGAGAGCAAAGCGGTCCAGTAACTGAGTTTCCGTGAGGCGTAAGGCGAGAGGAGTGAGGAGTAACAACTTGCCTGAATATTAGTTAAGGTATCGCCTTAGGTAGTAGCTACACCATATTGCTATAAAAGGGAATTATTTGAGCAATTGAGAGGCGCAGTAAGCGGCACCGATGAGTGGGGCCCGTGGGTTCAGAGCGACTTTGACGGGCATGCTCTGCATCAGCGCACGGTAGCGACCTTTGTCGGCGAAGCCTTGCATGAAAGTGCCCTTCTGCAACGCCGGTAGGATCTTGGGGGCGATCCCCCCGCCTACCAAGACTCCACCAACCGCGAGGCACTTTAACGCGATATTTCCCGCTTCAGCGCCGTAAAGCGACGCGAAGCGCTCCAACGTCTCTGCGCATACCGGATCCTTCCCCGCCAGCGCCGCTTCGGTCACGGCGGCGCTCGGATCTCCCGCCCCCAGTTGCGCGCTCAGCCATGAGGGCTCGGCCGCGCCACTCTCCCTGCGCATGAAGGTGTAGAGGTCAAAGAGCCCTGGGCCCGACAGCACGCGCTCGTAGCTGACGTGCTCGTGATATTTGTCATTCAGGTAGGTGAAGAGGCGCACCTCGAGGGCGTCGCGCGGCGCGAAATCAGCGTGTCCGCCTTCGGAAGCAACCGCGATATATCGCTGGCCGTCCCAGATCAACAGTGCCTCGCCCAGGCCAGTGCCAGCGGCAATGACCGCCATGTTGCCCTGGCGCGCAGGTTCGGATCCCTCGTTGAGCACGCAGAACTCGTCGGGTTGCAGGTGCAACATACCGTAGGCGGCGGCCTCCAGATCATTCAATAGCTTCACGCGTTTTACGCCAATCGCCACCGCCAGTGTGTCCTCCGCCATTTCCCACGGGAGATTAGTGATCTTGGACTTGCCGGCGATTACCGGGCCGGCCACGCCGAAGCAGCCCGCCGTCAACTCCAGGTTAGCCCTGTTGTTCAGGAACTTTGCCAGGATTTCTTCGAGCGAGCTGTGGCTCTGACTGGGGAAGGTCTCGGCCTGCGTCTCCTGCAACACGCCCGCCCTCTCTTCGAAGAGCGCGATCACGGTCTTGGTACCGCCGATGTCACCGGCAAGTAGCATAGTCGTCAGTCGTTCGCGTGGGTGAGTTTAGTCGCTGCCGCTGCGTCGATGAACCAGACAAGCTCGCCTGCCTGCGGTTGAATGAGCTGCGCCGGCAAGCGCAAGGGGTCAGGCGGGCCTTGCAGTACGTGTGCCAGCGCGTCGGCTTTATCTTCTCCGACGACAAGAAACCACACACTTGTCCCGCGATTGATCATCCGTGCCGTGAACGTTAACCGGAAGCGATCGAGCTTCGGTACATAGTTCGACGTTACCCAACGCGTTTCTTCCTTGGCGGCCTCAGTATGTGGAAACAAAGAAGCCGTGTGTCCATCGGCGCCCATGCCCAATAAGATCAAATCGAACGACGGTGGCTCGCCTTCGGGATTCACGTCGAAGACGCGGGCGATCTCCATCTGATAGTCCC
>QKEI01000217.1 GCA_003251795.1 Candidatus Muproteobacteria bacterium
TCTACGGGCAGGGTGGCTGGGTTGGCACCCTTGAGGATCTTGTCGATCAAGACGGCGGAGCGCCGGCAGGCCTCACGCACATCTGGCCCGTAGGACAGCAGGCTCCCGGCTTCCGCGTAGTGCGGCCCGCCGGCCATCGTTGGCAACCGTTGCATGAGTGCGAGGTCGAGCAGCTGCCGCCGGTTTGTGGCAAACATCGCCCCATCGGATATAAGCAGCGCATCTGCCCGGCTCTGCTTCATGCTGGCGAACGCGGCTTCGAATTCGCCCGCGTGGTTCGCCTTGACGCGCAGCACTTGTACGCCTAATGCGGCTGCCGCTGTGTCCGGCGCGCTCTCGAACTCCGTCGCTAGAAACGCAACACGTACTGCCGTGGGAACCACGGCCTTGAGGATCTCCAGCCGCTTGTCCGCAAGCTCCGAGTTTCGGATTTCAATGCCGGTAATATTTCCGCCAGGCCTCGCGAGGCTAGTAACGATTCCCCTTTCAACCACGTCTGCGCTGGCACCGAAGACGATGGGAATCTTGCTCGTAGCCTGTTTCGCCCGATCGATATTCAGCCCGTGCGTCCAGATGACCGCGGGGTTCAGACGGACAAGCTCGGCCGCGAGCGGCTGAAGCTGCTCGGGCTGTCCATTGGCATATCGGAACTCGAGGGCGATGTTCTGTCCCTCCACGTAGCCAAGTTCCCGCAGTCCCTGCTGAAAGCCTGCGGGACAGACTGCGGGCGAATTTCGAGGCCCTGGCTCGAGGATCCCCACGCGGTGCAACTTCGCGCCGCCCTGTGCCGCTGCCACGCCCGACACGGCGAACAGCGCGATCGCAATGACTAGGAAACGCGCCTGCTCGAATTTGTCCATCGGTTCTCTCATGGTTGTCGTCGTGCCACCGAACGTATGAGCTAACCGGCGGCCAACAGGCGGCGAAGCCGGCTGTTGGGCGTCCGGTTGAGCGATGGGTTAGGTCGCAGCATCGTCAGGCGCTGGCCTCCAACGGCGAGTCGCCAATAGTGCGCCATGATTCGCGCCCTGTGCGACAAGGTTGTAGATCTTCAGTCTTGACCAATCGAGCGCACCCGAGAGTTCGTTCAGGGAGGCCCTGTTGACTGTCTCATGCACCTGGATTACGAAGAGGATTGGGTTCTCCGCGAAGTGCGTGCAAAGGCACTCTGTGATCTCGGGTATCGGTGGGTAGGTTCGACGCAGATCCAGGCCCGAGGCGGGATCGAGCGCGTCACCCCAAGGCGGAGCAATGAACGCCACAACGAGCTGCCCTGCAGCAGGCGAGACTCGGCTAAGCGCGGAACCGTAGTCGATGTTGAGAACGTCGATGGGAAGATCGAGGAGCGAAAGATTCTTCTTGGTGAGAGCAAAGACTCCGGGATCGAGCTCAAAGCCAACGGCATGCGCAACTGACAGGTGCCGGGCAAGCCAGTACAGCGTATTGCCGGAACCGGCGAATGGATCGATCAGTACGGGCGACCCCCCCAAGACCCAATTGCTCCCAATCGCCGCGGCATCTCGCCCAATACGATCGGCCAATTCGTCTCGCGTGCACTCGACTGCGGTTCGCCCAAGGAGGCGGATACCTTTAGCGTACCATTCAGACGGGCGTAGGCCGTAGATGCAGACGTAGTCGGCGTTCCCAAAGCTGTCTCGACCATAGGCTTGGACCTCGGCCAACTCGAGCACGGCATCGCGCTTGGCACCAAGGAGAAGCAACTCGCGGTCGTATTTCATCTGCGTTCTCCAGATGCAAGCCTACTGCTGCACCGGTGCTCCTGCGACCTAACGTGGAGCCCACCGGCGTGCGCCGGCTTCATGGAGCGCATCCGCGTGCGGCGCCAAGTTAGCGGTCCGCATCATTGCGATTTCGCCGCTGGCGCGCCGGCAGAGCCTTGTGGAAACTCGGCCACGCCTGCTGGAATTTGAACCCAAGGGCGTTTGGAGCGCACCCATAAATGTCGTTCGATCTTGAACCAGTCTGGATCATCGAACGTTCCCGCAGCTATGGCCCTCAGGCCGGGCCGAACTTCCGCGATATGGGTGAGTGTGGTGCCGCAACGCGGGCAAAACTGCATCTTCAACCAGCGACCGCTTTCATCTGAGTGATGCTCATATAGGTTGAGCTGACCTTGAATGAATTCGATGTTCTTTTCATCGAAGTACGCGACCAATGCGAACGCAGTTCCAAGCCTCTGTTGGCAAAATCTGCAGTGACAAGCCATGGCTACGACGGGCTGACCCCGCACGCGATACCTAACAGCCCCACATACGCAGCCACCCTCGTGTACCTCACTCATTGGCTCCTCCCTACGATCGACTCGACCGCTAACGTTCACGCCCACCGGCGAGCGTCGCGCCCCAGCCAAATAACTGTGGCGCTCGCGCGCGTCCGGTGCGGCGTGCTGCTAGGGGTGGCGACTATCGAAAGCTGTACCAAAAGAACCCCACCACGAAAACCACCAAGGCGAAACCGAGTACTGCCGCAGCAGTTTCATGCTCTTCCAGCCAACCGCCCAGCTCCGACCAAACGGGGTGTGTGCCCCAAACTGCAGCAAAGACGTTGGCCATGCGCTCGCCTCCCAAAATGAAGCCGGTTATCGCAAAAACTACTACCGTGGCGAGGCCCCATTTGGAAAAGACAATAGCGTAGAGCGCTAGCGACTCTGCTCCGCTACCGATTATTCCAACTATCAGCGGAACAAGCAGCATGGCTAAACCTATTACGACTGCGGTACGAACAGCGACGGCCAATCGGTATTGCAACCCGCTTTCCTGGGGCGGCGTGTTGTCAATCACGAGCC
>QKEI01000169.1 GCA_003251795.1 Candidatus Muproteobacteria bacterium
GCCCTGGATCCGTTCACTACGCATGGGCACGACGGCTTAGTCGATGAATCTGGCTACGTTGTTAACGACGAGACAGTTGAGGTGTTGGTGCGTCAGGCGCTATCGCTAGCCGAAGCTGGCACTGATGTGGTGGCGCCTTCCGACATGATGGATGGACGCATCGGTGCGATCCGCGATGCGCTGGAGCATGCGAGTTTCATCCATACTCGTATTCTCGCCTACTCCGCCAAATATGCCTCGAGCTTCTACGGGCCGTTTCGTGACGCCGTGGGTTCGGCGGCCAAGCTCGGAGGGGGCAAGAAGTACAGCTATCAAATGGACCCCGCCAATAGCGACGAGGCACTGCGGGAAGTGGGCCTGGATCTAGCGGAGGGAGCGGACATGGTGATGGTCAAACCCGGCATGCCCTATCTCGATATCGTTCGGCGAGTTAAAGAGCGTTTTGGGGTACCCACCTTCGTTTACCAGGTCAGCGGCGAATATTCGATGCTAATGGCTGCCGCGCGCAACGGCTGGCTCGACGAGCAAGCAGTCGTGCTCGAGTCGCTGTTGTCGATAAAGCGAGCCGGCGCCGATGGTATTCTGAGTTACTTTTCCATGCGTGTCGCCGAGTGGTTGCGGGCGTGATCGAGCAACGCACACCGCAGTCGCTGTTTTCGTTGATGGTAGATGGAATGGCGTTTCGACCGCATCACTGATGTGTTCTTCCGGTGGTGTTCTTCCGTATCCTACGTCTTGACACGGTATTGGTCGAACCATGGGAGGGACCTGAGGTATGCCCACCGGTTATCTGAGCAAGCTGTTCGGTAAGTCGCCAATACGCCCGCTGCAAGAGCATATGGTGCGGGTGCATGCTTGCGTCAGCCTGTTGCGACCATTTTTTGCCGCTGTGATCGCCGGTGACGACGATGAGGTCGCGCGCCTGCAGGAGCAGATCACCCAGTTAGAACACGAGGCGGATGATCGTAAGAAACAGTTGCGCCATGACCTGCCCACCGGTCTCTTCATGCCTGTCGATCGCCGCGACCTGCTCGATGTGTTGATGATGCAGGACAACATGGCCAACCAAGCCAAGGATATCGCCGGGCTGGTACGCGGGCGTCATATGCGTCTGCCTGCGCAGATGCACACCCTTTTCGATGATTATGTGGCGCGCGTGATCGACGCATCGGCGCAGGCCCTGCGCATCATCGAGGAGCTGGATGAACTGGTTGAAACCGGCTTTCGCGGTCTCGAGGTGAACCGTGTGGAGGACATGATCACACAGCTCAACGCGATCGAAAGCGAAACGGACCGTATACAAGTTAAGCTGCGAGCCATTCTCTTTGCGCTTGAGAACGATCTGCGGGCCACTGATGCCATGTTCACGTACCGGCTCATTGAGTGGGTCGGCATGGTCGCCGACTATGCTCAGCGGGTCGGTAGTCGCTTGCAGCTGCTGTTAGCAAGGTAGGCTTGTGTCCCTGGATCCGGTAGTGGTCTATATGACGCTGGCTGCCGCGCTCGGCCTTTTCATGGCCTGGGGCATCGGCGCCAACGATGTGGCAAATGCCATGGCGACCTCTGTCGGATCGCGCGCCCTCACACCCGTGCAAGCGGTAATGATCGCCGCCGTGTTCGAGTTCTGCGGGGCTTACTTTGCGGGCGGCGAGGTTACGTCCACGATTCGCAAGGGTATCGTCGATGCTGCGGTGTTTCAGCGCACGCCCGATCTGTTCATTTACGGCATGCTGGCGGCCCTGCTCGCATCCGGGGTGTGGTTGTTCATGGCCTCGCAGCGAGGCTGGCCGGTATCCACCACCCACACTATCGTCGGCGCCATCATCGGTTTTGCAATCGCCAGTGTTGGGTTGCACGCCGTGCACTGGGAGGAGGTCGGGACGATCGCCGTGAGCTGGGTCATCTCGCCGATGCTTGCCGGCGTGCTTTCCTTCGCCGTGTTTAACAGCATGCAGACGCTGATCATCGATACCGAAGAGCCGATTCGGAATGCGAAGAAGTACGGTCCGGTTTACATATTTGTAGTAAGCCTGGTCATCGTGTTGCTCACACTCACTAAAGGGCTCACACACATCGGTTGGAATCTCGGTCTGTCCGCGAGCGTCGCGATCGCGCTCTGCATCGCAGCGGCAACGACGGCCATGGGTGTCTTCCTAATTGCGCGCATTAAGATCGATCCCGATGCCGATCGGAAGTTTCACTATGCCAACGTAGAGAAGGTATTCGGCGTGATGATGATCTTCACCGCAGCAGCCGTGGCATTTGCCCATGGTTCCAACGACGTGGCGAATGCCGTCGGGCCCATGGCGGCTGTAATCAGTGCTGTACACAGCGGCGAAGTGCTGCAGGAATCTGCGTTACCACCCTGGGTGCTTCTCATTGGCGGCGCAGGGATTGTCGTAGGTCTCGCCACCTTTGGGTTTCGCGTGATGCGTACCGTCGGCGAGCACATCACTCAGTTGACGCCGAGTCGTGGGTTCGCTGCCAATCTGGCGGCGTCCACAACGGTGGTGCTTGCCTCGTTTACCGGTCTACCCATTTCCACGACGCATACGCTGGTGGGCGCGGTATTGGGTGTCGGCTTCGCGCGCGGTATCGCCGCGTTGAACCTGCGCGTGGTCGGCAACATCTTTATGTCCTGGATGGTGACGCTGCCCGCTGGGGCCCTGCTGGCGATCATGTTCTTTTTCATGTTCAAGGGTATGTTCATCGACCAGACGTTCCTGCGTTAGGCCAGTGCGCCCCGAGAACTGCGGGATTTATTGTGCTGGAAACCGGTATAATTGCCGCGTAAGTCT
>QKEI01000257.1 GCA_003251795.1 Candidatus Muproteobacteria bacterium
TTACGCTGAGCGTATCGCCGACGTCGGCATCGGTATCATTGGCGAGCACATTGATGATCACCGCCACGCCCTGTTGCGTGGTGGCCGTGTCAGGACTGGCCACGGGTGCCTGGTTCGGTGGCGGTTGCACCGTCACCGTGACCGATTGGCCAGCGTCGCCGCCGGCACCGCTGCAAACCAAGATAAACGTGCTGGTTGCTGTCAGCGGCCCTATCGTCTCACTGCCGGAAGTACTCTTGGTGCCCGCCCAGTCACCAGAGGCAACACACGAGGTTGCATCGGTGGACGACCACGCCAAAGTGCTCTGACCGTTGTAAGCAACCTGTAGCGGATTCGCCGCGAGCGAAACCGTGGGCGCGGGCGGGGGGGGTGGCGCGCCGACGGTGACGGTCACTGAGCTACTGGTGCTGCCGCCGGCGCCATTGCAGACGAGGGTAAACGTCGTCGCCGTCGTTAATGGGCTTGTGACTTCGCTGCCGGACGTCGCTTTGAGACCTGACCAGCCGTCAAATGCCTGGCAATCATCCGCATCGGTCGATGACCATGTCAGCGTCGTGCTCTCATTTAGACCCACGCTGGTCGGACTGGCCGCCAGCGAAACAGTCGGTGCCGGTGGGGGAGGCTGGCTATCGACGACAACAGTGACAGCTTGGGTGGTGATGCCGCCGAAGCCGCGACAGGTGAGGAGGTAAACCGTCGATACGGTCAGGGGGCCGACCGTTACGGTGCCCGAGGCAGCTTTAGACCCGGACCAACCGCCCGAGGCCTCGCACTGGAGGGAGTTCTGCGCCGACCAGGTCAGTGTTGAGGACCCGTTGGTGGGCACACTCGTAGGGCTCGCCGTCAGCGACACGGTCGGTGCCGGTAACGCCGTTAAAGCAGACCCTGTGTTATCGTCCCCGCTGCTACATCCAGCTATTAGCGAGGCGACAAGGAGATAGGAGAAGAGGAGGGGAAGACCGCCTCGATGCATGAATGTCCGTATGAAAACCCCAATCCCACATTTACGTTGTAGCGCCATCACGCTACGAAACACTTGGTAACACACTACAGAACCCCTACCCGATTATTACTGCTAGCTGCACCACAAGCTTAGGTGATGCTTTGTGGGATAAGCCGGGAATAACTGACGTATGCGATGTAGCGCCCGATAAATGGTTTCTAATAGTCTGGTTGTCCAAGCACCGATTCACGACTGACCAGCCTTGTAACAACCAGCTACTAAAACCGTCACGCGGCCGCTCCTCGATCGCTGTTCCCGACACGATTCCTATCTCCTCCTTCCCTGGAGTCGTGCGCATCCTGCGCGCGCGGCACTCGTACGTCCCTGTGCGTCGTGAGGGGTTAGTTGTTAAAATAACGCCAAACGTGTCGCGGGTAGGCCAAAAGGCCCTGATAAGACAAGAAGACCCCGCGGCGGCTTCAAGAACAACCCTATACAGTGGTACAGTAGTTGATCCCGGGCTGACGCTCAGTACCTTAATTTTTGGTAGCAACGGACTGCTTTTGCAGTTCGTGGCACATGAATAATCAAACACACCACCAGGGACGGGTGAGGAGACAATTTTCCATAACATCGGAGCGGGCTAGGCGATTCGCACTCGTCCTTGCTTCGCTCATCTTCGCCGAATTGCTTTTGCATGTGCTCGGCGCCGCTTCCCACGATGTTCGGTCAGTTCTGACCCCGCCAGCTGAACGCAATAGCCGGTGGATCGGAGACACACGACTGCGGTTACGTAGCAACCCCCTTTGGCTCGAGCACGACGCTAACGGCTATCGCAATCCGCGCGCGCTAACGCACGCCGACATCGTCACGCTGGGTGACTCCAACACCTACGGCTCGTTTGTCGCCCGGAAAGCGGCGTGGCCACAGCTGTTAGCGGACAAGACCGGCGTGAGCGTGTACAACATGGGCGTGGGCGGTTATGGTCCGGCTCAGTATTTCCTACAGATCGAAGATGCGCTGCGGCTATCTCCCAAACTCATAATTGTCGCGCTTTATTTCGGTAACGATTTCGTCGATACCTTCGTGCTTGCACAACGCGATCCCGAGATACGTGCGCTCGCTTCTCTTGCAGCCAGTAAGGACGCTGCGCGATTGCTGGAAACAGATGAAGCGCTGCGAAGATTGGAGCGCGAAATGGCAAGGCGCGCCCAGTGCAACGAAACGTCGCCGTCGGTGGCGAATAGGAAACCACCTGTACCATCGGCCATGGATCCCTGGCTCGCACACAACGTTATGCTCTACGCGCTTGCCGGCAATCTTGTCGCTGCCCTACAGGCACAACTATCGGCACACGCAATGCCCGCTCGTTCGACCGCGTCGACTGGGAACTGCGCGAACTTCGTCGACGGCGAATGGCGCACCAGTTTCAATGTCGCTTACGTGAGTGCGGCCCTCGATAACCGTGACCCCCGGATCGAGCTCGGCTTCGAGGTCTCGCGAACGGTGCTCGGGCGGATCCATCGGCGCGTGCAGGCCGCCGGCGCCGAGCTGCTGGTAGTGCTGTTGCCGACCAAGGAGAGTGCCTTCTGGAACAAGATCAGAAAGCCCGAGAGATTCGCGGGTCTGCGCAAGTTAGTGGATGACGAAGCCCGTTGGCGAGTTCAGCTGACGGACGCGCTGCGTAAGCAAGACGTGCCGGTTCTGGACCTGTTACCGGCGTTACGTGACGCGCCCGTGCAGCCTTACTTCGAGAACACAGACGAGCATCCGAATGAGGCCGGCCACCGCTTGATCGCCAATGTGATTGCAGATTACCTGAGGGATCCGGACGATCCAGAGCTGGCGG
>QKEI01000070.1 GCA_003251795.1 Candidatus Muproteobacteria bacterium
CCCAAGAGTTCATATCGACGGCGGTGTTTGGCACCTCGATGTCGGCTCATCACATCCTGGGGCTGAAGCCGGTCCCAAGGGTATGGCTGTTCGCCATTTAAAGTGGTACGCGAGCTGGGTTTAGAACGTCGTGAGACAGTTTGGTCCCTATCTGCGGTGGGCGTTGGAAATTTGAGAGGAGCTGCTCCTAGTACGAGAGGACCGGAGTGGACGTACCTCTGGTGTTCCGGTTGTCACGCCAGTGGCACTGCCGGGTAGCCATGTACGGACGGGATAACCGCTGAAAGCATCTAAGCGGGAAGCCCCCCTCAAGATGAAATTTCCCTGGACCCGCGAGGTCCCTAAAGGTTTGTCGAAGACTACGACGTTGATAGGCTGGGTGTGGAAGTGCAGTAATGCATGAAGCTAACCAGTACTAATTGACCGTGAGGCTTGATCATATAACACCCAAGAGGCCTGGGTGTTTGCGTGAAGATACATTATTCCCTAGGCAACTTTTCGATTGATATTCCCCCGGTCTGGGCGATGCGTGCGTGACGTAAAAGCTACCGCGGGAATGCACCGGTTTGCCTGGCGGCTATAGCGAGTGGGAACCACCCGATTCCATTCCGAACTCGGAAGTGAAACTGCTCAGCGCCGATGATAGTGTGGGGTTTCCCCATGCGAAAGTAGGTCACCGCCAGGCTCCATATTCTAGCCCGTGGTACATTTCCACGGGCCTTACTGAGGGCCCCGCCACGAAAGAAACGATCGGGAATGGGGTTACCACCAGGCCGCGTAGTGATAGTATGGTGCCGTTGGGTCGCTTCGTACGTGCATAAGAGATTGAACGATAGAATGGTCGCAGGCGACAATATCGCTCGGAGCGATTTCAAGCAGCATAGCCTAACGACGTTGAGCCACGAGCGGAGCAGATGGTGCAACGGCGAATTCGAAGTCCTGACCCCTGCAGCGTATGTTGCAGGGGTTTTTGTTTTCTATAGGGCCATTTTTGCCCCGTCAGGTCAAAGCTGTGTTACTAGTTGCTGATGCCAGCAGGAACCATTGTCACTTCTAGCGAGGAAGATCCCTATGTTCGAGCATGACCAAGAGATCGTCCATCAGTTACTTGCTGAAAACCCAGACTTCAAGGATCTCTACGACAAACACCAGGAACTGAACGAACAAGTAGACAAAGCCGCACACGGCGTTTTACCACTGGACGACGTGACGCTTGAGAAAATGAAAAAGGAAAAGCTTTGGGTAAAGGACAAGATGGCATTAATGATTGAACGCCATCGACGCAGCGTCGCGAGATAGTCTTCGGCTCCCACTAACATGACCAATCGGGGGCATCACACCGGCCTGCTGAAGGTATAGTGTCACTCGATACTTTGCCTGTCGACGAATTGCGGCTTCACACCGTTCAGACATACCGTACCGGCGAAGGTACGCGTCCGGAGGTGGCGCTTGTTCGAGTCGGTAGCAGGCAGGCCGTGTTGAAGGACTTCAGCCGCAGCGCCGTCTGGTTCGGGCGCGTGTTGGGCCCATTACTTGCCTATCGTGAAGCACGAGCCCTCGCGCTGCTCGATGGTATTCGTGGCGTTCCCAGATTGCTTCGCAAAGTGAGTATGCGTGCCTTGCTCATAGAACACATAGATGGGATTCCAGCCAGAGCAATGCCGCCGGGCAGTGTGACACCGGAGTTGTTTGACAAGTTGGAGGAGCTGGTACGTGCAATACATGAACGCGGCGTGGCCCATTGTGATTTGCGTAGCGGTGGCAATATTGTTGTTAACAGCGCTGGCCAGCCGTACCTGGTCGATTTCGTCGCCCACACAGTACGTGGCAACCCGCTATGGAATTGGGTTTTCCGTCGATTCTGTCAGGCCGACTTGGTGGCGGTGTTGCGTTTAAAGAAACGTTTGGCTCCGGCGCTTGTGTCAGTCGATGACGAACACCGTTTGCTATCGGACCGCAACGCCATTTTGCCGCGGGCCGCCCGAATGATTGGGAGAAACGTGAGGAACATCAGTCGTCTTGTATTTGCCAAGAACAAGTAACAAAGTGATGTGCCCTTTACTTAGTGCGCGACAACGTAGCGAGCGTAAGCAAAAAGTGCAGCGTAGACAATCAGCGTTAGCAACAAGTTCCAATGGCCGTTGTTTCTGATCAAACGTTTCCAATCAAAAAACCCAATGTCCTTGTTGCCCAGACGGCGTAGCGTCGGCCAGAATCTGTTGACTTCCAGGCAATACTCCGCGTAGCGTTGCCCCAATACCTGCCGCAGATGCTGTTCCTCGCGCTCGACCCGATTGACCATGTAGAAGTAATAAAGAATGCAGTACGCGATAAGCAGATAGACATTAGCCGGCAACAACAACAGGCCAAAGATCAGGAAAAACCGGCCCAGGTACATCGGGTTTCGTGTAACTACGTAGGGACCGCGCACCGCAAGCTCCTTGTTCTTGATTAATGATGCAAATGCCCAAAGCTGTATAAGCTCACCGAACATGGAGACAAGAAATGCCGCTAGCCACCACTGTGGTTTCATGAAGTAGGCAACAATAGCGATGAACGCGAGAACCAAGCCATACCGCAATCTCAGCAAAGTCTTACGTATCGCAAGATTGTTAAACAGGCGATGAATTACACCGATCATTCCGTGTGTCTGCTACTTGGCGTATTTTTGTTGATTATACTGATTCGCGATACCAACGCCCAATTGCGGCCACCCCTTCTAGTCTTTGAAGTCACATGCTCCTAGCAATTTGCGCGCTAGTCGCTGGAATTGCCGTGTTGGCATGGGCAGCCGACCGTTTTGTTTTCGGTGCAGCGGCAACTGCACGCAATCTTGGTGTGTCTGCATTGATGGTTGGCTTGACGGTGGTAGCCGTCGCTACGTCAATGCCGGAGATGTTGATCTCGGCAATTGCAAGTTGGCAGGGCAACGCTGGCCTAGGCATAGGTAACGCGTTGGGCTCGAATATAACCAACATCGGGCTAATTCTTGGTATCACTGCCGTGATTAAGCCGTTACAAGTGCATTCGACCACACTTCGGCGTGAACTCCCAATCCTATTGGCGATCACATTAATCGCCCTTGTGCTCATGCTTGATGGTTATCTTCGACGGCTTGATGGTTTCTTGTTGCTGGTAGTGTTGGGTGTGGTGATGTATTGGGTCGCGAGCCTAGGATTGCGGACTCGCGCAAGCGACCCGATGCGTAGCGAATTCGATAGCAGCGTACCGCATGATGTGTCCACGGCACGTTCTTTCGGTTGGCTAGTACTAGGTCTGTTGATGTTGTTGCTCAGTTCCCGCATGTTGGTATGGGGCGCTGTCAACATCGCGCAGTCTATAGGCATCAGCGACTTAGTGATCGGCCTCACTATCGTTGCTGTGGGGACTAGTTTGCCGGAACTGGCCGCATGTGTGGCAAGCGCGCTTCGCAATCAGCACGACATTGCAATTGGCACCATCATCGGTTCGAATATGTTCAATTTGCTGGCGGTTCTGGGTATTGTCGGTATCGTGCGCCCCGGCGCCTTTCCTACCGAGGTATTGACCCGTGACTACCCGGCTATGATTGCTTTTACGCTTGCGTTATTTGCCATGGCCTACGGTTTCCGTAAGCCCGGACAGGTAAACCGCCTCGAAGGTGGCGTGTTACTTGCATGTTTTGTCGGTTACCAGTTGTACCTGTACGGCAAAGGCGCCTGGTAGCGGTTTTGACCCGGGGGGCCGGGATTTATGGGATAAACGCGGCAATTGCGGTGCCTGCCGGCAATTGAAGGGTAGGCTCGGAGCGACTATATCTGTTTAGGCTGGTCTGATCTAACGGTCAATCGCTCAGTGCGGGGAAAGGGTATGCGCAGGGGCGTGCGTCTATAGTCCATCAAATGCACTAGATAAATGATAGAGTGAACACATGAGAAGTTCGGATTTGGATGTATTCGCGTCAGTGTCTCCCGACTCTGCTCCTGCACACACGGCGACGACGATGCCCTATCTGCCGCGTCTGCGGCTGCTGAGCTACAACATCCAGAGCGGCATTGCCAGTAGCCGCTATCGTCATTACCTGACGCGGAGTTGGCAGCACGTGTTACCGGATTCCCGGCGGCTCAGTAATCTGAATCGGATCGCCAATTTGGTGCGCCATTTCGACTTAGTTGGATTACAAGAGACCGATAGCGGCAGTTTCCGCAGCGGCTTCGTCAACCAAACGGAATACCTTGCGCTAAAGGCGCATTTCCCAAGCTGGTATGATCAGACAAATCGCAACCTGGGAATGTTCGCTCAACACAGCATCGGCTTTCTGAGTCGTCTTCAGCCGACTGAGATCGTCGAACACAAGTTGCCGGGTATCATACCGGGGCGCGGGACGCTAGGTATTAAGTTCGGTGATAGTAATGACGCGCTAGTCCTGTTTATCGTGCACTTCGCCCTTGGCAAGCGCGCACGCTTGCAGCAAATATTGTATGTCGGTGAGATCATTAGAACGTGCCGCCACGCGATACTGATGGGCGATCTAAACTTTCAGTCCGATTGCGAAGAGATGGAGCTGTTACTCGCCACCAGCGGCTTACGCGAACCCATTTCCGGTTTGCACACGTTTCCAAGCTGGAGACCTCAGCGCAACATTGATCATATCCTTGTATCGCCATCTCTGCGCATAGTGAACGTAAGCACGCTCAATTATCCTTATTCTGATCACCTGCCTATCTCGATGGAGATCGTTCTGCCCCAGGAGCTTGCTCAGCTCAACGCTGCTGCCTGATTGAGCGGCACGGCAGCGATACCCTTGTCACTCTAAGCCAAGCTCGCGCGTGGTACCTCGGTCATAGATCAAGCAATCGCCTACGCGCCGTGCCAGCGGATTGAATTCGTGTACCCGACTTACACGGTTATCGATCAGATGTATCACCTGGATGCCACTCAAGCTGAGGTAGTCGGCAATTAGCGAGCGGTGACAGCGCGACGGGTCCCGTTCCGCACACATCAAAACAGTGCGCATCCCACCCGCTGAGTCGGTCAAGTCGCCGAGGGCGTTGCGAAACTCCTGAGTCTCCATGTAGTCGGCATAGGCTCGCAGGGAGGGCGACGCAATAGCTCGATGGGGTGATGTCGACCGTCCCTTGCGCATTCCGCCGAGCTGTGAACCCGCCCAGCAATAACTAATATCGTAATCCGTAAGCATTCGTTGCAAGCACACGCTTGCGAACTGCGGGTGTCTTGCCGAGTTGGGGTAGGCACGCACGTCGACGAGTTGTTGCAACTCCATCGTGCGCAGCATCTGCAGCAGATACTCTATACTGTGGTTGCTGTGTCCGATAGTGTAAATGGTTAGCAACACGGGCACTCCGTCTGTGAGCCGAGTCCCTGTGTGAAACGTTATTATACAAGAGCTGTGATTTAATTGGATTGAACACTGGTAGTTAGGATGATTGGGTTACTGCAGAGAGTGCGTTTTGCGCGCGTGCTTGTAGATGACAAGACCGCTGCCGCCATAGATCGCGGCATACTTGTTCTCATTGGCATCGAGCAGGGTGACGACGAAAGCGATGCAGAGCGCTTACTCGAACGCATCCTTGGCTACCGCTTATTTCCTGATGATGCCGGCAAGATGAACCTGAGCGTAAAGGACATCGACGGCGGATTATTGTTGGTGCCCAATTTCACCTTGGCAGCCGACACACGCAAGGGCATGCGCCCAAGCTTTACGCCCGCAGCGGCGCCGGCGGAAGGGGAGCGGCTGTTTCAGTACTTGACGACCCAAGCGCGGCAGCGTTATCGCCGACTACAAAGTGGGATATTCGGCGCACACATGGAGCTAAATCTCACGAACGACGGGCCGGTGACATTCTGGCTACAAACACGGTGATACGATTATTTCGGAGTCGATGCCTCTGGCGGGCGCAGCCAACGTAAGATTTCCGATTTCGCGTCCGCTATGCCTTTGTATCGCAAAGTTTGAGGCGTCATCGATTCGATAGCGCCGGTAAGTCTGGCTAATTTCGATGAGTCCTGCCTGATCTTTTGGCAGTCGGTAAAATATGTACGGATGGTGAACAGAGTGGCAGCGATCTGCGGGAATCCCCATGAAGTCTGGCGCTCAACGCGTAACCAGAGCTGGGGTCGGGCGGGGTTAAACGTGCGCCCCTGCCAAGCATGTTGCGGTACGTCCGGACGCGGTTGCGGGTGATGATTCAAGTGTGTGTCGGTGCTTAGCCCCCAAGCAAAGCGCACGTAAGGTCCTTTGTAAATCATGGCGTCGACCAGGGCGCCGGCTCTGGCGCTTATTTTTTCGATGCCAGGGACTGGGTTGTGTATCTCGGCAAAGTTGCGTCCGATTTTTTCTTCGGCTGCCCAGTGGTTCGGGAAGCACAGGTGCACAGCGCTTAGCCATTGCCGATCCCCCACGCGCAGAACTGCCAGATCTTCTTGCATCTGACATGCCAATGCATCGAGTGATGATACGTAGGGCGGATCGACCTGACTCTTAGCCTCGATCAGTTGCATATCGGCGCCGAAAACTAGCGCTTCGCGGGTGAGGACGCAATCCAATACTATACCTCCCCTTGTTCGCTGCTCCACGCTGAAATAGCCTGCGTGTTCCTGAGCCAAGCGGTAGGCAATGAAACGCGCGATCTGTTGCGCCACCGCGGCCGTATATTGGTGTAGCTGATAGTATTTCGACAGACGCTCGCTGCGCGCGCGAAGCTTGGATCGCCTGTAGCGATCGAAGCTCGCGTCGATCTGAAAAACTTTGGTATCGGCCTCCCCGTTGCCGAAGTCGGTGCCAAGGACATACAAACCCGCCTTAAGCTCAAAGCGGCGACGATCTAGCGGAAAGTAGCAAACCTCCGGTGGTATGAACTGTCCGTCGCGACGATGCGGGCAGTAGCTTGTCATGGTTAGCAATCTTACAGCAGATTAAGCGGTAGTTCCGTGCGACCTGTATGATCACTGGGCGTACTAGACCTGCCCTAGAGGTATGTGGCCTCTGCGCAGAGTTCGGTGTTTGGCTAGGGTAATAGGTGTAATCGCTGCGAACGTCATGTCCGCATACCGACTCCATATCGATCAGCACTAGGGACTTCGCGGCATTGCTAACTCCCTTGCATGAAGGGCAACGGTTTAATGCGGTTATTCGATGCGTTTATCGTATCTAGGAACTGTCTGGCTAGCACGAGGGCGTCAAGCATCAGTTCGCTACGGATTTGTCCTTGGTAAAATACATCAATGTCTGCGCGCCAGAGGATCCTCAGCATTTTGACTGACGGCGAAAGCCATACCACTGCGGAAGTGGCCAGTGCACTTGGGTTAAGTCCGGCCACAGTACGCAGGCACGTGCGTGCGCTCGTACATCAGGGACTCGGTATCCAACATGTCCCCACACGGACATATCGCTCATGTGCCTTATTCCGCCCACTGAACCGCCAAAGTATTCTCAATCATCTAGGTGCGTTGGCATCGACGATCACCGAGCGTCTTCACCTTCGCGAACAGGTCGATTCGACCAATCTGTATCTGCTAAGAAAGGCAAAGGGAGGTCAGTGTTTCTCTGGCACTACGTGCATAGCTGAAGCGCAACACGCGGGTCGTGGGCGGCGTGGCCGATCATGGGTAGCGACGCCCTATTCCAACGTAATGTTGTCGATGGCCTGGTGGTTAGACGACAGGGCCGGCACGCTCGCCGGTTTGAGTCTGGCGGCAGGAGTCGCCGTGGCACGGGGGTTAGCCGACTACGGTATAGCTGGTGTGGGACTGAAATGGCCAAATGATATTCTATGGCAGCAGCGGAAGCTTGGCGGCGTGCTCGTTGACGTGCATCGGCGCATCGGCATGGGGGTGCTGGCGATAGTCGGTGTAGGGTTAAATGGTTTCCTCGCTGAGCAGGATGCTGCCCGCATCGGGCAAGACTGGACAGATCTTCGGCGCATGACGGGCAAAGCGATCAACCGCGATCGATTGGTAGCTTTCCTCATCAAGCAGTTGTACGACATGTTCGAGATATTCCAGCATACAGGCTTCGCTCATTTTCGCGTCGATTGGGAGCAGCTACACGTTTCCCAAGGACAACGTGTACGACTACTCAGCAAAGAACAAACTGTCGTCGGGCGCGCTTTAGGTGTGGATGACAATGGAGCGCTTCGTATCATGAATGACGATCGCGGTATCCAGGTATTTCATAGCGGCGAGATTAGCATGCGGCAGAGTAATGAACCTCCTTGTTGATCTTGGCAACGCCCGCATCAAATGGGCGCGCGCGCAGCCGAGGAGCTGGCAGACTGCGTCGGCGTTGCTTCGTGATAAAGCATTGGATCAGCTGTTCGATCACCTATGGGCAGAGGGCCCAGTACCGAAGAAGGTGGTAGTGGCATGTGTTGCCAATCCGAAAGTTTTGCAAGCAATGGATCGCTGGGTACTGCGGCATTGGTCGCTGAAAGCACACGTGGTAAAGGCACAACGTGAGCTGCTAGGGGTGAAAAACCACTATCGTGAGCCAGCAACCCTGGGTGCAGATCGCTGGGTAGCGCTAATTGCCGCACACCGCATGAGCACGGGGCCACTTTCTGTAGTAGACTGCGGCACCGCGGTGACCATCGATGCACTGTCCGCGCAGGGGGATTTTTTGGGCGGTGTCATTTTGCCAGGATTGCAGTTGCTGCGATCCAGTTTGGTCGGCGCAACGCACGAGATTCGTGAGATTGACGGTGACGATACCAACTGCCTCGGTCTTTCCACGGCGGACGCTGTTACTGGAGGCAGCGCGTTCGGTCTCGCGGGAGCGATCGACCGCATATTGACGGAACAGGCGAAGCAACTCGGTAGAGGCGTACGAGTGCTGATCACGGGTGGCGATGCGACACGGGTATTGCCACGATTGCGAGTCGAGGTACCGGTTGAGCATGTACCCGATCTGGTGCTGCGTGGACTCGCGCTGATTGCGGAAGAAGTGATGTGAAATGGCTGGTTGGCGTGCTGCTGCTCCTTAATGTGGCCGTTTTCATGTGGGGCAGTTGGTATAAGGTCATTCCACCCGGTGCCGCCGTTAAGGCGCGTCCATCAGTAAATGCGGACAGGATTCGGCCTCTACGACAACCAACATCGGCGAACGTAAGTGGTGTCGAGGGCACCGGGCAACGCGGACGTTTATGCATATCGCTAGGACCATTTGCCAGTGCTGAACAGGTGTCGGCGGCAATATCGACGGCACAGCGCTTGGGCGCAATGAGGACACGTTCTGAGCAACTGGAAGAGACGTCAACCAGTTATCGGGTGTATCTGCCGGCGCTAGAGTCACGCAAGCTCGCGGAACGCAAGCGGGCGCAGCTTACCGAGCTCGGTTTCAAGGAACACTATGTAATCGAGGAGCCGGGCCGGGAGAATGCCGTGTCGCTCGGTGTATTTGCGGTTGAGAAAAATGCCGCCGCGCTCGTGCGTGTGCTCGCCGAAAAGGGCGTGAGCGCCAAGCAGGAGACCATCACCAACACCCAGCCGACGTACTGGCTGAAGGCCGAGATCGATTCGCAGCAACTGGATGGGCTGCAACGTCAGGGGTGGCCCGACGCACGGGCACGGGTATCGTGGCAGGCCTGCTCCAAGGGCCCATCGACGGCAGGACAAGGCATTGAGGGGTCGAAACCCTGAGGTGCCGTTGGTCGCAGGGAGTGGCCGATTTATACTAGGATTTGCCGGTGTTTAGGCCGCCAATGCCCGCATAGCTCAGCTGGTAGAGCGCCTGATTTGTAATCAGGGGGTCGGGGGTTCGAGTCCCTCTGCGGGCTCCAGTTAGTAGCAAAAGACGCGGAAACGGCGCAAAATGTTGACACGAAGGCGTTTTTTGCATGAAAATTCGCCGTTTGCGTATTCTAGGGAGGGGTTCCCGAGCGGCCAAAGGGATCAGACTGTAAATCTGACGGCTCTGCCTTCGGAGGTTCGAATCCTCCCCCCTCCACCAGATGGCGGAGGGCGGTACCCCAGGGTCGACGCGAGCACGAGTGACATTGGGCGTGCATGACAGCTGCCAGTAACACGCAGTCTGTTGTTAAAGGTCACAGTTACCCGCATCTGGTATCTAGTACATGGTTTCTAGTTTCTAGATGCGGGCGTAGTTCAATGGTAGAACCTCAGCCTTCCAAGCTGATGACGTGGGTTCGATTCCCATCGCCCGCTCCATGACAACAGATACAAGTCGCAAGGTACATAATTTAGGTCAACGTGCAAGGGAATCTTTTCTTCCTTGTATCTTTTATGTGTTGGATCTGGGTTTTCGCCCATATAGCTCAGTCGGTAGAGCACTTCCTTGGTAAGGAAGAGGTCACCGGTTCAAATCCGGTTGTGGGCTCCAGCTAGTTGTCGTGTCAGGTATCTCTTTTATCTTTATTTAGGTAACGGTCAATAGCGTTAACGCGAGGAAGCCACCGTGTCCAAGGCAAAATTCGAACGCACCAAACCGCACGTCAACGTCGGCACCATTGGCCACGTCGATCACGGTAAGACTACCTTGACGGCGGCCATGACCAAGGTGCTCGCCGCGAAGTACGGAGGCGAGGTCAAGACCTTTGA
>QKEI01000157.1 GCA_003251795.1 Candidatus Muproteobacteria bacterium
TGGAAGCAGCGCACTGTCGGGATCGGTGCGGTGTCGCCCGAACGTGCCCTGCAGCTCGGATTTACTGGCGCGAATCTGCGTTCCTCGGGTGTCGCGTGGGATTTGCGCAAAAAGCAACCGTACGCTGCATATGACCAGGTCGATTTTGACATTCCCATCGGCACCAACGGCGACTGTTATGACCGTTATCTGGTGCGCATGGAAGAGCTGCGACAAGCCAACCGAATCATCCGCCAATGCGTGCAATGGCTTCGTGAAAACCCGGGCCCAGTAATGATCGATGATCACAAGCTGGTGCCGCCCCGGCGCGAGCAAATGAAAGAAGGCATGGAATCGCTGATCCACCATTTCAAGCTGTTCACCGAGGGCTTCTGTATTCCGGAGGGGGAAGCCTATGCCGCTGTTGAAGCACCAAAAGGAGAGTTTGGTATCTATCTTATGTCTGATGGTGCCAACAAGCCCTATCGCATGAAGATCCGCGCCCCGGGTTTTGCCCATCTGTCGGCCATGGATGAAATGGCGCGCGGGCACATGTTGGCCGATGTGGTAGCGATTCTGGCTACGATAGATATCGTGTTCGGTGAGGTGGACCGGTGAGCGCAAAGGTGCAACCAGGTTCTCCCGTTGAGCTGATCACCGCGGACTCGCGTGCCCAGATCGATCGTTGGACTACCAAGTATCCACCGGAGCAAAAACAGGCAGCGGTCATGGCGGCGCTCAATATCGTGCAGCAGCAAAATGGCGGCTGGCTTACGATTGAATTGATGGACGCCGTGGCAGAGTACCTGCAGATGCCGCGGATCGCGGTTTACGAGGTCGCGAGTTTCTACACGTTATACGATTTAGAACCGGTAGGACGCCACAAGATCTACGTTTGCACCAACATCTCTTGCATGCTTTGCGGTTCAGATACGATCGTCGAGCATCTGCAGAAGAAGCTCGGGATCAAATTGGGCGAAACCACGTCGGATGGCAGGTTCACCCTCAAGGAGAGTGAATGCCTGGCTGCCTGCGGCGGTGCGCCGATGTTTATGGTGGATCGCACCTATTACGAGAACCTCACGCCGGACAAGGTGGACGCCATCCTTGCGAGGTTGAAGTGAGCGGCGTAAACCAAGTCTGCTACGCCAATCTCGGCTTGGAGAAGCCGTGGACACTCGCGACCTACGTGGGTACCGGCGGTTATGACATGTGGAAGAAAGTGCTTAAGGAAAAGACGCCGCCGGAACAGATCATCGGTGAGTTGAAGACTGCTGCGCTGCGTGGCCGCGGCGGAGCTGGATTTCCGACCGGGCTTAAATGGAGCTTCATGCCGAGGGCGGCACCGGTGCAGAAATATATTGTTTGCAATTCCGATGAGGGCGAGCCCGGTACGTTCAAGGATCGCGATATCTTGCGTTACAACCCGCACGCCATCATCGAAGGTATGGCGATCGCCGGTTATGCGACGGGCGCGACCGTTGGGTACAACTATTTGCGCGGCGAATTCGCTGAACCGTTTGAGCGCTGCGAGGCGGCGGTGCGCGAAGCCTATGAGGCAGGTTTGCTGGGTAAAAATATTCTCGGCTCGGGCGTGGACTTCGATCTTTATAACCACCTCGGTGCCGGCGCCTACATCGTCGGCGAAGAAACCGGTATGTTGGAATCTCTGGAAGGCAAGCGCGCGTTGCCTCGTTACAAGCCACCGTTTCCGGCGAACTATGGCTTGTTTGGACGGCCGACAACCGTCAACAACACTGAAACTTTGGCATCCGTGCCCTACATTCTGCGCCATGGCGGCCAGAGGTTTTTGGAAATGGGTAAGGCCAATAACGGTGGCACCAAGATCTTCTCCGTTTCCGGTCACGTGAATAAGCCGGGGAACTACGAAGTTGCGCTCGGCACCCCATTTGCCAGGCTGCTTGAACTGGCCGGCGGCGTGCGTTACGGGCATAAGCTGAAGGCAGTGATACCCGGAGGCTCGTCGGCAAAGGTGCTGCCCGCCGAAATCATGATGGAGCTCACGATGGACTTCGACAGCCTGGCGAAAGCGGGCTCGATGCTGGGTTCGGGCGCAGTGATCATCATGGATGAGACCACGTGCATGGTGCAGGCGCTGCGGCGCATCGCCTACTTCTATTATGAAGAGTCCTGTGGTCAGTGTACGCCCTGCCGTGAGGGTAGCGGCTGGCTTGCGCGCGTGATCAACCGTATCGAGCAGGGTCGCGGAAAGCCCGAGGAGATCGACATGCTCGATGATGTCGCGAGCAAGATCGAGGGGCGCACGATATGCGCCTTTGGCGAGGCAACGGCCTGGCCGGTGCGAAGTTTTGTGCACCATTTCCGTGACGAGTTCCAATATCACATCGACCATGGCCGCTGCCTACCCGGCACCGGCAAGTATGAGTTGCCCGCTGCACGGGGTGGCAAGCGATGAGCGCCAAGCCGGACATGAGCACCACGCAGCCACCTGATGCCGACATGGTTACCATTGAAGTAAACGGCGAACCCTTACGCGCGAAGAAAGGATCGATGGTGATCCAGGTCACCGATGCTGCCGGGATCTACGTGCCACGTTTCTGCTACCACCACAAACTGCCAATAGCGGCTAACTGCCGCATGTGCTTGGTGGAGATCGAGAAGGCACCAAAGCCGATGCCCGCATGTGCAACGCCCGTGGCTGATGGTATGAAAGTATTCACGCGCTCGGCTTTGGCGCACGACGCCCAGCGCGGCGTTATGGAATTCCTGCTGATTAACCATCCACTTGATTGCCCGATCTGTGACCAGGGTGGCGAGTGTCCACTCCAGGATCTGGCACTTGGGTACGGCAAAGATGTGTCGCGCTACGCCGAGAAGAAGCGCGTGGTGCATGACAAGAATATAGGACCGCTGATCGCCACGGAAATGACGCGCTGCATTCATTGCACGCGTTGCGTGCGTTTCGGACAACAGCTTGCGGGCATCATGGAATTGGGTGCCACTGGACGAGGGGAGCACACGGAGATCGGGACCTTTATCGAACGCAGCGTCGATTCCGAGCTCTCCGGCAATGTTATCGACATCTGCCCGGTAGGTGCGCTTACCTCCAAACCGTTTCGCTTCACGGCGCGGGCGTGGGAGCTCACGAGTCACCCGTCCATCAGCCCACATGACTGCGTCGGTTCGAATCTTAATGTCGAGAGTCGACGCCATAAGGTCATGCGCGTGCTGCCGCGTGATAACGAGGCAATCAACGAATGCTGGCTGTCCGATCGCGACCGATTCAGCTATACGGCGTTGAATAGCAGTGACCGGCTGCAATCACCCATGATCCGCGACGGTGGACGTTGGCAAGAAGTCGACTGGAGCACCGCCTTGGAGTTTACGGTTGCTGGATTGCGCCGGGTGATCGACCAGCATGGTAGCAACCAGATTGGCGCGTTGGCGGCACCAGCGTCGACGTTGGAAGAGCTTTATCTCCTGCAGAAGCTATTGCGCTCGCTCGGCTCCTCAAACGTAGACCACCGTCTGCGGCAATCTGATTTCAGAGACGATCAAGCACTGCCACCATTCCCTTGGTTAGGTCAGTCGATCGAAGATCTGGAAAGTTGCCAATCCGTGCTGTTGGTAGGGTCCAATATTCGCAAAGAACAGCCGCTCCTCGGGCTACGCTTACGCCACGCTGGGCGCAAGGGTGCACAGATCATGGCGATCAATCCCGTGGATTACGATCTCGCCGCGCCGCTTGCACATAAGATCATTGCAAGTCCGGCAGACATGATCCTGGGGCTCGCTGGGGTAGCCAGTGCACTGGCGGCTCGCGGCAAGGCCACACGCGATAGATTACCGGATTGGCTCAGTAAACGCGTACCGACAGCAAGCGAGCAGGCAATTGCGCAAGTACTGGCGACACGTAAACCCGCAGCTGTCTTGCTGGGTAATCTCGCCGCTAGCCACCCGCAGGCGGCGACGTTACGTGCATTGGCGGACCTCGTAGCTGAACTCGCAGGTGCTGCGCTGGGGGTGCTCAGCGAAGCCAACGGCGCCGGTGCGTGGCTCGCGGGTTGTGTACCGCATCGGGAAGCGGCAGGCAAAGCCGCCAACGCCGGCCGCAATGCCTACAGTATGATTCGTGAGCCGCTGCAGGCTTACGTGTTGCTGGGGGTCGAGCCGGAGCTTGATTGCCTGGAAGGTGGTCGCGCACGTAGCGCCATGGAAGCGGCGGAGTTCGTCATCATGATGACGCCGTTTTCACCAGCCTCAGCGCCTACCGCGGCCATGCAATACGCCCATGTGCTGTTACCGCTGGCGCCGTTCACTGAGACCGATGGCACTTTCGTCAACTGTGAGGGCCGTTGGCAGTCCTTTACGGCGGCTGTGCGACCCCTCGGGGAGACGCGTCCAGGGTGGAAGATCTTGCGTATCTTGGGTAGTCGTTTGGGGCAACCGGGATTTGACTATTCTACGATCGACGAGGTGCGCGCGGAGATCGACGCCCGGACACTGACTCCATCGAGCAACCTTGGCGAACGACTGTTACCGCCAGAGTTGCGTGTCGATACAAACACATTGCAGCGTATCTACGAGGTACCGCTTTACCGAATCGACAGCGTGGTGCGTCGTGCCGAGGCGTTACAGCAGACGGCCGACAATCCGAAACCGGCGGCGAGAATGAGCGCCGTACAGGCGGCGAGCCTTAACGTAAACGATGGCGCCCGGGTGCGCGTGCGCGTGGCCCATGGCGAAGTGGTCCTAGATGTGGCGATAGACACACGTGTGCCCGATCAATGTGTGCTGATACCTTCCGGTTACCCGGAAACAATTTCCTTGGATGCTCATGGGGCAGTGAGCCTCGAGAAGGCCGAGAAAGCATGATCGACTTTGCCTGGTCAGTGTGGAATGGCATCCCCGCTTGGTCCCAGGTGACCCTGGTGAATCTCGTTCTAATCATCATTATCGTGTTGCCCGTTGTGTTAGGCGTGGCTTACCTGACCTTTGCCGAACGAAAAATAATCGGCTACATGCAAGTACGCATCGGGCCTAATCGGGTGGGACCGCGCGGTTTGTTGCAGCCGATCGCCGATGTCGTCAAGCTGATGCTGAAAGAGGTCATCATCCCGACCAACGCCAATAAGTACCTGTTCGTTACTGCACCGGTGCTGGCGCTGGCGCCGGCGCTGGTGGCCTGGGCGGTAATCCCGTTCACGGATCGCTGGGTGCTCGCCAATATCGATGCAAGTCTGCTGTTCGTTCTTGCGTTGACCTCACTCGGTGTATACGGCGTGATCATTGCCGGCTGGGCATCGAACTCTAAGTACGCATTTCTCGGGTCACTACGCTCGGCTGCGCAAATCGTTGCCTATGAAATCGCCATGGGGTTTGCCCTCGTCGGCGTGTTGATGTCTGCACAGAGTCTTAATCTGCACGAGATTGCGCTGCAGCAGGCTGGCGGTCTTCATCAGTGGTATCTCTGGCCATTATTTCCTTTGTTTGTGGTCTACTTTATCGCCGGTGTGGCGGAGACCAATCGGGCGCCGTTCGACGTCGCCGAAGGCGAGACCGAGATCGTCGCCGGCTTCCATGTCGAATACTCGGGTATAACTTTTGCGCTGTTCTTTCTTGCCGAGTATGCCAACATGATATTGATTTCGGCGCTCGCGTCCGTCATGTTCCTGGGCGGTTGGTGGGCACCACTGAACGTAGTCCCCTTCACCTGGGTGCCGCCCCTCGGTTGGTTGTTGTTCAAGATGTGTGGACTGTTGTTCTTGTTTCTGTGGTTCCGCGCGACGTTTCCCCGTTACCGGTATGACCAGATCATGCGTTTGGGGTGGAAGGTCTTCATCCCCGTTACTCTGGTGTGGATCGCAGTGGTAGGGGCTGCGATGCAGACCCCGTTGGGTTTTCTGTTCCATTGATGGCAGGCGCAGCCGGAGAACGGATATGAATGTACTCAAGCGTTACCTGCAGAGTTTTCTGTTTTTCGAGTTGCTCAAGGGGCTCTCGGTTACCGGGCGTCACTTGTTCGCGCGTAAGATTACCGTCCAGTACCCGGAAGAACGCGCACCCCAGTCGCCGCGCTTTCGCGGCCTCCATGCCTTGCGTCGCTACCCCAACGGGGAGGAGCGTTGCATTGCGTGTAAGTTATGCGAGGCGGTTTGTCCCGCGCTGGCCATTACGATCGAATCAGAAGAACGCGCTGACGGTACGCGGCGAACGACGCGCTACGACATTGATCTTTTCAAATGTGTGTACTGCGGATTTTGCGAGGAGTCCTGTCCAGTGGATTCAATCGTGGAGACACGATTCTACGAGTTTCATTTCGAGAACCGGGGTGAACACATCATCACTAAGCCGGAACTGTTGGCTGTGGGCGACAAATTTGAAAAGCAGATTGCCGCCGACCGTGCGGCTGACGCGAGATATCGGTAAAGCAGGTACAAAGCGCAACATACAAGACAAAAGCGGCAGTACCTGGAATCTTGATCTATGAACTTCGAACAATTGTTGTTCTATTTCTTTTCCACCGTGTTGGTGGCGGCTGCCGTGATGGTGATCACGATTCGCAATCCGGTAAAGGCCGCGCTGTTCCTGGTGTTGACGTTCTTCACGGCCGCCTGCCTGTGGATCCTGCTTGAAGCTGAGTTTTTGGCAATCGCACTGGTGCTGGTGTATGTCGGTGCGGTGATGGTGCTGTTTCTGTTTGTCGTGATGATGCTTGACGTCAACCTCGTGCGTTTGCGCGAGGGTTTCGCCGAGTACCTTCCCATCGGCGGTATCGTTGCGGTATTGCTGGTGTTGGAAATGGCGATCATCCTCGGCCCGCAACGCTTCGGACTGGGCAACTTTCCTGAACCCGCGGGCCACGCCGCCGACTATAGCAACACGCGTGAGCTCGGCCGGGTGCTCTATACGGCGTATGTCTACCCGTTTGAGATCGCGGCAGTGATCCTGCTGGTAGCAATTATCGCAGCGATCGCGTTGGCGTTACGTCGGCGCAAGGACAGTAAGTACCAGGATCCGCGCAAACAGATACGCGTAGAACCCGCCGAGCGACTGCGCATCGTAAAGATGCCGACGGAGAAACGCGGCTAACAACTAAAAGGACGAAAAACAATGATCTCGCTTTCGCATTACCTTGTTCTTGGGGCGGTTCTCTTTGCCCTCGCTGTCGTCGGGATCTTCTTGAACAGAAAGAACGTGGTGATTTTGTTGATGGCCATAGAGCTCATGCTGCTCGCCGTCAATATCAACTTTCTGGCCTTTTCACACTACCGCGGCGACATTGCGGGACAAGTTTTCGTATTTTTCATCTTGACGGTGGCAGCCGCGGAAGCAGCCATTGGGCTCGCGATTCTGGTGGTGTTGTTCCGAAATCGCCAGACCATCGACGTGGAAGATCTCGATATTCTCAAGGGCTAAGCGATGCTGGGCGTTGACATAAAGAGTATTTATCTGGCGATCCCGTTGGCATGCTTGATCGGCTCGATTGCCGCGGGCGTGTTTGGTTGGAAGATCGGACGCCGGGGAGCCCACACTGCGGCCATTGGCGGCGTGGCAGTGTCGTTTTTTCTTTCGTTATTGGTCTTCAGCGATGTGGTGATCCACGGCCACTCCTTTAATGGACGGGTCTATACCTGGGCGGTGAGCGGCGGCATACCGTTGGAGATCGGTTTCCTCATCGATCCGTTGACCGCGGTGATGATGGTGGTGGTTACCTTCGTGTCTTTGATGGTGCACATCTACACCATCGGCTACATGGCGGATGACCCTGGCTACAAGCGCTTTTTCAGTTATACGGCGCTGTTTACCTTCTTCATGCTCGTGCTGGTGATGTCAAACAACTTCCTGCAGTTGTTCTTTGGCTGGGAAGGTGTCGGTCTGGTGTCTTATCTGTTGATTGGTTTCTGGTTCCAGCGCGAGAGCGCTATTTATGCCAGCCTTAAGGCATTCCTCGTTAATCGCGTGGGCGATTTCGGGTTTCTGCTGGGTATGGCGGTGATTTACCTCTCGTTTCAGACGCTGGACTATGAGGCGGTGTTTGCCATCGCACCACAGGTTGCCCAGCAGAATGTGCAGTGGATACCCGGTTTCGATTGGAATCTGCTAACGCTTATCTGCATCTTGTTATTCATCGGCGCCATGGGTAAGTCCGCACAGGTACCGCTGCATGTGTGGCTGCCAGACTCGATGGAAGGTCCGACACCGATCTCAGCCTTGATCCATGCCGCTACCATGGTCACTGCCGGTGTTTTCATGGTAGCCCGTATGTCGCCGCTATTCGAGCTCTCGGACACCGCCTTGAGCGTTGTGCTGGTGATCGGCTCCATCACGGCGTTGTTCCTCGGGTTCGTCGCTATCGTGCAAAACGACATAAAGCGCGTGGTTGCCTACTCGACGATATCGCAACTGGGCTACATGATGGTCGCGAACGCGGTATCGGCCTATGCCGGCGGCATTTTCCACTTGGTGACCCATGCCTTCTTTAAAGCCTTGCTGTTCCTGGCCGCGGGCTCGGTGATCATCGCTATGCACCACGAGCAGGACATGCGTCACATGGGAGGGTTGCGCAGGTATATGCCCGTCACCTATTGGACCATGGTCGTCGGTAGCCTGGCGCTGTGCGGCATCCCACCGTTTGCCGGTTTCTTCTCCAAGGATTCGATCATTGAGGCCGTCCATGCGTCGCATATTGCTTTCAGCGGTTTTGCCTATTTTGCCGTTATGACGGGTGTGTTTGTGACTGCTTTGTACACGTTTCGCATGCTGTTCATGACGTTTCACGGCAAGCCACGGATGGACGAGCACACGCTGCACCACGTGCGGGAATCGCCTTTTGTCGTGACGTTCCCGCTCGTCATGTTAGCTATTCCTTCGGTGTTGGCGGGCGCGGTGCTGATCAAGCCGATGTTGTTCGGGGATCTCTTTGGCACTTCCCTGGCTGTCCTTCCACAGCACGATGTGCTTGCCGAAATGGGCAACCACTACCATGGCTTGGGTCCCTTTATCACCCATGGTCTGGAGTCATTGCCCTTCGGTATGGCGGTGCTCGGTATCATTGCGGCCTGGCTACTTTACGTGCGTTATCCAGAGCTGCCCGGTGTCATAAGCGAACGCGCACGCTTGGTCTATACCCTGCTGTTGCGCAAGTACTTCTTTGACGAGGTGAATGATGTGGTGTTTGCGGGTGGCGCCACCAAAATCGGCACGTTCTTGTGGAAGATCGGCGATGTAAAACTGATAGACGGGTTCGCTGTCAACGGCAGTGCCCGGGTCGTGGGGTGGTTTTCCTCGATCGTCCGTTACGTCCAGACCGGATACGTGTATCACTATGCCTTCGCCATGATTATCGGCCTGTTTCTATTGATGACCTTCTTCTTGCACCGCTAGTCTATGTACTCGCAGTATGCTCTCAGCATTGCCATTTGGCTGCCGATCGTAGGCGGCGTACTGGTATTACTGACGGGTAGCGATAAGAACGCGGCTCTCGCCAGACGTCTGAGCCTCGGCGTGGCGATCGCCGCCTTCGCCGCCACCCTCCCGCTGTACACGGGCTTTGATACGGGCACGGCCCAGATGCAATTCGTGGAAGATCGGCCATGGGTCGATGCTTTCAGCATACGCTATCACCTGGGTATCGACGGTATCGCGCTACCGCTGATCTTGTTGACCAGCTTTTTTACGGTGATTGTGGTGATCGCCGGCTGGCGCGTCATTCAGAACAAAGTTGCCCAGTATATGGCGGCCTTTTTTTTCATGGAAGGGTTCATGATCGGGGTGTTCTCGGCGCTCGATGCCATCCTGTTTTACGTCTTCTGGGAAGGTATGTTGGTGCCGATGTTTATCATCATCGGGCTTTGGGGCGGTCCACAACGCATATACGCCACGATCAAGTTCTTTCTTTACACGTTCCTCGGCTCGGTGCTGATGCTGGTCTCGTTGATCTATCTCTACTATCAGGCGGGCGGCTCCTTCGAGATACTGAAATTCTATCAGGTGCCGTTAGATCGAACCGAGCAGATCGCGATCTTCTTGGCCTTTTTTGCTGCCTTTGCTGTAAAAGTACCGATGTGGCCGGTACACACATGGTTGCCCGATGCCCACACCGAGGCGCCCACCGGTGGCTCGGTGATTCTGGCGGCGATCATGTTGAAGATGGGGGGTTATGGTTTTCTGCGGTTTAGTTTGCCCATCTGCCCTGATGGAAGTCACGAGCTGGCATGGCTAGTGATCACGCTGTCCTTGATCGCGATTGTCTATATCGGTCTGGTTACGTTAATGCAGACCGATATGAAGCGCCTGATCGCGTATTCATCGATCGCCCACATGGGGTTCGTGACGCTTGGGTTTTTTGTCTTCAACGCCCAAGGGGTTGAGGGTGGACTTGCGCAGATGATCTCTCACGGTTTCGTTTCTGGCGCCTTGTTTCTTTGCGTCGGTGTGCTCTACGATCGCTTGCATTCGCGCGAGATTGCGGACTACGGCGGTGTCGCCAGTCCTATGCCGATATTCGCGTCGTTCCTGATGCTCTTTGCGCTCGCCAACACCGGGCTGCCGGGTACCTCGGGTTTTGTCGGCGAGCTGTTA
>QKEI01000264.1 GCA_003251795.1 Candidatus Muproteobacteria bacterium
CATCACCTGTGCCATCTGCTGCCGGCGCTCCGGTGTCATCGTCTGCTCCCTGGCCATAATGCGGTTCATCTGCTCCGTCATTTGATGCATCTGCCCCATCAGGGAATTCATGTTGCGCGACATCTCTTGACTGCCACGCCCTTGCCCGCTCATCTGACCCTGGCGCGATTGGCTCTGCTGGGCTTCACCACCGTGCATCGCACCGCCACCCATCATTCCGCCACCGCCCATCATTCCGCCGCCACTCGCACCGGGACCCCCGCCACCGCCGGGACCACCGCCTCCGGCACCCCCGCCGCCGCCTCCACCGCCTCCGCCTCCACCTCCACCGCCGCCCCCGGCGGCAACGATGGAAGCGGCGAAGACACTCATCACACCGACGAGAATAATGCTTCGAATAATGCTGCTAAATGTTTTCATCACGCACCTCCGTGCTTCTCCAGCTCGTGAACCACAGCGTGTTCGCCCTTGCACACGGATCCAAATAGAGCACTACTGGAGGTCGGGGGCTTTGATATAAATCAAGCCGTAGTGGCTTTACGCCGCCAAGTGCCTTGAGCGCGACGCGATGGCATCAACAGTTTGCCGCGCATCGCCACGGCTTCCGCGAACAATAGTGTCAGATGGGAAATCTAGGGGGTGTTCGTCTGCTTGTCTGATTCAATACGGTCTGTGACCTGCAATATTCCCCGGCGGGTCGTACCTACACACCCACATCTGACCCTTATCGGGGCAAACCGCCATTCCACAACCCACTTTTTGCGTTCTACGCGCTACAACCTGAGTGTAGTGACCGCACTGCCGACCTAGACGACACTTATTTTTCTTGTAGTTGTAATCGCGGACCTCGCTTGCCCAGTTATTGACCACAGCCTCCCCTGAGATGTTCTGGGTTTCACGCCGACCGTCCGACCAGCGCTGTGCGCTCGCCCAAAAGATATTCTCGCCGTGCTGTTGCTGCTTGCTATGACGCATCCTGCAACTCTTCTTGCTAAGTACCTCGGCCCATGCCTGCGCGTCCCTGGCAAGAGCGCTCGACCATCTTAACGGTGGAACCCCTACGCTCTTTCGCCACTTGTTGTGCGTCGTTACCAGCGGGGCAGACTTGATACCACCGACGCTGGCAGTGGTCTTACCAGCCTCGGCCTGGCTGATTATCTGTTCAGCCCCGTTCGGCATGTGAAACATCACCGCGACGACTATTAGAAGCATCGCCGCAATCAGGGGTGTCTTGTTCATAAAGACGCGATTAACAAACAAAGCTCAAACCCTCTTCGAACTTGCAGTGAAAGTCCTTACGCGCTTCGTGATCCGTACATCCTCAATATAGACGCGAGAAAAGTGCTGCGTGCCCGTGCGAGAGAGTCCTTGTCGATGGCACGGTTTTGCCGCCTGACATACGAATGAATCGAGATCAGTGGTTCCTGTTAACCGATATTCGGTAGGGCCTCAAGGACTGGACGGGTTACCCCGACGTAGCGGGCAGGATGAATGTCACTACACTTCTTCTATGACGCAACAAAGGAGATTCACTCATGGATTATCTGCGCCGTTTCTCCAAGCCCATAAGCCAGCTCTTAGTGCTTGTTCTGCTCACCGCGTGGGGCTACGTACCCGTCGCAAAGGCCGGAATCATCGGCACCGAAACGGTCATCAATGCTGAACACGCCCAACAGCAACGCGAGCAGCTCCATAGTCTGCTCAATCGGGACCATGTCAGATCCTACCTGGCTGCGCGCGGCGTTGATCCGTCTTACGTGCAAGCCCGCGTCGACAGCCTGACCGATGCGGAGGTCGACACCTTGGCAAACCGTCTGGATCGGCTTCCGGCGGGCGGTGATCTCCTGACGATTGCGCTGATCGCATTTGTCGTATTGGTGATCCTCGATGCAGTAGGCGTCACAGATATCTTCCCGTTCATCAAGAGCAAGAAGAAGAGATAGAAATAACGATCCTCGCGTGCACATGCGCCGGATAGCTTCGAAGCGCGCGCTGGCGTGCGGCCTGCTGGCCGCCGCGTTTTTGTTTGCTTCGGGCTGTGCTTCACTTCAGTCAAATCGGCTGGTGCGGACGCCCGGAGACCTGACGCAGCGCACCGAGCTCAAGGACGTGCCTTTCTATCCGCAAGAGGCCTACCAGTGCGGCCCCGCCGCGCTCGCGACCGTGTTGAACGCGGCCGGCGCCTCCGTCACCCCCGAAGAGCTCGCCCCGCAAGTCTATTTGCCCGAACGCCTGGGGAGCCTGCAGCTGGAGCTAATGGGCGCAACACGCCAGCATGGCTTCATCCCATACGTGCTCCAGCCGCAGCTCGTGGATGTGCTCAAGGAAGTGGAAGCGGGCAATCCGGTGCTGATATTGCAGAATCTCGGGGTCAGTTGGTACCCAAAGTGGCATTACGCCGTGGTGGTCGGCTTTGACCTGCCGCAGGGAGAAATCATCCTGCGCTCTGGGCCGGAGGCTCGCCATGTCAGGTCCATGCAGCGCTTCGAGCACACGTGGAAGCGCAGTGGCTACTGGGCGATGGTAACGATGCCGCCGGAACGCTTGCCGCGTACGGCATCGGAGACCCAGTATATTCATGCAATCGTGGACTTCGAACGGGTGCAGCGTTGGCACGACGCTGCCCAGGCCTATGAAACGGCACTCGCTCGCTGGCCACACAATCTCGTTGGCCGGATCGGTCTCGGCAACAGTCGTTACGCCGTCGGCGCGCTGTCCGACGCGGAAGCGGCATACCGCCAAGCAACCCGCGACCACCCGGAAGCCGCACCTGCCTTCAACAATTTGGCGCAGGTGTTGGCTGAGCAGGGACGTTTGGCGGAAGCGGAAGCTGCCGCGCGACGCGCGGTAGAGCTTGGCGGCCCTCTCGGCAAACGTTACGACGCGACGTTGCGAGAAATCCTTACCCGTTAGCCGCTGTTGGATTCATGGGGGTTGCGATGCCTGCGCATCTCATGATCCATACGTCAGTAGCCCCGACATAGATTTTCTAACAGAACGTCTAGAAGAATTCGTTTGTGCGCACACAAACGCGGCCTTTACATTGTTCCGCGTGCAGCTTTGTTACGCGGGGATCATGATGCCCAAACGTGCGTTGATCGTATTGCTGTCAGGGGCCGCCATCGTCGCCATCAGCATGGGCGCGCGGCAGACATTCGGGCTATTTCTTGCGCCAATTTCCGACGACCTATCGGTCACGCGCGAGGTTTTCGGGCTCGCAATCGCTATCCAAAACCTTATGTGGGGCGTTGCTCAGCCTTTCACCGGAGCCATCGCAGATAAATTCGGTGCCGGACGAGTCATCGTCGTAGGTGGACTTGCCTACGTCGCGGGCCTGCTCCTCGCGACCGTTAGCACTGATCCGGCGGGACTTTACCTTAGCCTCGGTGTACTGATCGGCCTCGGGCTGAGCGGCACGACCTTCTCCGTCGTCCTCGGCGCCGTGGGCCGTGTCGTTGCAGAAGAGAAACGAAGCATGGCACTTGGGCTTGCCACTGCGGGCGGGTCGCTGGGGATGTTTGCGTTTGTCCCCGCGGGCCAGGCAGTCCTCTCAAGCTTTGGCTGGATCCCCGCTTTCGCCATGCTAGCGGCCACAGCCGCGCTGATGCCGGTGCTCGCCGCCGGCTTCGCCGGCCGCCCCGAGCGCCGGCAAACGAATCAGCTCTCCAGCACCGCAGATTCGTCTCTGGGGGCCGCGCTCGTGCAAGCGAGACAACATAACGGCTATTGGCTACTCAATGCGGGCTTCCTGGTATGCGGGTTCCAATTGGCGTTCATCGCCACGCACCTGCCCGCTTTTCTCACCGATCAACGGATCTCACCGATGACGGCTGCGCTTGCGCTCGCATTGATCGGCTTCTTCAATATTGTCGGCACCTATCTCTGGGGCGTGCTTGGCGGACGCTACCGCAAGAAGTATCTGTTGAGCACGCTCTACCTGGCGCGTTCCGCGGTGATCGCCCTCTTTCTCGTGCTTCCAACCTCGGATTTCTCGGTGCTGGCATTTGGCACAGCCATAGGTCTGCTATGGCTTGGCACGGTACCGCTGACGAGCGGGCTGGTCATGCAGCTCTTCGGGCCGCGTTATCTCGGTACACTCTTCGGCGTTGTGTTCCTGAGTCACCAGATCGGGAGCTTCCTTGGCGCCTGGCTCGGCGGGTACGTCTACGACCGAACAGGCTCGTATGACGTCGTGTGGCTGGCCGGGATCGCGCTCGGCATCGCGGCTGCCTTGCTGCACTGGCCGATCGCCGATACGCCCACCATCCGCGTTCGGCCCAGACCTTTACGGCAGCCTGCGCCGTGAAGCTGCCCCGTCCAAACGTATCCTATTGCCTAACTAACGGTTGCCGACACTTTCAAGTGCCGGCAACCAGCGCCATAGAAAGATTCTTCGGGGAGTGAAACCTGCCGCGACCCCTTCCGAGTGCTCAGATCGAAACGAACTGCTTATCCTTGAGAGAGGCGGCGAACCCTTCGGCCACTTCGTGCACCTTGGCCCAACTCTTGAGGGCCTTCATGTTGCCGATCCAGCGGCACACATTGGGATAATCGCCGTATTTACAGCGCACCACCTCGCCCAGTGTCACCATCTCGGCGCCGACATAGTCGGCGAGCGTAATCTTGTCCCCGCAGAGAAACTTGCGGCTCGGTCCGATCAGGTCCTTGTCGAGGATGCCGAGCCAGTGCTGGGCCTGCTGCTTGCCCCAGGCGACAGTGCCGGAGTGGGCTTCCTCGCTCGGGCGCTTGTGATGCGGGAACAACTGCGGGTAGACCATGCCGTAGCCGTGGTCCTTGTAGAAGTTGCTGTAGAACCACTCCATCGCCTCGTCCACCCGCGCCCGCTGCTTCACGTCCTTGGGGTAGGCGGCGGATCCGGTTTTGTCGGCGAGATAGCGAATGATCGCGCCGCTCTCGGTAAGGCGAAAGCCGTCGTCTTCCAGCATCGGGACTAGGCAGTTTGGGTTGAGCGCCTTGTACTCGGGCTTGAGGTGCTCGCCCTTCATGAGATCGACCAGCTGGTAGTCGAGCGCAATGCCCTCCTCAGCGGCGAGCATCATGACGATGCGGCAGGTTGTCGAGGCAGGGTGGTAATAGAGCTTCATTTCTTTCTCCTGTGGCGAACGCTAAAAAAGAAGATTGGAGCCGCTTAATTTAAGACCCGGATGTGTCCGGCGCAATACCGCTCGTTTCTTTCGATAGTAAATACGTGCCACGCAGGCGGTAAACGGTGCTCAATGCCCCTTCGAACTTGAGGTGAAAATCCCTGCGCGCGTCGTGATCCATACACACCTTATTAAAGGTGTAAGGGAGTCGCGTATTGAGCGAATTTGAGAAGGGTTGCGTCCCCTTTATGGCTTTATGGGGGCATGCAAAAGGCCAAAGGCGGACTGCCTAGAATGGGTGATCTGTCGCCTTCTCGCGCGTGACGGGTCACCGCTCACTGGTCATGACTCCTTTACCGGCAGTCCCGCTGGTAAAGTAAAACCCCTCGACTCTCGCTTGGCTTTCTTTTCGGCCCTCTTCTCTTTCAAACTCCTCGTCGGCTCCTTCTTCGCCTTCTGCTTTCTGATGTCCATGCCTTTGCTCATGGTTTTCGCTCCTTAAAAGAAAACGTGATTAGAAATTCCGTGCTGACCAAGCGAGGGCTCGACCTAAAGGGTTCGTCACCCAAGCCCCAGGCCTTATTGGTCGCTTCGCTGATCGCGCTAAGCCCGCTCTGCGCGATCGGTGTCTCGTTCTGGCTACCGCGTCCACGAGACGCGCAGCAGGTTGTCCTCGTTCGTGTATTGCGAGCTCAGCTCTCCCTGGTAGGCGTGGTGCAACGCCTCTCCGATCCCGTGCACGAGGTGCGTATCCGTAAACGTGATCACGACACGGCCTTCCCTTTCGTCAATGCTCATGATGCGTTCGAGCGGATGCTCCGAGCGCGCCTTGGACTCCTCGTTACGGATAAGGTGTAAGATCTCCTCGCGGTGCCCGCTGAAGAACTCCCCGCTAAGGCTCAACTGGCCGGCGGGCACTCGGTCATGCGTCCGCTGGCACGCTGGACACAGGTGCTGTTCGGCCCCGCTCGCTGCCTCTCCCCACTGCCATCGCCCGCGATGATAGACCGCGCCGCACTCGGGACAGGCGGTCGGCTCTCGCCATTTCCCCCGCGCGCGATAGGGATCGGTCACGTGCTCTTCATACATGCGATCCCTTCTGGGTTGGTGACTATAGTCGGTTCGCTTTCTTCGTCGGCTCATACCCCACCATCTCCTGAGGGCCTTTTCCTCTTTGGATTTCAGGGGCAAATTATAGCGGCACTACCGCGTTTGGGTCTTTACAACCCCCGCGGCCGCCCCTGTGCCAGCGGTGCCGCCCGCCGATGCACACGGCGCTCGATCTCTTTCTTGAAGCGAAGCGTCTACTAGGGGGTCAAGGCAGCGCTGGCCGCGTCTGCAAGAATACCGTGTAGCGCCCCAGTCGGGTGTACTCCATCCCAGAAGGCGAATGTGTCGGGTTTGTGGCAGGTAAACGGCGGTACATTTGGTGTCACGCAAGCATCGACCGTATCGGTCAAGCCAAAGCGACTGGGGTTGTTCGCCACTTCGCCAACCGTTCCGAAAATATCGAACTTGGCGATTTTGATATCCGGGTGGCTGTTCTGCAGGGCAACTAGAGCCTGGGCCAGCTCTAAGTTGAACCCTATCGAGAGCGTCACAGCGAGACCTGCCGCTCCCGGCACCAGTGCATCGAGCGTTCGGATCGCCGGTGTCAGGGCGAGGTTCGGTACATTTCCGACCAGAAACTGATGGACGCCGGCTCCATTTAGCACACGGACGCTATCGACAATACGCGCGATAGCATCGCTGATAATGCCCAGCGCCTGTGACGGATCCGCGGGATTGAATACAGCGATGGCATCGCGAACATCATTGCCGCCGATCACGATGACGGCCAATGCGTTATCCAGCGATTCGCCTGGGACACTGCTGTCAACGAAAATGCCTACCTGACCCGGCAAATCGATGGGCGACATGCCCGCCGCTCTAGCACTGCCGACGGCGAAGTTGCAGAACACCCCGGGCATCCGGAACGCGGGGCCTGCGCTTCGATTGGCTCCCAGGGTTTTGGCGAGCCGTTCGACCCATGTTTCTCCGTTGCTGAAGTGCATACCGCCCCGGGCGTACGGAGCACCAGGCACCAGAAACTGATCGAGATTAGCGTAGGGTGGTACCTCGGTTTGTCCGGTCAACGCAAACGCATTACCGGGATCCGACAAGCTATCGCCAAAGACGATGAGCTTGCTGCACGCGCTATCTGCCTGTGCAGCGATCGGCAAAAAGACAACCCAAGTCAGAAAACCTACGAGCATCAATCGGATCAAACGTGCGTTCGTCATGGCGCTTCCTCCTATACCCGTTGTCGCGGTCCCGTATCCGCGTGCACTTGATGGGTGCGAGGAAAAATAGCCTCGCACGCGCCGATTGACTACTTACACATCGCTTACGAATTGGTTACACATACGTCGCGATTTATTGTCTGGTGCAAAGACCGCATGCGCTTAGAACTCAAAACCTCTTCGAACCTGGAAGGTGTGTCGCGTGCGTTGCACAAAAAAATCCCCGCACGAGGCGGGGCAAAGTGCCGGCAAGTGGACGCCTAATCGTTGACTTGTGCTGCCTGAATGCTAATTGCACCCCGCAAAAAAGCCGCTAGCGATATTGCCCTGGGCGATACCTCTAAACACCGGAGCTATCTCGTTCTGAGACGTAACCACATTCAAAGGGAAGGGTGTCGCCGGACTTGGAGGCACAACCAAATTCAAGAAGAAATTTGGATCGGTTCCTATTCCTACACTTTGGCTGCTACCGCAAATAACCGGGCCGTTTATAGTCGGTACACCTTGAAACTGCGCCAGGGACATGGAATCGATAAAGATATTTCCCGTGACGCTTGAGGGGGCGCGCACCCTCAGCCATGCGCCGCTTGTGACCGACATATTCCCGGTGATATTGGCATTGCGAAGGTCCACATTGGATAAGCGACTAATGAATACTTGACCGGTAACCGTATCGACACCGCTTTGCGCGCGCACCGCAGAACCCTGGATGATGTCCATTGCGGCACCACCGCCGGTGTTGGTAATGGTATTACCGCCCGCCAAACGGACCGTGGTCGTCCGGTATGCACCGATAGTGGAGCAAATACCGGCGTCCGGTTGCGTGGTAGTAATAAGCGGGTTGTTCGCGAGCAAGACATTGGCACCATCTCGGGGTGAGACGGCACATTCTGCGTTGCCGCTGATCGTACTGCCACGGATATCGCCGAACGCCCCCCAACGCAACTGCACACCATCCTGGGCATTGTTTTGCACCGTTGAATTGGTGATCGTCACATCGGCATTGTTGGTGGCAAAAACTCCGTGAGTCGCACCGTTCTGCACGATCATGTTATCGAGTACGATGCCACGCGCCCCGAGGATCTGAATCACCGGCTGGATGGCACCAGTACCCGACACAGTGCCATCTTTCAGCGTGACGCGGTCGCGCTCGATGGTTACGTCTTCCACACATACACCATTGACGGTAATAGTGAGGCGGCCTCCCGGGGAGGCATGGGCCAACGCGGTGCTGATCGTGTCGGTCCCGCAATTGACCGCCACGTTTTGGTCACCACCTCCCTGATTCACTTGCTCCGCCAGAGCCTGGACTTGAGCGTTGAGCGTGTCGACCTGCTGTTGCAGTTGTTCGAACGGCACGCCGTTTCCGGGCGCCGCGTGGACCAACGGCAAAACTGACAGCGACAACGTCATACCTGCAACGAAACTCATAATGCGTTTATACATGGAACACCCCCTGTATTGGTTCGGATCAGGAACGTCTTCGAGGCCAGATATGCGCGCATACCTTTGCCTCTACCGACGGGCTCCAAAGCGGAACGTCCGACGGTGCCGTGTCCCTTATCAACATGCATGCCAGGGTGGTTAGCCGCGAAAAATCAGCGCCTTACGAGTCCAAGGTGTGAATCCGCGAGCGGAGGTTTGGTGTGATTCGTGTGCGGGAAGTGTGTGAGCGGTGGTGGGATTTCGCTTATGCCGGCTACCTCCACCCAGTGTAGCAATGCGCGACGACATCGCGGGCTTGCTCAGCACACAGTCGACAACGAAGCTTGAGATCTCTTCGAGCTCGGGGTGAAAGTCCTTGCGCGCTTCGTCATCCACACATCTCTAGTCAATAGGCGCGCAAATGCGCGTGGCGGTGCAAGAGCTGGCGCTAGCCTCCCCGTCTGCACGTTCCTTGCGGTAATCACTGATGTAGCAGCTGTGAAGAATGCGAAATATCCATGGCTGGAAACTTTCCCCATCCGCCAGGCTGCCAATCGCGGCCCAGGCCTTGGTCGCGGTCGCAGCCACTAAGTCCTCGGCGTCGGCGCTGTTTTGGGTGAGATACATGGCGACGGAAAAAAGCGAATCCATATTGTCGCTGATGTGGCGCCTGAAGAACGCCTTTTTGTCATATGTATCGCGCACGGTGTCTACCCCTGATGAATCCGCTTTCTCGCAAACTGTGACGTGGCGCGCAACACCGTCGCCGCGGCAGGCGCACGCGCCGGACCCCGGAGAATTGATCTTATTCCGGAGTCCGGCGTCGCGAGACTAGCTAAAAGGTCAACGTCGAGGCGCCTTCACTCACGACGCCGAGCATGGCGGTCGACCCGGCCAGTACCGCACCGTCGATCAGGTCTTCTTTTTCATAGCCGCGGACCTTGGCGCAGGGCGGGCAAACCATGATCGTGCCGCCGTTATCCAAGATGTTCTGCATCATTTCCTTGATCGGCGGATCAAGCGGATTCGGCCGTGCCAATTCGGCCGCGCCCTTGCGCGCCCAGTCTGCGCCCGAGCTGACCAGGAACATTGTCACCTGGTAGCCCGAGGCGATTCCTCCATTGGCCACACTCCAGGCCACCGAGGAGCGCTCGTCGTTACAGCCAGCCGTCACTACTATTACCAGTTTCTTTGTGTCGCTCATAATTCCTCTCCTCTTCTTCTGGGTTGCAGGACCTGTGCGCTGCCCCCGGTTGCACTCTCAAGTCTCGCATGGCCGCATTGGCGGCATGCTTATGGGTGTAGACGCAAGGGACCCCAGTTCAGGTCCCGAAATCTGGAAAAAAAATTTCACGATCCGGGACCCAAATCCGCCCGCATGCGTCCTTATCCATAAGCGCACAGAAATAGGGCGCTAACCGATTCACCAACCGAAACGACAGGAGAAGACAATGGAAAAATCATTCAAAGAAAGAGTCGAAGAAGCCAAGGCCGCCGTGCCGGCCGTGACCCCGCAAGAGGCCAACGCGCGCAAGACGAGCGATCCGGATACGCTCTTTATTGATCCGCGTGGCGCTGAGGATATCCGCAAGACAACGGGTATCATCCCGGGGGCGCTCAATGTATCGCTGAAGGACCTGAGTGAAACTCCCGACGATAACCTGCCCGAGGCGCTCGCCTCCCGCTCGCGCCCCATCATCACCGCCTGTCAGGCTGGCCCCATGGGCGCA
>QKEI01000142.1 GCA_003251795.1 Candidatus Muproteobacteria bacterium
AAATACGCTGGTTGAGCGACACTGCGGGGTGTCACAGAAAAGCCGGCATACGCCGGCTTTTCTATTTGGTAAACAACACCCGTGGCAACCAGGTCACGAGGTCTGGAAATGCCGCCAATACGCCGAGTGAAACTAGCTGGATAACCACGAAGGGAGCGATGCCCCTGTAGATATGCATGGTCGTGACGCTTGGCGGAGCGACCCCACGGAGATAGAACAAGGCGAAACCAAAGGGCGGCGTGAGAAAGCTCGTCTGCAAATTGATCGCCATCATCACCCCTAACCATATGGGATTCAGATCCATCCCGAGCAGCACTGGCCCGACGATCGGCACGACTACGAAGATGATCTCGATAAAGTCGAGGAAGAAACCGAGTAAGAACATCAACGCCATAACCGCCACCATGGCGCCGAGTGCGCCACCCGGCAGATTACTGAGCGCGTTCGCCACCATGTGATCGCCGCCGAAGCCGCGAAACACCAGTGAGAAAACGGAGGCACCCAACAGGATCACAAACACCATCGCCGTGATCTTGGTGGTCGACTGCATGACATCACGCAACACCGATAGCTTGAGTTGGCGTCGCCATGCTGCCAGCAGCATTGCACCGACAGCACCGACGGCCGCCGACTCCGTCGGCGTCGCCACACCGGCGAGGATCGATCCCAGCACAGCGATGATGAGCAACGCCGGCGGCAAGAGTACCCTCAAAATGTCGAACAGACCGCGCCGCGGTGCGCCTTCCTCGATCAACGAGGGACAGCTGCGCGGACGTATGGCGGCCATCAATAATTGCCACCCGAGATAGAGTGCCACCAGCACCATGCCGGGCAAAAACGCGCCCGCAAAAAGATCCACCACCGATACCGGATCCGGTGCAAAGTTGCCCTTGGCGAGCTGGGCCTGAGTATTTGCCCCCTGCAGGATATCGCCCAACAGTACCAGCACGATCGACGGGGGGATGATCTGCCCCAGGGTACCCGAAGCGCAGATGATGCCCGTGGCAAGTCTGGGGTCGTAACCGGCACGCAACATGGTCGGCAGGCTCAGTAAACCCATAGTCACGACGGTGGCACCGACGATGCCGGTCGAGGCCGCTAGCAGCGCACCAACGATAATGACGGAAAAGCCGAGCCCGCCGCGTAGCCGGCCAAACAACAGACCCATAGTACTGAGCAGCTGCTCGGCCAGCTTCGAGCGCTCCAGCATCACGCCCATGAATATGAACAACGGCACTGCGACCAACACCTCGTTCAACATGACACCGATAAAGCGCGAGGCGAGTCCGCCCAGCAGGGCCAGATCGAACACGGCGAACATATGGCCGATGAGCGCAAACGCGAGCGCCGTGCCAGCAAGCGTGAACGCCACCGGAAAGCCGAGCAGCAGCAACGCGAACACCGCAACAAACATCAACGCGCTGAGGATCTCCGCCACGATCATGCCAGGTGCTCCGGCTCTTCAGGTGGCGGCGTGAACTCCTCATGCCCCGTCAGTACCAGCACGGCACGACCGGCCATAGAGAGACCTTGCAGGCCAAGCAGCAGGCAGAACACGAGCAGTACGGACTTGAGCAGAAACAGTCCTTCCAACCCACCCGCCTCGCGCGAACCCTCGAGCTGGTGCCACGATGAAGCAATATAAGGAAAACTCACCCAGGCAACGGTGGCCATCATCGGTAACAGCAGAAAGATCGACCCGCACAGGTCGACGATCGCCTGGAAGCGAATACTCGCGGGTCGATAGAAGATATCGACACGTACATGCCCGTTGTGCAGCAACGTGTATCCCGCGCCGAGCATGAACACGAGGGCATAAAGCCATACGTAGGATTCTTGCAGTCCCACCCAGCCCAGGGAAAAACCGTAGCGCAACACGACGACAGCGAAGGTGACGAGCACCATCGCCAGCGTCAACCACGACACGCCGCGGCCGATAAGATCGTTCAGACGATCAACGAAGCGTACGAATGTGACCAACGCTTTCATCGGCGCGTTCTAGCGGGACACAGACATCGCTGGATATCGGGCATGTTGAAGTTGTTATTGCCGCTGCGAGGCTCTGCTTGATTACTGCGATGCAAATTGCGCCGCCGCTTTGGAAAAGCGGCAACAGCTTGCTATTACCGCGAATGATTGTGGCCTTGACCGTCGGGCATGTAAAGCAGGACAGCTAGGGCGTTTTTTGATATTGGCGCGCGCCAAACAGGTATTCATGTGCCTTGGCGTCAAACTCACGGCGCAGATCTTTCAACACCTCGATGCCGCGCTGTACCGCCGGGCGCCCTGTGATCTCATCGAACCAGCGCTTCACATTCGGGAAGTCGTTCAAGTCCTGTCCTTGGCGTTTATGCGGACGGATCCACGGGAAGGTAGCGATGTCGGCGATTGAGTAGTGTTCCCCTCCCAGGTAATGCGTTGTACCGAGTCGCTTCTCTAGCACACCGTACAGGCGCCGCGCCTCGTTGGTATAGCGATCGATGGCGTAGGGTAGCTTCTCGGGCGCGTACCCGCGGAAGTGGTGCGCCTGACCCAACATCGGACCGATGTGACCCATCTGAAACATGAGCCATTGTATAACCACGAAACGCCCATCCAGATCGGAAGGCATCAACTGCCCACTCTTCTCGGCGAGATACATAAGAATCGCGCCCGACTCGAACAGCGCATGCGACTTGCCATCCGGCCCGTGGTGATCGACCATCGCCGGAATCTTGTTGTTCGGGCTGATCTCGAGAAACGCTGGCTCGAACTGGGCGCCCGCGCCGATATCGACGGCAATGAC
>QKEI01000263.1 GCA_003251795.1 Candidatus Muproteobacteria bacterium
CGAACGGTTCATCACCGAGATAAGGCACGATATAGTCGCCTCGGTCGCCCATTGCGGCCATGATGGCAGCCACGCGAGGCTCGTCGGGGGTCCATAGGTCGTGATCGAGCTGACCGCTAATCGTTACGAGCAACGTCAGTAGCAGCAGTAACCACGCTGCCGCGCCTGCCGGAGCGATTAACCGAGCTGCCCCCACCGGAGGCGACGATGTTCCGGTTTGTTGCATCGCTTCTTTGATCTTGCGAACGAACATTCGCACTTAATTCGTAATCTTTATGGGCCTCACGTCAGTCTCGAGCAGGCTATATCGCCCGCTGGGCACGCAACACCCGGTAGGCGAGTCTTGGCACAGCATATCGGAGCTGGCTTACGTCATACTTAATGTAGCGCTTTGACGCGCCCATGGCGTCTTTCACAGTTTGAGCTTGAAGGGGACATAAAGAGCAATGTCTGGCACGACATAGATCATCAATATGGTGAAAAGCATAATCAACACAAACGGCCACACACCCCATACAACGTCCTCGATCGGTGCCTTGGCCACGGCCTGAATCACAAACAAGTTGAGCCCCACCGGCGGCGTGATCAGAGCACATTCGATCATGACTACAAACATGATACCAAACCAAATGGCGTCGATACCTAGGGCGGCCAGCGACGGATACAGCACCGGTACCATGATAAGCAACATCGACAAGGCTTCAAGGAACAGACCCATGAGTAGCAACACCAGACACACGATCAACACGAACAACGCCGGCTCACTGACGTGAGTCGTGATCGCGTTGGAGATGTCTTGCGGGATGCGGTACAGGGTAATGGCTTTACCGAAAATCTTGGCGCCAGCGAGAATCAGGAAAATCGTCACTGTCGTGCGCATGCTCTCCATCACCGCTTCTTTGAGCTGCGTCCAGCTGAGGGTGCGCAACACCACGACGGTCAACAGCAACGCAAGCGCAAAACCGATGGCTGCCGCTTCGGTAGGCGTGAAGATGCCGAGATAGAGACCGCCGATAATGCAAAGTCCGAGGACAAACGTCGGCAACGCCCGCACGGTGCTGCGTACCCGCTCGCTCGCGCTCGCCTTGGGTAGCGGCGTAAAGGCCTTGCCGAAATAGCTGAAAGCGATGGCGAAGGTGATGAACAACAATACCAGAAATAGCCCCGGACCGATGCCGGCGAGAAAGAGATCGACAATCGATTCCTCGGTGATGACGCCGTAGATGATCATCGGGATCGACGGCGGAATCAGGATGCCGAGGGTGCCGCCTGCCGCCAGCAATCCGAGCACGAAGCGCCGGTTATATCCACGCCGGGCCATCTCTGGGATCGCTACCGTGCCAATCGTTGCCGCAGTCGTTACCGAGGATCCCGATATCGACGAGAAGATCGCGCAACTGATAATGGTCGCAACGGCAAGCCCGCCAGGCCAATGGCCGACCCAGGACTGTACACCGTTGAACAAGTCGCGCCCTACGCCACCTTTCAGCAGTACATTCGACATGAGCAAGAACAGTGGCACCGCAAGCAGCACAAAGCTGTCCATGGCGCTGTAAAGGCCCTGGGGGATCATCAGTGGCGATAGGTCGGCGAGCCACAATAACACCATGCCGAGCGCGGCAAGCGCGAACGCGATCGGTACGCCGGAGAGTAACAGGATCAGCAAAGCGGCGAGTATAAGCAGGGTGGTCATCGGCTGCCGCTGTTAACACCGGGGCCGGCGCGTAGCAGGCCACTGAGCTCGGCGAGGGCCTGTAACAGCAGTGCGACGAAGCCCAGGGGAATGGCGAGCTCGGTCATCCACAATGGCACTGACAGCATGGTCGAGCTGGCCCGCCCCATGCGAATCGATTCGAGCATGCTTTCTGTGCCGTAGTAGACCGCCACCAGCGAAAAGATGACGATTACCATCAATGCACACAGCGCCGCCGCGCGGCGTAAGCGCGGGCGTAGGCGTTGCAGCAAGACATCGATGGTGATCAGGTCGCGATGCCGCAACACGTAAGCGGCCGCCAGATAGGTCGCCCAGATCTGGAAAAAGCGGGACATCTCCTCGGCCCAGATGGTCGGTGCCAGAAACACATAGCGCGCGATCACTTCATAAGTGATCATGCCGCCGACGGCAAAGAACATCCACGCGGAGACTCGGCCGAGTATGTCGCTCAGCCGGTCAATCATGGGCCAGGGAGAGCGCGTGGCGGGGATATCCCCGCCACGGTCTTCAGAGCTCAAAGCTTGTGGGCAGCCTCGACGAGTTGGGCGCCAAGAGGGCCGGCGTTCTTAATATAGGTATCAACCACGGGGGCGGTTGCTTTGCGCCATTGCTCGATCTCGGCGGGCGTGATCTCGACTACTTTCATCTTTTCACGAGCGAATTTAAGCGCGTCCGCCTCGAGCGAATCCATCTTGTTGCGCAGGTCCCGCTCGGCCCGCAACGCCGCCGTCGTCATGATCTTGCGCTGTTGTTCGTTCAGCCCCTGCCAAACTTTCTCATTGATCAGCACCAGGAACTCGACGTCGGCGTGATTGGTGAGGCTCACATAATCCATTACCTGATAGAGCTTGCGTGACGGAATCGTTGTTAAACCGGTCATGCCGGCATCCACCGTGCCGCGCTGGTAGGCGATAAATTGCTCGGAGCCGGACAGCAACACCGGCGCGCCACCGACCACCTTGACGAATTCGCCCAGCAGCTTGCCGAATACACGCACCTTTTTGCCCTTCATGTCGGCGGGAACACGGATCGGCGCGTTCTTGCTCAGAATGATGGCGCCACCGAAGGCC
>QKEI01000195.1 GCA_003251795.1 Candidatus Muproteobacteria bacterium
GTTGTCGCTATCCGTGCGGTCGGCTTAAACCGGGCAGACAACCGATACATACTCGGAAAACACTTTCCGCCGAATCGGTTTCCCGCATGCGTGTCTCATGAAGCCGTCGGCGAAATCGTTCAACTTGGGCCTAAGCAGACTGGTACGGCAAAACGACAAACGTGGAAGGTTGGAGATCGGGTAGCCTTTGTGCCGATGCTGGTCGACACGCCGGGCATGGGTGTGTTGCGCGAACTTGGCGTATACGATCAATCCGCCTTACTGCCAGTTCCCGAAGCATTTTCCGATCAAGAGGCTGCGGCCTACTGGATGGGTATTCTGACGATGGGCGGTGCAATGGAGGTGGCAAGCCTCGGTCCGGAAAACTCTCGCGGAAAAGTCATCGTTATCACCGCTGCGACCGGAGGAACGGCCACGATCGGTTTGCAACTCGCCCGGGCTTGGGGCGTTGATTGCATTGCCACGACGCGGAGCCCGGCAAAAGTGGAACGTCTTTCGGCGCTCGCATCTCATGTTGCACTGCTCGACTCCGCTGAAAAGCTTTCGCATGAGGTGCGTGCACTGTGTCCGAAAGGGGCGGATGCGATTATTGATCCATTGGGAGGGGATTTCGTCGGCGCTTCGGTCAAGGCACTTGCTCCCGGAGGGCGATACGTGGGCTACGAAGCGGTGACGGGTCCGACTGGCAGCTACGATACCATGGCACTCATCGGAGCTGATGCGAGTATCCACGGCTTCACATTCTTCCGCTTGTTACAACATCCAGGCTCGCTGGATCGATTGGTTGGAATTGGAATGGAATATTCGGGGCAAGTGAAACCAATCCTGGCGGGCAGCTATCGCTTTGACGCTGCGCCCGAGGCTTACACTGCTCTGGAAAACCCGGCGCATTTTGGAAAGGTTGTTATCACAATTTAAGCTTTGTGCGCAAACAATTCCACGGCGAACCAAGCTGAACGCGACCTTTTCACTCCGCTTCACCGGCGCCACGGTGTCATCACCCGCACGTGGCGACCATCCGGATCCAGTAGTGTTATGTAGCTGGCATTCTCGATGCGCTGTGGGGGATGCAACGGTGTGACTTTCAGTTCTTCGAGGTGTCGGATAAACGGATCGAGATCCGAGGCTGTGAAACAAAGTTGCAGAAAATCATAACCGCGTCCCGGATCCGGCGCGGCCAAATCGGCAGCAGACTGAATAGTGAAGTAGATCGTCCCCAGCTGGCAGCCGTAGTGTTTATGTCGGCCACCGTGCTCCTCTTCTCGTAACACCAGGCCCAATACGTCGCGGTAGAAGGCACTGGTGCGTCCCGTGTCCCGCGTCAATAACAACACTACAGACAGCCCTTCAACTATGCCGGTAGTCATCAGTGCATCCTCCAGGTCTAAACAGAACGCATGCTTTCGCAGAAACCATCCGTACTTCCGCAGGCCCCGCAATGAAAAAGGCCAACCGAGTGTGGTTGGCCTTTATATATTGGATTATTTAACGCTGGATTGCATGTGTTAACGCGCCGCAATCCCATTGGCAAAGATGGATAGTCCCTCCCCGGCGATTGCACCTAGATCGGTCAAACCGCCGTCACGGTCGATTCGGAACATGTGCACAGTTCCGTTACCAGGATCCAGGGCATACAGGAACCGACCATCGGCAGTGATCGCCATATCGATAGGCCTAGAGCCGGCAGCCTCGTAGGCAGCCTCGTCGCGAAGAAGGAGTCTCCCATTTCCGGCCAAGAGTTTATAAGCAGAAACGGTACTGCTGGCGGTGTTGGAAGTAAAAACGTCTCCGCGCTTGTTTCCCGCTATCCAGCAGGTGGCTGTTTGGTTATTGGGCTCCGATGGTGTTATCAGGTCCAACGTGTCATCTGGCAGAATGCGATAAGATGACGCGGCGCCGCTGCCTGCTTCCGAGACCAGTAGATGCCCCCGCCTGTCGAAGATGAAGCCAAAGGGGACGAGCCCGCTCGACTGAGTCGTTACCGGACCCGCACTTGGAGTGCCATCGCTCTCAAGTGAGAATACAAGAATTTCGTGATCTTCTTTATCCGTTACGACCAGATTGTTGCCCTGGGGGTCGAATCCAACCTGCGCAAAAGCCCCGGAGCCCAGCGACCGGGTAGAGCCAGCAAGAGGGGTCAGTTCTCCCGCAAAGCTCAACGTGAATGCCGTAATGTTCGGCGTCGAGGCATTTAACACGTATACAAGGTCGTGATAAATGGTAATGCTTACAGGGAAATCTCCGCCTGAACCGACGACATCAACTAGCAACGGCCCCGCTGGGAGAACCTTGAAGACCGAGATTTCGTCACTCCCTGCATTGACGGCCAATAGCCATCTGTGGTCCTCGCTGAGAACAAGAGAACCCTGCGAACCCAGCGGATCAAGCCCTCCGCCGGACCCAAGTCCGCCTGTCGCAATGGGACCAACTTCAGTCAAGTCGCCGTTTGCTTTTCGGTCAAAAATAATAACTTCATTTCCATCAGCGGCATTGGTCATGGCGTACACCGCTCCAGGTGTGTCCCTACCTGCCGCAAGAGAGGTTCCCACCCATAAAGACAACAGAAGCGCAATCACTGACATAATCGGTTTGGTTTTCATGGTCATATCTCCTTGCTATGTATGCAGTGAAATCACGATACAGGGCAAGAATCACAGACCTCTCACGAAAGTATCTCTAATCTGAAAAAGATAGGTAGGAAACCAACGAACTTTGGAGGTGTAAGTGGAAGGTACCCTTGGCAAGTTTGGTTCGCGCCACGCCACTACACGGCGCAC
>QKEI01000082.1 GCA_003251795.1 Candidatus Muproteobacteria bacterium
CTTTTGCACCATGCGATCGAGCACGCTCGAGGCGACCGGTGCGGCATCATAATCCTTGTTGGCCACGCCCATGATGGAGTTGTCGTGTTTGCCCGAATAGATAACCTTGTAATCCTGATCGGGAACGACGCCCATTTCCTTGAATAACGCGCGCGGCGCCTGGTTGCCCGAGTTCGAGGAGGGCGTGACGTGCGCCACCTTGCGGCCCTTGATGTCCTTTACTTCCTTGATGTCGCTGGATGCATAGGTAATGAGCTGCAACCTGTAGCCGAAGGTACCATCGCCTTTGCACATGATGGCGAACGGCACATAGCCTGCCAGGTTCACGCCGAATACCGTCGGGCCGGTTGAGATGCCCGCTACATGGAGTCGCCCGGAGCGCATCGCCTCGACCTGCGCGGCATAGGACTCGGCGCCGTACCATTTCACCTGTTTACCGGTCTTCTTCGAGAGATAGGTCATGAATTCGGCAAAGACGTTCTCGTAGACCGACGGGTCCTCTACCGGCGTATAGGAAAAGATCAGCGGATTGGGATCGAGCCACTCTTTGGCATCGGTCGGTGTGTCGGCAACCAGATCACCGTTGTTGTCGCAGTAACGGGCATCGAGGTTGCCGCGGTTCTTGCATTCCGCCGCGTTTGCCACCGAAACCACAGCAAAGACGGCGAGTAAGGTTGCATAAAGGATTTTGGACAAAGAAGATACTGCGTTCGCCATTTCTGTCTCCTCCACGGATAGAAGCTGCTCGATGCAACCGCTGGGCCGGCCGCACCCGATTCTTTAATTAGGTCGGTTAAACCTCGAAGAATCTAATCCTTTTGGTGCCCCCCTGCAAGCCGGCTTCGGCCCCGTAGCATCACCACAACTCTGCAGTCGTCTGCCTTTCCAATGTGCTAAAGACACCTTAAATACTGTGTGGTCACCTGATAGGCCGTCGTTACCGCGCTGTGCAGCCACCGCATGTTTAGACGCATTGAGTCACGCAGGAAATGATGTCTCACCGTCCTATCGCGTCAGTTTGGTGGGTTTGCGGCAGGGACGATAGTGTTTGACGAATATGCGCAAGTTCCATAGCGACCTCTAGAAACGCTCTGATTAGGGGAGCCTCGCGTCGTTCCCCCAGACACACAACATGGGCGCACACACTGGCATCCGTATCCAGTAAACGCAGTTTCTTCAAGCGCGTGTGCGGAATATAGGCCGCCTCCGAAACCACACCAATCCCGAGCCCTTGGACCACCGCCCACCAGATGGCCTCGCGGCTACCGATCTCCATGACTGGCTGGATCGTTACGCCACCCTGCGCCAGCGCAGCTTCCAGCGTACGCCGTGTGGTCGATCCGGCCTCTCGCAGAATGACCTTCTGGTCGGCAAGCTCCTTCAGGTGCACCGATGTTCGTGTAGTCCACGGGTGGCCCCTGTTCACAAAAACGACCAGTGGAGTCTCGCTGTAAAGCAGCGTATGGAAGCGCTGATCCGGTTCCATCTGCGCCAGCACGGCGATATCAATGCTGAAATCCAACAACCCCTTAAGGAGCTCCTGTGAGTTAGCGATCCTGACCGATAGCGAAAGGTCGGGATAATGCTCGTGAAATCGAGCCAGCATTTCTGTCACGTCGTACGGGCCGACCGCCCCTATCTGTAAACGTCCGCTTTGAAACCCGCCAGCCGCATTGAGTATGTCGCGGGCTTCCAGCTCAAGGCTAAAAAGGCGTCGTGTGATCTTGAATACGGCTTGCCCGGTTCGGGTTAGATGGACCTTACGGCCGCGCCGGTAAAACAATTCAACGCCAAAATGTTCTTCTAATTCCTTAACTTGTCGCGTGATCGTGGGTTGACCGATCCGCAAAGCGCGGCCAGCGGCGGTAAAACTTCCCTCGGCGGCCACGCCATGAAAGGATCGGAGTTGCGTATACAACATGGCTAAAATGAATGTATTTTATTGATTATTTACATTGGACGAATACTTTAGCGCCTCGCATACTCTTCGCCAAGCGGTAAACGCTGGGCTGGTGCAGTCTCGCGATTTCCGCGACAACAACGGGGCCTCGAACGGGTCAAGCTAGGAGGAGCGAGAGATGCGTAAATTCAGGCAGTATTCTTATTCCCTATTTGTAGCGATCACTTTGGCCGTTGGCTTGCACGCGGGTACGCTGGCGGCGGATAAACCGAACCTAACCTTCGTCGCCATCGCTACCGAGGAAATGGCGGTGGTGACCGAGAGGTGGCAGCCGGCAATCAAATACATCGCCAAGCATGCCGACGTGGACATCAATTTCTTTGTTACCACATCGTACGCCGCTGCGGTGGAAGCGCTGCGCAACGATTTCGCCCACTTCGGGATGCTCGGACCCAAAATCTACCTTGTAGCGCGTGAAAAGACCGACAAGATCGAACCTATCGTCGGTACCGGGCGTCCACCCAACCACTTCCTGAAAGATCCCTGCGCCTGCTATCACGGGCGCCTTATTACCAAGAAAGGCGGTAAGTTCACGACCATCGAATCACTCAAAGGCTCGGTGTTGGCCTTGACCGAGCCGGGAAGCACGTCCGGCAATGCGTTACCGAGGGCCTTGTTCCCCGATCAAGTCGGTGGCAAATCGCTGGATGATTATTTCGGTCGCATTTTCTATGCCGGTAGTCATGACGCCGCCGCCAAAGCCGTGCACATGGGCAAGGCGGATGCGGCATTTGTTTCGGAAAACGCGCTGTCGCGGACAATAGATCGTGGTGACCTGAAGGTAGAAGACTTTAATTACCTCTGGGTTTCGCCAGAAGTCGTGTCCAACCCGATCGTTGTCAACACGAAGATCCTATCGAAAGAGATGATCGAGCGGCTCAAGACCGTCATGATGAATATGGACAAGGATCCGGAGGGCAAAGCGGCGCTGAAGACGGTGAAGATGGCGGCAATGCCTCCGTTGTCTGACAAGAACTTCGACCCGCTGCGAAAGATTCTCGCCGAGAAGAAAAAGATGAAGGACAAGAAAGGCTAAGCTTGGCGAAGGGGCGGTTGACGGAAATTCTTTCTGTCAACCCGCCTGTGACTCAGGTTTCACGATTGACTTATCATATTTTCTAGCCTGGTGCACAGTCGCCTGGTCCGTAGGCGTCGAGGTTATCCTCATGCCGCTTCTGGAAATTCGCGCATTGAAAAAATCCTACGCAACCGGTGAGGTGGCGCTCAAGGGTGTTGACCTATCGGTTAGTGCGCAGGAAATCGTCGCTATCCTCGGTCTCAGCGGGTCCGGGAAATCGACGCTGTTGCGATGTGTCAATCGGCTGGTGGAACCGGATTCCGGCAGTGTCACGTTGGACGGCTTAGAGATTACCGCGCTCAACAAGCGACAGCTTCGCAGGGCCCGTCAGAGCATGGGAATGATCTTCCAGGAGTTTAATCTAGTGGACAGACTGACGGTGCTCGAGAATGTCTTATCGGGCACGCTCGGATCCGTCAGTCTCTGGCGGGCATTTTCCCGTGCCTTTCCCCGAGAGAATCTTGATCGCGCGCTGGGACTGTGCGAACGAGTCGGCATCCTCGATCATATCAAGAAACGCGCCGATCAGTTGAGCGGAGGGCAACGCCAACGCGTCGGCATTGCCCGGGCATTGATGCAGAACCCAAAGATCTTATTGGTTGATGAGCCTACGTCTAGTCTCGATCCGAAAATCGGTGCCGAGGTCATGGAGCTGATGTTGGAGGTCGCGCATGAGACGCACGTCGCCATGCTGTTCAGTGTGCACGACGTGCGCCTGGCGACCGAATACTCGAATCGCATCGTCGGTTTGCAGGGCGGTTCGAAGATTTTCGATGAGCGTACCGAAACCGTTAAGCCCGAGGCCATTGACCTGATCTATGGCATGAACAAACGCGCAGCTAGGGGCTGAGACTGCACCGGGAGATATCTTCGTGAGCCGTGTCATTGTAGCCGCAGAGGGGAATCCGCTTCGTGACCGCGGCACACTGCTCAAGCGCTATGCGTTTTACGCTGTCGTGCTTTGCGCCGTTACCGCTATGGGTGTGCATCTGATCGTGTTTGGGACCGACTGGGGCCGCATGGGCACATTCGCAGACGTGTTCGGCATTATCATGAATCTCGCTCCCAGTCTAGCATTCATGCCCAAGATCATCGGTCCGCTGTTACAGACGCTGCTGATGGCGTTTTGGGGCACGTTGTTGGCGGTGTTGTTGTCGATCCCCGTATTCTATCTCGCTGCCAGTAACATCACGCCCTACATGATGCTGACTTATCCGTTGGGGCGCGGCTTGATCGTGGTTTCGCGCTCAACGCACGAAATAATATTTGCGTTGATCTATGTAGCGGCGCTCGGTCTAGGACCGCTACCTGGCATCCTCGCTTTAGCCAGCCGTTCAGTTGGCTTTATGGCGAAGACCACCGCAGAGGCTATCGAGAACATCGACCGCGGACCTATCGAAGCGATCGAAGCAACCGGTGCTGGGCCCATTAAACGTTTTCTGTTCGGCGTGGTGCCGCAGGTGCTGCCGGTATTCATCGGCAATGCCATCTTCCAGCTCGATATAAACATCCGGCGCGCCGCCATTCTCGGAATGGTCGGGGCGGGTGGCATTGGTCTCTATTTCGCCGAGCAGATGAAGATCTACGAATACGGTAATGCCTCTGCCTGTGTGCTCGGGGTAGTGCTGTTAGTCATTATTGGCGAGTTCGTTTCAAACCGCGTGCGCACTAAACTGATTTCGGGGTAAGCAAGCATGGGCGACGGGATCACGGCAGTCCGACAAGCCTATCTGCATGATCGGCGTGTCGGTCGTTTCGTCAAGTTTGCAGCGCTACTGAGCTTGTTTGCATTCGGATTCTGGTCCATCGACGTATTGCAAATTCCAATCGACCGAGTTCTCGGCATGTTTGGGCGCGTGGGCAATATGGTCTGGCAACGCTTATTGCCGCCCGATCTCGTCTACGCAACGAGCGCCAGCGTAATTTATGCTGTGCTCGAGACTATCGAAATGTCGCTGCTTGGCTCCTTCATTGGCACGTTGATCACGCTACCGCTTGCCTGGTTTGCCGCCTGGAACCTGACGCCGGACAGGGTTTTTCTCTATCCGATGGCGCGGTTGATCATCGTCGTTAGCCGCTCATTGCCGAGCCTGATGGCCGCTATGTTGCTTGTCGCCGTGTTCGGCTTCGGACCTTTCGCCGGCATGCTCGCCCTGGTAGTAGGGACGATCGGTTTCGCCGGCAAGCTCATGGCGGAACAGGCGGAGACCATCAATATGGGACCGGTGGACGCCGTCCGGGCGACCGGTGCCGGTAAGCTCAAGGTCTTTATCTACGGCATCTTCCCGCAATTGAAGCCGTCCTGGTATGGAATCGTCATCTACAACTGGGACGCTAGGCTGAGAAGCTCGACGATACTGGGGTTCGTCGGCGCCGGCGGCATCGGCCTGCACCTACGTGAGCGCATTTCCGTCCTGGAATACCACGGTGCGATGGGCATCATCGTCATTATTATCGTGCTGGTGGTCGCGTCCGAAGCCATGTCGCATTTCTTGCGCAAGCGTTATTACTGAGACCCAGCACAGCTAGGAATACATCCATGAAAGTGATTCAGGTAACGGACACGCATCTAGTACCGCCAGGGGAGAGCCTCCACGGGCTCGACCCACGTAAACGCCTGGATGCCTGTATCGAAGACATCAACGTCCACCACAGCGATGCGAGGGTCTGTATCTTCACGGGCGATCTGACCCACCAAGGCAAGGTCGCAGCCTACGAAAACCTGCGCGAGTGCTTGGCGAATCTGTCGGTTCCGTATCACTTGATGGTTGGCAATCATGATCATCGCGAGAATTTTTGGAGCGTGTTTCCGCAAGCTCCCCGAGAAGACGGTTTCGTGCAGCATGCATTCGATTTGCCGGCGGGCCGTTTCATTTTGCTGGATACGGTCGAGGCCGGTGAGAAATGGGGTTCTTTCTGCGAACGCCGTGCAGCTTGGCTGCGTCAGCAGTTGGACGGTGCCGGTGATCGCGCGGTTTATCTGTTTCTGCATCATCCACCGTTCGATATCGGCATACCGAGCGTCGATCGCATCAAGCTGCGAGACGTCAAACATCTCGGCGATATCATCGATCAATATCGCACGATCAAATATCTATTTTTTGGTCACGTGCACCGCCCCATGACGGGAACTTGGCGTGGCGTGCCGTATTGCGCGTTCCGCGGCACCAACCATCAAGTTGCCTTTGATTTTGTGACGGTTGAGCAGGTGCCAAAAAGTCATGAACCCCCTGCTTATGCCGTGATCTTTGTGCGAGCGGAGGAATTGGTTGTTCACTTCCACGATTTTCTTGATAGATCGGCATTGCAGCTTGTGCACGCGTAAGCGCCGTAAGAGTAGACAAATGTCTAGAACCGCACGATTTTCACTCGAGCAAGCATGAGCAAGATTGCGCAACCGAATATATCTGAGGCCACAAGGACCACTTTCGGCAGCGTCAGCGTGACACCGACCAGCGATGTGGTGGTCGGCACGTATGGCACGTGGACCATTAGCTACACGGTCGGCAGTTACGGCATGGATGTCGGAGGTGGTCTCAAGATAGGGACGCGGCGGCAATCCGATTTCGGCACGCCGCAGCTTGAGAAGCCGCAGGCACCCAATTACGTGAGCGTGAAGTGTTCGGCGGCGTCGGCGCTACGCTTAAGGTTTGATCCGCGCGGGCACACGCGCCCGTTTCGCGCGGTGATCGTCGTTGAGCTTACTAACGGGCCGCTCTATCCGGGGGAAACCATTACGGTGATTCTGGGCGACACTTCCGCCGGGTCACCCGGTATGATGGCGCAGTCCTTTCCCGAGGAGCAGTGCGGGTTCGCAGTGTTCGTCGATCCCATCAGTAGCGGTGTGTACAAACGGGTTTATCAGGAAACACCTTTTATGCGCGTCGTCCCAGGCGCCAGTCAGCAGCTGACGTTACAGGCGCCTACGACAGTGATTGTCGATCAGCCGTTTCGTGTGCAAGTTCGCGGTAACGATAAGTTTGGCAATCCGACCGCCGTGAATGTGGACAATCTGGTGCTCGACAGCGAGCCACCTGTACATTTTTCGCTCACTGAGGGCGACGGCCGCGCCAAGTGGTTGGAGAACGTCAAGCTGAATAGCGCTGGCGTGAGACGACTGACACTGCGCGCCGGCGACACGCTGGTGGCCACAGGTAATCCGATTGCGGTGCGGCCGACGCAAGAAGATTATCAGCTTTACTGGGGTGACACTCAGGCGCAGACCGCCTCTACTGTCGGTATCGGGACGGTTGACGAGTATTACCGTTTTGCACGCGACCTCGCTGGCCTCGATTTCGTGACGCATCAGGGAAACGATTTCATGCTTTCCGATGCGGACGTCGACGAGGTACGTCGTGAGACGAAGAAATTCCATCGGCCAAATCATTTCATTCCTTTTTTTGGCTATGAGTGGTCGGGTGCCACCGGCGCAGGTGGCGATCGTAATGTGCTGTATCTGGACGACGATGGACCCGTTTACCGCAGCAGCGGTTGGCAGCTCGATGCGGATGAGTACGATCCGGCGAGTGAACGGGTGTCGGCAAAGGAGGCACAAGACGCGTTTCGCAAATTTGTAGGACATCAGAGTAATGGCGTGTTGCTCGTACCGCACATAGGGGGGCGTCGTTCCGATCTCGCTGTGCAGGATGCGGAGCTCGAACCGGTATTCGAGATCTGCTCATGCCACGGTATCTTCGAATGGCGCTTGTACGAGGCTTTGGCGCGCGGTCTCAAACTGGGTGTGCTTGGCGCGAGTGACGACCATACAGGGCGACCCGGACTCGCCTTTCCATCAACGCCGGAGATGACGATCCGCGGCGGGCTCGGTGCTGTGCTGGCAAAACAGCTTACGCGCGAAGGTGTCTTTGAAGCCCTGAAAGCGCGACGCTGCTATGGCACGACTGGCGCACGCATCTTGCTCGACGTGCGTGCCGCTGGCCACCCTATGGGCAGTGCCTTCGAGGTCGATACGCCGCCGAGGATCACCGCAAGCGTGCATGGTACGGCGCCACTGGAAGAGGTTTGTTTATTCAATGGTGCGCGCGAGGTGCTGCGTCTTACACCGAATCCGGTGCAGCGCGACGCCCAGCGCATACGCATTCTCTGGAAAGGTGCCAACTCGCCGGATCGTGGTCGTTTCATGAGCTGGGACGGGGCGTTGCGACTGATCGAAGGCAGAATCTTGTCGGTTGCGCCGCTTAATATGTTCACCGCTAAGTACGGCATCATCGAATCCGATGCGCACCGGGTGGCTTGGCGCTCGGTGACGGCGGGACAGGAGGAAGGGGTGTTGATCGAGGTCGATGCACCGGATCACGCGCGGGTCGACTTCACTGCGGGACCGGCCCATTTCAGCTTTGCTTTGGGGGATGTGCGCAGGGACGACATCAGCCTGGGGTTTGGTGGCTTGGAGCAGGAGGTGCGAGTGACGACAATGCACGCCGTCGGCGATATCGCCGATGCGACGCTTGATTTTCTGGAGCCGGACTTGCCACCCGGCGATCACGCTTATTTCGTGCGGGTGGTGCAGAACGATTTTCATCGGGCCTGGAGTAGCCCTATCTACGTGAAGAAACGCTAAATCGGAAAAGGTAATGTCACTTAAGGCCAATATCCTGTTCGTGTTCGCCGACCAACTGCGCGCGTGTTCCGTCGGTTATAACGGCGAGGAGGGCGTCAGCACGCCCAACCTCGATCACTTCGCTCGTCAGGGTGCCGTGTTCACAAACGCGGTGTCACCGTTTCCCGTGTGTACGCCCTACCGCGGATCCCTCATCACCGGGCGCAGCGCGATTTCCTTGGGATTGGTTATCAACGACATTCCGTTGTCGACCACCGAAACCAGTATTGCTCACGCCTGCCTGCGCTCTGGCTACGACACCGCTTATATAGGCAAGTGGCATCTCGATGGCGCAAACCGCCCGGCGCCGGTGCCGGCGGGCCCGAGACGACAGGGCTTCCAGTATTGGGCGGCGGCAAATTTCGACCACAATTATGATCACTCTGTTTACTATGAGGACTCGCAGGCGAAAACGTGGCAAGGATTCGACGCTGAGGCGCAAACCACGCACGCCATCCGCTACCTGAAGGCGCGCGGCGGCAGCAAACCCTTTTGTCTTTTTCTGTCATGGGGACCACCACATCATCCGTATCGGCTAGTGCCGCAGCGGTTTCTGGACATGTACGATCCACATACGATCGAGCCGCGACCGAATTGCCCCGAGGCGCCGCGAGAGGACTTGTGGGGCTACTATGCACAGACAACGTTTCTCGATGAGCAGTTCGGTCGGTTGATGGCGGCGGTCGATGAGCTCGGACTTGCAGATCAAACGATCATGGTGTTTACCTCAGATCACGGTGATATGCACGGTTCACATGGGGTCTATAAGAAGCAGTGGCCCTGGGACGAGTCGATAAAGGTGCCGTTCCTATTGCGTTATCCGCCGCTGGTCAAGCCCGCCACGCAATGTCGTTTCCCGATCAGTGCGATCGACGTTATGCCGACGCTGTTGGGTTTAGCAGGAGTACCCATCCCCGATACGGTGGAAGGGGTGGATCTCTCGCCGTTCGTGCGCGGCGAGCGCAATGATTCACCCGAATCCGTGTTGTTGATGAACCCCTGCCCGTTTGGCATTGGCGACCCGCGCAGCCCCGACCAAGTGCCGACGTATCAGGGGATGCGCATGGAGTACCGTGGTGTGCGTTCGACCCGTTACACCTACGTACGCACCATCGATCGTCCGTGGTTGTTGTATGACAATCAGGAGGATCCGTTCCAGCTTGCCAACAGAATCGATGATGCGACCTACGCGCCGGTGGCGGTTGAGCTGGAGCACATGATGCGCACACACATGGCAGCGATCGGCGACGAGCTGCTACCGAAGGAACGCTACTACCAAAGGTTCGATATCCACGTCGACCGGCGCGGCAAGGTCATCGGCCTGATCGAGAACCCCTACGACCGTCTCGGTTAAGCGTCGCCTGCACGGGCTCACCGCCATCATGCTCTCCGCTGTTGCTTGCATGGCGCAAGCATTTATAGATAAAATCGATCTGAAATATTGAATTTATAGATTTGACGTATACACGGGTTCGGCGCATAGTTAGCGCGCCGTTCGGCGCCCGCTTTATTCCAGGAGAACCATCGATGAGTCGAGAACCTATGTTTCCAAGGAAGACCTCGATCGCCTACAAGACCGAGGAGAAGACCGTGCTGCGAGGTTACAATCTTAGCGACCTGGCAGAAGAGGGCTACTCCTTTTGCGACGCGATCTTCCTGCTATTCCAGGGCCGCATCCCAACCGATGCGGAGGAAAAGATGCTGAAATACGAGATGGGGAGCTTCCTTGAGCATTCGATGTCGCCGTCCGCGGCGTCCGCCATCGCCGTCACCGCTGGCAGGCCGAATTTGCCGACCGCAGTGGCCGCCGGCGTCATGACCTTCGGCGGCGTG
>QKEI01000105.1 GCA_003251795.1 Candidatus Muproteobacteria bacterium
TCGTACTTCGGCAATGCGGCGCACAGTGCAAACTGCCTCCAACTGCGTCCGGGCTTGCACGCCACTACCGATAATCGCCGCTACCGCGGCATCGGGGGAGGCCAGCAAATCGGTCGCTGCACCGCTGCCCGCTCCCGTTCGTATTGCCGTCAGCGTTCCGCCTTCCATCATGGCCAACGGCCTGCCGGAGGCCGCATCGAGAACCAGCACCATGGCATAAACGACGGGCTCACCACGCGCAGCATTCGGCGGAAAAATAGATACCACTTTTACCGCCAAATCATCCGTCTCCTCTAAGAAGGCTGGCATCACTAACGTTACACCCTGGTGCCGCGCCACATCGACCCGGCCACGTAACGGCACAACCGCTTTGCCCGTTGACAACTGGGCAAAAGCAGTCTTCATGCCTGCGATGGCGTCGGCCATCGGCAAGGCCTCGCGCACCTCGGCACTCGACAGAATTCGTACCTCTAGACTCATCGTCCTCCCCCGATCGACTGGCAACCCACACAGCACGTGCACACCTTAGCGCAATTGTCCGCGCTTTGTTTGCGTACAGTGAATGATGTTGCCGCCGGATTATTCCCCAGTCGGGCTAGCGTTTCAATCGACGTCAACATGGGTGCTTGTCGATCGCCGCAAGGTGGTAATGATCTCAGGGCCTTCTGATTGCATCTCGAGGGCGTGTACCGGGGCATCCTTGTAGAGCTCGTCGAAGTGACGAAGTCGCTCTTCACCGTAGCAAACAGCTAAGTTTGCAATCACACTGTAATCGGTAGTTTGTAGTCCCGGTTGCTGCCTAATACACGAGCGCAGCGACATACCCAGTCGTTCCCCCGCGCCATGGCGAGCGCGGCACCATCTGTTTCTTGCTGTTTGTGATTCGTCCCTGTGGTCAAATAGTCCGAGAAACCTAGGTACGGACGTCACAGCACCTTTGCGATGGGCTAGAACACCAAGGTCACGGTATTATCCCGTCGCAACTGGATGTGCATAGCCGCTGCTACGACCAGCGAAGGGCTTGTATACTCACCGGTTGGTTACCTGGGTCCGACGCCAGGGGAGAATTCCCAGTTAGCGCCAGGCTATTTTTTGCCTTAGACAAGAACCTGTGCTAGTTGAAGGGTTATGGATGCCGAAGACAGCAGGATAGTCGCACCCGGGGTTACCCGGACCCAGAGCCAGGCTGCCGTCGCCGCACAGAACTGGAAGCTTCTCAATCTCTACAACTACTATCGCCTTTTCATTTCGCTGTCTGCCGCCGCCCTGGCGTTGACACGTCTCGAGCTTCCCCCTTTCGGTCTTCATGCACCGACCACGTTCCTGGTCGCCAGCGTGCTGTACGGCATCATTGCGGTAATGTGCTTTTTCACCATCCGACGCGGGCGCCCCGATTTCGATACACAGGTTACGCTGCAGATCTTCGCCGACATCACCCTGATCACCCTGCTCATGCACGCGAGCGGTGGTGTGGCGAGCGGTCTCGGGCTGCTGCTACTGGTAGCAGTAGCGGCAAGTAGTTTGCTGCTCGACAAAAGGCTGACGATCTTTTATGCGGCTTGGGCCACGCTCTCGGTGCTGGTGGAGCATTTTTGGGACTGGTGGGTCGACAAGGAGACCACACTTGAGTTGCTGCAGGGTTACCCGCGGGTCGGGATCCTCGGGATCGGCCTATTCGCGACAGCGACGCTTGGCTACACCCTAGCGCAGCGTCTGCGCGCCACCGAGGCGTTAGCCGAGCGCCGTGGCGTGGATCTGGCTAATCTCACCCAGCTCAATGCCCACATCATTCAGCGTATGCATGCGGGTGTCATGGTGTGCGACCGCGAGAACCGCATTCGCATGATGAACAAGACTGCCGAGACCTTTCTGGGGACACCGCAGGGAACCGCGCAACCGGCAGTAGCAAGCGTATCCGAAGGACTCGCTGCTCAGCTCACAGAATGGCTAAAAAACCCCGCGCGGCTGACGCAACAGCCTTTGCGCGTAGAGACCGGCTATACGCTTATTCCGCGCTTTATCATGCTTGGAGAACCGCCGAACTACGCCGGTGTTTTGATGTTCTTGGAAGACGCGACCGTTCTGAGGCAGCAAGCGCAACAACTGAAGATGGCGGCCTTAGCCCGCCTTACCGCCAGCATCGCCCACGAGATTCGCAATCCGCTCGGCGCCATCGCCAATGCCGCGCAGTTGCTGGGCGAAAACGTCACACAGCCAGGCGAGGAAGGGCGGCTCGTGCGCATTATTTCTGAGCAAAGTCGGCGAATGAACACGATCGTGGAAAACATTACCCAACTTAGTCGCCGTGATAAGATCAATCCCGTCAAGTTGCCTCTCAAGCCGTGGCTCGAGGAGTTCTCGCAGCACTTCGCCGAAACCTTCGATGTGCCGCCGGAAGCCCTGGCTGTCTTCGGTGTCGAAAATCTCCAGGTGTGCATCGATCCTGATCAGTTTTATCAGGTGGTCGGCAACCTTTCGCAAAACGCCTTGCGGCATAGCCCTCCTTATAACGGAAATCTGCTGATCAAGTTCCAAGGTGGGACCGGCGCGGACGGGCGTCCGTTTCTCGATGTTATCGACTGGGGCACCGGCGTGCCGGAAGAAAACCGGGACAAGATCTTCGAGCCGTTCTTCACCACCACCCCCCGTGGCACTGGCCTTGGCCTGTATATTGCACGGGAGCTGTGTGAGGGAAATGGCGCTACGTTGGATTACTACGTGGGCCCGGGAGGCGTCGGCAGTCGCTTCCAGATTATTTTCGTCCGGGCCGAGGAATGTAGCGAACTAGGGATCTTATGAATAAGAAGCAAGTACTTGTCATTGACGACGAGCCGGATATCCGGGAGCTGCTGGAGCTTACGCTCGGGCGCATGAACCTGGAAACTCGCTCGGCCGCCAATATCGACGAGGCACGCCACCTGCTGCAGGGCTTCCGGTTCGACCTCTGCCTCACGGATATGCGATTGCCTGATGGCAACGGTATCGATCTGGTGCGCCACATTCAGGAAAAGTACCCACAGCTGCCGGTCGCCGTGATCACTGCCCATGGCAACATGGAGACCGCCATAGCGGCGCTCAAGGCCGGAGCATTTGATTTCGTATCGAAACCCTTAGATCTCAATGACTTAAGGAATATTGTACGCAGTGCCCTGAAAGTGAATCAGGGGGGGGCGGTGGCGCCCGTACCCGAGCGGGTCGGTACGCGCGAATTGCTCGGTAAGTCCCCGGCTATTGAAAAGGTGCGGTCGATGATCGAGAAGCTGGCCCGTAGCCAGGCACCAGTTTATATCAGTGGCGAATCCGGGACCGGCAAGGAGTTGGCCGCACGGTTGATCCATGAGCTTGGTCCGCGCGCCTCCAAACCTTTTGTGCCGGTCAATTGCGGGGCTATTCCCGAGCAGCTCATGGAAAGCGAGTTCTTCGGCCATAAGAAGGGTAGCTTTACCGGTGCCGTGCAGGACAAAGAGGGCCTGTTCAAGGCCGCCGATGGCGGTACGCTTTTCCTCGACGAGGTCGGTGATCTGCCCGTGCATATGCAGGTGAAGCTCCTACGAGCGATTCAAGAGAAGTCGGTTCGACCGGTAGGCACGCAGTCGGAAATACGCGTGGACGTGCGTATTTTGAGCGCCACCCATAAGAAACTCCACGAGCTGGTTCGTGAGGGTAAATTCCGCCAGGATCTCTACTACAGGCTTAACGTCATAGAGCTACCGATTCCTAGTCTCAGGGGGCGCCCCGAGGACGTACCGCTACTTGCCGAAGCACTGTGCGAACGCCTGGCGAGAGGCCAAGGAATGCCAGCACCCCGACTGTCAAAAAGCGCGCTGGAGGCCCTGCAGACCTACCCCTTCCCCGGAAACGTGCGCGAGCTCGAGAATGTGCTGGAACGAGCACTAACGCTCTGTGATGGCAATGAAATTACCGGCGATGACCTGCAGCTACGGGAAGAACCGCAGCCTTCAGCCGACATGACCCACCCCGATTTCTCCACCCAGAGCTCGCTTGAGGAGTACCTGGAACAAGTCGAGCGCGGTGCCATCGAGCAGGCGCTGGTGCGAACGAACCGTAACAAGACCGCAGCTGCTAAGTTGCTTGGCATCACGTTTAGGGCGCTGCGCTACAAGCTGGAAAAACTAGGGATCGAATAAGCACAGGGGTCGGCGCTTCGCTGGCGCTATAGCGCGCATAAGGCGCCTTTCGGCGGCACTCTGGCGAGGGTGTGATCGATTGGAGGCTGACAATTTACGTCATAGGGTGACGTAAAGCGTCATTTGTTGCGCTGTTCACAAGCCAAAACTCTGGGAATTGTAGGCCAAAAGTAAAATTTCGAGTGTTCCACGGCCACTGTCCCAAGAGGGAAAATGCTGGAACGCTAGTGGCACGCTTCATGCACCGTTATACATGCGAGTGGCGGGGGTGCCTTGTCGGAGTTTGACAGATGGCACCACTTTGCTACGACTTTAAAGATAGGATGTCGCGGAAAGCATCGGCCCTAAAAGGACTTGGGCGTCCTGTGCTGACTCGGCCCCAGGTGATGGGTGAGCCGGTTTTTTCCGAGGCGTCCTTCAGGCTGTAAATTGTTGTTTAATTTTTTGGAGGCTCCAAATGAAGAAAATGCAACAGGGTTTTACCCTCATCGAGTTGATGATCGTAGTCGCGATCATCGGCATCCTGGCGGCGATCGCTGTACCCGCCTACCAGGACTACACCATTCGTTCGCGCATCTCTGAGGCGGCGAGCCTGGGCAGTGCGGCGAGAACAGCTGTTGATATCGCCTACAGCGAAGGCTACCCCCTGGGTAGCATCCCGGGAATGGCCAGCTTGGGGTTGGCGAGTTCCGTGAGCTACGTCTCCAAGTACGTCCTCTCTGTCAGCGTAGCTAACACGGGTGTCCTTACGATTACCCTGCAGAACGAGCCGAGCCTAAGCACTGCTTCCGGCGGCACCGTGCAATATACGCCGACGGCGCAGGGCGGAAACCTTGTCTGGAACCCGAGCTGCAGCTTCGCCAACAAGTGGTGTCCGAAGAAATAGCGTGCACAGTGGGTTCGCCCACTGGAACGTGTGAAACAAGGGCGACCCAGGTCGCCCTTGTTTTTATCCAGTCTCTCGAACTGAAATACCTACCCATAACCAAGCCACGACAAAACTGATACTTGATGCTCAAGACAGGGAACAGGGATGTGCAGGTAAATGAGGCCCATGCTGTCTCTTTGGCAGGCGTGGCTACCCTGGCAAGTAGAATAAGAAATCATGGACGCGTGATTCTGCTGCTCTCTACCTTGGTGGTCGCAGCCACTCTCGTATATCTCCCCGGTATTGGCGGACCATTCCTGTTCGATGATTACGGCAACATCCTGCAAAACGATTTCGTAAAGCTGCAAGAGTTTGACGCGGATGATCTCTACCATGCGGCATACTCCCTGAAAGCCGGGCCGCTCAAGCGCCCGATAGCGATGGCGAGCTTTGCGCTCAATTACTACTTTGCCGGCAGCTTTAGCAGCGCGGTACCCTTCAAGTTAACCAACGTGCTCATTCACATAGTCAACGGCCTGCTCATCTTCTGGTTAATGCGGCTCGTGTACACACGCGTGGCGAACCTACCCTCAGGCTCGCCGGTGGGCGTTGGCGAATCTGCAAGAACAACGACGTTGCTAGCGGCAACCGTTGCCTTGCTTTGGTTGGTCCACCCGATTCAGTTGACAAGCGTGCTCTATGTGGTGCAGCGGATGACTGAGCTTTCCGCAGTGTTCGTCTTGTTGGGGCTGATCTGCTATGTGAAAGGACGTTTGCGTGTTTGCAGCGGACGCCCAGGCGGTATCACGTTGATTATCGTCGGCCTGGTCGGCTTCGGTGTGCTCGGCTTGCTCAGCAAGGAAAATGCCGCCTTGCTGCCGGTTCTCGCGGGCGGCCTCGAGCTCACGATGTTTTCCAAGGAAGCGCCGTGGCGATCCTGGTCGAATCTATCGATAGGCAAGAAACAAGCGATGGTTGCGGGTGTTGCCGTTCTCGTGGCCGTGGCCGCCGCCGCGGCATTGGCTTACGCGCTGCCCGGCTATGCCAGCCGCCCGTTTGACTTGCCCGAGCGGGTCATGACAGAAACCAGGGTGCTATGGTTTTACCTGTCTCTGATCTTGCTGCCGCGACTGCCGGCGTTCGGGCTCTATCACGACGACATAGAGCTTTCGACTTCGCTGTTGACCCCCTGGACGACACTCCCTTCTGCGCTCGGCATCTGCGCATTACTGGTACTGGCTGTTTTCGCCCGTCGATCGCAACCGCTAATCACGCTCGGAATACTTTGGTTCTTCATCGGTCATCTGATCGAATCGACAATCATTCCGCTTGAGTTGGTGCATGAACACCGCAATTATCTTGCTAGCTTAGGACCGCTCATCGTGATTGTGCAGCTGATCGCTGTTGGCGCAAACCGGTTAGAGCTACCTAAACTGTGGGGTTTACTGCCGTTGATTGCGCTAGTTTTCGCGCTGACAACCTTTCAGCGCGCGGATCAGTGGTCCGATCTCAACAAGCAATACCGCTACGATGCCTTGCACCACCCCAATTCTCCCCGTGCTCAGGGTAGCCTAGGTTGGCTGCTCGCCAAGCAGGGAAACAACGCGGAAGCCATGCGCGCGATGCGTCGCGCGGCCGAGCTTAACGAGCGCGAACCGGGATACCTTATCAGTCTACATTGGATAGCCGCTCTGGGGGGAGCAGAGCTTAGCGCCACCGATCAGGAGAACACGCTAAGAAACCTGAAAGATTACGGCGTCACGACACTAAGCGCGGTGATGCTTCAGTTCGCCAGCAATTGCCTGCGCACCAGCTGCGCGAAACTACAGAAACCAATGGAACAATGGTTGCGAGTGTCGATCGAAACTCGTGCGATCCGCGACCGTTCCTTTGCCTATTACCTGCTCGGTCAAACACTGCTGGCTCAAGGCAGAACCGAAGAAGCCATCGACGCCTTTTACCGATCCTATCAGATGGATCCTATCTACCTACACCCGCTGTTCGAATTGGCAAATCTATACATCGGCCTCGGCGAGACCGAAAAGGCGGCGCAGGTATTGAGCGAACTACGCAAGGCCAATCGCACAAACCCGTATCCGCGCGATCACGATATCGAGATGGTCGCACAAGCGATCGAATTCCTGAGAAACACCGCAACCAAGCGTCAATAGCCGCCACTTGACAGTGGAAGTCTAGCTTGCACACATGCGCCTGCCGCACTCAATTGCCAAAAGCAAAGCGGTCGCTGCGCTGCTGCTGATATTACTGGCAACAACCGTTGTCTACTCTCCGGGTCTCAGGGGACCATTTGTCTTCGACGACCAACCAAATATTTCGCTTAACGCAGACATTGCCCTGACCGATCTGAAACCAGGAAGCTTACTCAGGGCTGCCCTTTCCAATGACAGCGGTCCACTCAAACGCGTACTGCCGGCTCTGACTTTCGGATTGAACTATTACATCGCCGGTGGCGTTAACAATACATTTCCCTACAAAGTCAGCAATCTTCTGATTCATCTGATCAATATCTGTTTGGTCTACTGGCTATCGTCCTTGTTGATTGGACGGTGGTATCGAAACCACCCCAGTGATCGCATACAAGCTTGGTTTCCCGCGCTGACGGCGGCTGCCTGGGCGTTGCATCCGCTTCAGCTCACGTCCGTACTCTATGTGGTGCAGAGGATGACCAGTCTGTCCGCGTTGTTCGTGTTAGCGGGGCTCATCGCCTTCTACTATGGACGACTGCGGCTACACGAGGGGCGTCCATACGCTTATAGCTTGATGACGGGAGGTGTGCTCGGAGGATTGTTGCTCGGTCTGACAAGCAAAGAAAACGCGCTGCTGTTGCCGTTGCTGGCTGCGGTGGTCGAGTTCGTATTCTTTGATTACGCCAGGGAAACCGCAGTCAGTCGCCGCAGGCTTCGCCTGTACTATGGCTTGATCCTGGTCTTGCCGATACTCACCGCACTGGTATGGATTTCTCTGCAGCCCGAGGCGGTCTTGGGCATTTATCGCTGGCGCGACTTCACGCTCGCGCAGCGCTTGCTAACCGAAGCTCGAGTACTGTGGTTCTATGTCGGTTTGATCTTCTTCCCTCACGTCGATGCCTTTGGCATCTATCACGACGATATTGTTATCAGCACAGGCCTATTGACACCGTGGACCACGCTGCCAGCCGTAGTTGGCCTCATTGCCATCGGCGTAGCGGCGCTAGCGTACCGTCGCCGCTACCCTATGTTGAGTTTCGCTGTACTGTGGTTCCTCGTCGCCCATAGCATGGAATCGAGCTTTATCGGTTTGGAGATCGCGCACGAGCACCGAAACTACTTGCCTAGCTTGGGCATTATCATGGGAGGCATCTATGGTTTGCTTCTCTTGGCACAACGCCTGGCGCGGCCGCCGATTGAAGTAGCGCTACTCTCGGTCTGCGTTGGCGCGATAGGCTTTGTCACATACTCGCGTGCACACACCTGGAGCAGCGAAGAAAATATTATCGAGACCCAAGTTCAGAATCATCCCCAATCGCCCCGTTCGCAGTACATGCTGGCCGAGCTGTACGCACAGAGAAAAGGTGATCCCATCGCCGCCATGCGTCACTATCGACGAACTGCCGAGCTCGACCCGACTGATGCGGATGCGCTGATAAAGTTAGTCATCACGGCTTCGAATACTACTATCAACGGGGTTGCCGCTAATGCTGACGGCGGTGCTGACTTCGTGGTCCCCGGTCTGCCAGAATTTGTTTCTATCAACCGACTCAGGAAACGAACGAGCTTGAAGGTAAGCGATACGATCGTTCGCGAAATAGAACGGCGCTTGCGCGAAGAGGTAGTTCATCCATTCACCAGCTTCTCCTTGGGACGGCTAACTTCCTGCGTTGTTGAAGGCGAGAAGGCGTGTGCCCATCTGTTCGAGCAGGCGGCGCGCTGGTATCAGCTAGCACTGGACAATCCGACAAGCAACGATCTTGCACGCAGCTACTTGGCCAGCGGTCTCGCACGGCTATACTTGGAGCATGGCGACTATATCAAGGCGTTAGGTGCCGCCAAGCAGAGCCGTCAGTACGACCCGTCCAACCCCGAACTCTGGCTGGAAGAAGCGGAAGTTTATCTGCGGCTAAACGACGTTGAACAGGCCGCGAGCGTGATTGAACGTACGCGACAGAGACATACACCACTAGATGCCACGACGAGGAAGAAAATACAAGACTTGCTCGCCAGAATAGACGGCAAACGCAAAACAAAGGGAACGCAGTGAGTAACGCGAGTGTATCGATCGTACTGCCCGCGAAGAACGAGGCACAGAGTCTTGCGCAACTCCTACCTGCGCTACAACAGGTGCTGCCGGATGCGGAAATAGTTGTCGTTGATGATGGATCTAAAGACGACACTGCTGGTGTCTGCCACAAGCATCGAGTCAAGCTGGTGTCACACCCCTACAGCATGGGAAATGGCGCCGCCGTAAAGACCGGTGCGCGTGTCGCCAGTGGCGATATCCTGGTTTTTATGGACGCCGACGGACAACATGATCCGGCCGCCATTCCCCAACTGATCGCTACGCTAGGACAGGGGTTCGACATGGTGGTGGGCGCGCGCAATGCACGTACTCATGCAAACGTGGGCAGGTGGGGAGCCAATGCGTTGTACAACAAACTGGCAAGCTGGATGGTTAACCATCGGGTGGATGATCTCACATCCGGTTTCCGCGCAGTCAGGGCTGCAAAATTCAAGGAGTTTCTCTATCTGCTGCCGAATGGGTTTTCTTACCCTACCACCGTAACGATGTCATTTTTTCGCGCCGGATATCCTATAAGCTACGTGGAAATTCATGCGCGTGCCAGGGTCGGAAAGAGTCATATCAATCCGCTGCGCGATGGAATTCGATTTCTATTGATCATATTTCGCGTAGGCACCCTGTATTCTCCGCTCAAGATATTCGTACCAATCAGCTTCGCGTTCTTTGCCACCGGTCTAGGCTACTATCTTTACACATTCTTGACTGTCGGGCGCTTCACTAACATGAGCGGCCTGCTGTTCACAACTTCAGTGGTCGTATTCCTGATAGGACTTGTATCTGAGCAAATCACCAACCTGCTCTACAGCAAGCTAGATTAGACCTCCAACGGGTGTTGTTCGTGCACTTGCCTAAGCCATCGTCCGAATCGCATCCCGCCCCAAACACCGAAACTGCGCTGAAGGTGATGATGCTCGTGTCGAGCTACCCGCGCGGCCCTACCGACAGCGCCTCGATATTCCTGCGAAACCTGGCCGAAAGTCTTCGTGATCGTAGTCTCGCGGTAACTGTGCTCGCGCCCGCGGATGACAAACCGGGAATAACATCGGAGAACGGCATCACGGTACAACGGTTCCGCTACTTTCCGAGACCGTGGCAAAAACTCGCATACGGTTCCGGCATTCTTCCCAACCTCAAGCGCAACCCGGCGCTTTGGTTGCAGGTACC
>QKEI01000015.1 GCA_003251795.1 Candidatus Muproteobacteria bacterium
GGTGTCGTGGCTCGATCCCGTCACAGCCGCCTACCTAGGCATCTCCGTCGAGTTATTCGGGGCGATCTTGTTGACCATCGGCTTAGCCACGCGCTTCGCCGCGTTGTCGATGTTGGTACTGTCGCTCGTAATCCAGTTCAACTATGTGGCACTGGAGGTCAATCTCTTCTGGGCGGTGTTGTTCGGTTGGTACGTGGCGCGCGGTGCCGGCCCGCTCTCGATCGATCATCTGCTCAGTCGCGGTCTCGCTGACAGCGCCCTGCCCTTCGCTACCACCGGCAGTAAAATGATGCACGCGTTCAGCGCCTACAGTGACCCGCTCTATCGCTTGTTCATGCGCGCGTGGATCGCGGCTGCGGTAGTCGGCAGTGCCGTGGTAGCCGTTCACGTGCCAACGCAAAGCGCACTTGGTTTGCTACCGTTGACGAGCGCTGCGAAGTTTGGCGGACTGGGCTTGATCTGCGGTGTGTTATTGGCCGCCGGCCTTGCCACTCGCGTAGCTGCGATTGCCCTGATGTTATTGACCTTCGGCCTGTGACCTTCGGCCTGGCGATGACCAGTGTCTGGGACAGCGTCTATGCGTACTGGCTAGCGCTATTTGCTTTGTTGGCGCTTTACGGGCCTGGCCGGCTGTCGATCGATGCCGTCATGGAACAGGCGTTGCGTCGCTTATTCCCGCAGCTCGATGGCAAACCGGTGTTCTTGCTCGAGGGATTGCCACGTGTGGTGATCGTCGGCGCTGGCTTTGGTGGGTTGACCTGCGCGGCGGCGTTGCGTAGTACGCCGGTGCAGGTAACCCTGATCGACCGGCAGAACTACCACTTGTTCCAGCCGCTGTTGTATCAGGTGGCGACCGCTTCACTCTCGCCAGGCGATGTAGCGACGCCGATCCGCGGTATGTGTAGAGAGCAATTCAATGTGCGGGTGCTGCTGGGCAGCGTAACCGGTGTCGACTCCACCCGACAGGAAGTGCTGATCGGCAGCAAGCGCATACCCTACGACTACCTGGTGATCGCTACCGGGGCGCAGCACAACTATTTCGGGCGTGACGAGTGGGAACGTTATGCCCCCGGTCTCAAGCGCATCGACGACGCGATCGAGGTGCGGCGGCGACTGTTGACCGCGTTCGAGCAGGCGGAAAACACCGATGATGCGCAACGCCGTGCAAGTTTACTCACCTTTATTATCGTCGGCGCCGGTCCCACCGGTGTCGAGCTTGCCGGCGCCATCGCCGAGCTCGCTAAGCATGGCATGGAAAAGGACTTTCGTAACTTCGACCCGGCGAGCGCACGGGTAATACTGATTCAGGCGGGGTCGCGCGTGTTACCGACTTTCAGCGAACGACTCTCGACGGTGGCGCGCACAGCGCTCGAACGCCTGGGTGTGGAGGTGCTCACCGGTAGCCGGGTAGAACATATCGATGACGAGGGCGTGATAGTAAATGGTGAGCGCATCGCTGCACGTACGGTGCTGTGGGCGGCGGGCGTTATCGCTTCGCCGGCAGCGCGCTGGCTCGGCGGCGAAGCAGATCGTGCCGGTCGCTTGAAGGTCGGGACCGACCTCTCGGTACCGGGCTTGAAGAATGTGTTTGCTATCGGTGATACGGCATTGAGCACTGCCTGGGCCGGTCAACCGGTGCCCGGACTGGCACCGGCCGCTAAGCAAGCCGGTGCCTACGTCGCCAAGGTGATACGGGCACGTGTAATGGGCCGCAAAGCGGTGCCGGCATTCACCTATCAGCATCTCGGCAGCCTCGCCACCATCGGCCGGAAATCGGCTGTGGTGGAGTTTGGTTCGCTGCGATTAAGCGGCACATCGGCGTGGTGGTTATGGGGTCTGATTCATATCTATTTCCTGGTGGGCCTGCGTAATCGTCTGTCGGTCATGTTCGATTGGTTTTGGGCATACCTGACCTATCGCAGCGGCACCCGCCTGATCACCGGCGATACACCCGCCGAATCACAATCTGAATCGGTGTCCGCACCCGTCAGCGCGCCCGTGTCGGCGCTGCACGCGTGAGGCCAACAGGAGTCACAAGCATGCGCTATAGTACTTTGCCATCCAACGTTCCCAAGGTCGCTGGTATTGCAACCGTATACCTCTCGGGTTTCCTGCAAGGCCTGACGTTGGTGAGTTTCCCGGCGAGCAGTACGGTGCTGATCCAGATGCATGGGTTTACCGCCGCCCAGTATGGCGCGATCTCAGGTAGCAATGGCGATTGTCGGCGCCGTGGGTGGCGGGTCGCTGGCAAGACGTATCGGGCTCAAACATTTGCTGTGGATCGCATTGCTGGTAAATGCCTTGTCGCAACTGGCACTCGCAGGCAGTGTGGTGATGGACTCGACGGTGGCGTTCATTGCGATTCTGCTTGGCACTGGTTGTCTGGGTCTCGGTTTTGGCCTATCCGGTGCGCCACTCAATGGTTATCCCGGCAGCTTTTTCCCGCAACGACGGGATACCGCGTTGGTGGCGTTGCACACTGCGCTTGGCATAGGACTTGCCAGTGGACCGCTGCTGGTGGGTTGGTTTGTGATGCGTGGACTATGGATTGGCTTCCCGTTGTTTTTGTTGGTCATCAGCCTGCTGTTGCTTCTGGCAACGCTAACGGTGCATCTGCCTCACAACGAACCCGGAGAGGACGGGCAGAACATGCCGGCGACGGAGGTCCATCCGATTCGGTTGCTGGGCTTTTGGACATTTGCGGCAATTGCGGTCCTCTATGCGTTTGCCGAGGGCACCTTCAGTAATTGGTCGGTGATCTATCTGCATGAGGTCAAGCACCTGCCGGAGATGACCGCCGCGTTAGCACTGTCGCTGTTCTGGGCAGCGATGGCGGGCGGGCGGTTGTTGGTGTCCGCGCTCGTTGCGCGTATCCCGGCACAGCGCGTGTGGTTGTCGCTTCCACTACTGATGATTAGCGCGTTTCTGGCTTTACCCTACGCCAACACGCCGGTAGTGGGTGTAGGGCTCTTTGCCTTGGCGGGTCTTGCCTGCTCCGGATTCTTCCCTCTGACTATCGGTCTGAGCTCAACGCGTTACCCTCACCATGCGGCATGGGTGTCATCAATGATGGTCGCGGCGTTGATGGTTGGCGTCGGCTTAGGATCGTTTATTGTTGGACCGTTGCGCGATTGGTTACCACTGGAACAGCTCTACCAAGTTTCAGCCGCCTATCCTTTGACGGCGCTGGTGCTGGCGGTGCTTATTATGCAGCCCCGTACCCGGCCGCTCGCGCCAGTGACAGAGTAGTAGCAACCGAGTCTGGCGAAATCCGTCGCCCACGATATAATCGTTGACCACGATACCTGCGCAACGATAAGAGCAGCGGCTTACTGAGCGTTTGCATCCAGTTCGAGCGCAGAGCGTTTTGGAAGACACAGGCGCGTCGCAGGCCCCAGCCGGGATGAGAGTGTTATTTCTCGTTTTAGTCGTTTTGGCATCAGTGCTATCTACTGGGCCCGGCGGAGCCGTCGCCTTTGCGGCCTCTGGGCGTCAATCGGCTACGTACCCTGCAAGTGAAAGATACAATCCGATTGTCTTGGTGCCGGGTGCCTATGGGTCGAGGCTGAGAGACAAAAACAGCAAGCGGGAGATTTGGCCGGGCTCTATTAGTAGCTTCATATTCGGTCGCTTCTCTTCGCTCGCCTTCGAGATCGACCCGACCTCACTGCGGCCCGTCACAGCCAATGTTGAACCCTATGCGCTACTGGATGGATTCGGCGGCATCCATCCGTTCAAGCCGATAATCCGTGCCTTGGAAGATACGGCAAATTATCGGCTCGGAAACCTTGGTGAACGTTACTGGGTCAATGATCGGCGTTACTATATTTTTCTTTATGATTGGCGTCGCGATCTGGTTGATAGCGCCGCAAGGCTCGATAGATTCATCGAACAGATAAGACGTGATTACGGCGATCCGAATCTCAAGGTCGATATTATTGCTTATAGTGTTGGCGGATTGATCGCGCGATATTTCCTGCTTTACGGCGGCGAGGATGTATTGGGTCGCGAAGCAGCCATGCCGGATAACAGCGGAGCAGAAAAAACCGGCCATGTATTTTTCATTGCGACGCCCAACCTCGGTTCGGTGACCGCGGTGCGGTTGTTTGCCAATGGGCGACGTTTCGTAGGCGCCAGAATCGGTCCGGATATCTTTGCGACCATGCCAGCGGCTTACCAGGTCTTGCCGCACCCGCAACGAGACTGGGTTATCACGTTAGCCGGCGAGCGAGTGAACCCTGATCTCTACTCGGTGCAGTCGTGGCGCGACTGGCAGTGGTCAATCTTCGACCCGAAGGTACGAGAACGCATCGGCAAGCGGTTCACATCAGCGAACGAGGCCGCACGTTATTTGGAGGTGCTTGAACGTTTTTTTGCTCGTAACCTTGTACGTGGACGTCGTTTTCACGAGGCGATCTCACGACCATTACCCTTGGTGCCGGCCAGCTACGACTTATTCGGTGGTGATTGCAAATTGACGTCGGCCCGGTACGTGCTGCAGCCACTGAGAGATCGTACAGAGATTCGTTGGTCCCCTTCGAAGATTGCGCATGCCAGGTCCGACGTCGATTATCGAGAGCTAATGCTCGAGCCAGGGGATGGACGGATCACACGATCATCGCTGCTCGCCGTTTTTGCTGAACAGGTACCCATGACCAGGACCGAAACCTTTCCGGCGTCGCGCTCGGCATTCGCCTGTGCCAAGCACGGTCGCCTGACGGAAACCAGATCCTTTCGCTACCAGCTCGACAACCTCTTGTTTTTGCAGGCCGCCCGCGCCATCTATCCTGTGTTACAGTGACTGCGCCCACGTCAGCTGGCTACACTGGATGATAATTAAAGGGACCAGCGTCCTTCCCTAGCGGAAAGGCCGTAATCGCGCGTTTGCGGTCCGGCGCAGGGCAAGTCCAGGGACCGCTCGTTGCGCAGGGGAAAATAACATCGTGGGGCGCCCACGGACGCAGGCAACGCCCGAAGCTGAACCCAAAAAGTACGCATGACAAAAAAATGGATGCGCGATTGGGGGCTGGTATTCATTGTGGCCCTCATGAGTGTGGGCGCCAATCTGCCAGAAGAGTTCGCCCAGAGCTGGGGCATCGACCGCAAGGTGTTGATCGGCGGGCTCGTAACGCTCGTTGGTGTCTCCCTGGTTCGTTATCTTAAGTTCACCTTGGTACTGGTCGTAGCGATTCTCACCGTCGGCGCCAATCTACCTGGCGACATCGCCGCAGAGCTCGGAATCAATCGTAATATTATGTTGTTTGCGTTAGTGGCGATGGTCGTTATCTCCCTCGCCAGCCGAATATTCAAGATACCCACCGGTCTGGAACCGACTACCAAGAGGACCGGCCGCCCACATGGCGCTGTCGCTCTGCTCCATGCGGTTACGCGTGGTCACGTGTCTGTCGTGCAGCAGCTGTTGAAAGCGGGTGTTAACGTAAACGTTCGCACTAGTGACGGCAAGACAGCCTTGATGATGGCTGCTGCCAAAGGCTATTCGGACTTGGCGAAGGTATTACTCGACGGCGGTGCGGATGCGAACGTGGTGGACGGTAACGGCAGCACGGCCCTAAAGATAGCCCTCGATCACGGTTTCACCCGCACGGCGGAAATTCTCCGGGAAGCCGGTGCCAACGAGCCCTAGCCCGGGATTCTCTAACACAAGGTCTGTTTGCATTGTCATGGTCGGCTCCCGCAGTAGCTCACGGGAGCTGCGCCTGTCGCCCTACCCGCTTATCCAGCGCCGGCAGTCAGCTTGACCACCGCGGCTGGCGGTCTTTCACCGGAGAAACCGGATTCACTTAAGTTTTGAAGCTGCTGATTGTAAAGCGTTTTGCATTATTCGCGTGTCCGAGCTTGGCAGAAACACGGTTGACGCGCCGGTTTCCGCAGCCTATATGAATCTCATGCCTGTCGCATTCTAGAGCTGTGCATGATGTTTCCTGCCGTTTTCCTGAATCGACACCCCCACACGGAAGTAACCGTCCCAGAAGGAGCATATGGATTCTTAGGCTGCTGTTGAGCAGCCATAGTGTTATTTTGCGTCTGACTTAATTGCGGAGTTTAGCTATGACCCTGGAAAAAAGTTATCGAGCCGTGCGGAGTCTTGCGGTGGCGGTCTTAACAGGGATTGTGGTCTTGGCGCCTTCATTAGTTTATGCCGATACCTTGCACGCTACCGATGATGCGTACATCGACCTGTCCAAGCCCAACAGCCGTCAGGGCAAACAGTCCGATGTCCATGTGCGTGTGGAAATGAATCGTCGTCATGGTCGCCACGACAAGGACCATGATAGCGATCACCGCAAGAGCCACGGCAAGGATGTGGGCGAAGCGCAGGGCTTTGTGAAATTTGACTTCTCTGCGCTTCCTGAAGGGGCAGCGATTAGCAGGGCTACGCTTCGCATGTGGGTCAATGATGTGGACACCGAGGGCAAATTCGCGGTGCACGTGGTGAAGGGTGACTGGTCTGAAAAGACTATCTCCGCTAACAACGCGCCAGGCGTCGGAGATGCCATCGCTGAAGTAATGATCACCGACGCAGACGATGACCATTTTGTTACGATCGACGTCACCGATGCTGTAAAGGACTGGCTCAACGATCCCGGTACCAATTTCGGTTTTGCCTTTTTCCCGCTCAGCGCCGACTTCAGTGTCGATAGCAAGGAAAAT
>QKEI01000109.1 GCA_003251795.1 Candidatus Muproteobacteria bacterium
AAGCGCTGGGCGAGGGCATTTAAATCGGTTTCGGCTTGGCGGCGCGTGGCGGCGATGGCGGCACGATCGGCGGCGAGCTCGCTCCGCTGGGCGGCTAGAACGGAGGCATTGACACTTGAGGGTGCCTGGATACGCTCAAAAAGATCCGAGAGCACCCAACCGAGCACGGCGGGTAAGAGGATAAGCCCTGCCAGTGCCATGACGGCGAGTTGGCGGTGAGAAAGACTCACCGTAGGACTCTTTCGAAAGCCCTCGGGAATCAAGATAATATTCATATCCTTACCATGTATAGTCCGTTTGGCCCATGCCGTCCATTTCGCGCATTCGCAAAAAGGCGCCACGCGCCCGCACTGATCCGGGCCTAAAACCCTTGGAAGCATTTGTTTCCAAAGGGATTTTCACTCACATCCAACAGCGCCGCGATTGGTTGCAGACGCTGCAAACGGCGTGGCAGCAACATGCTGGGCTACCCCTGGCTAGCCACACACGCCCCGTAAGCTACCGTTCAGGTCGCTTGTTGGTGCACGCGGATGGCTCAATATGGGCGGATCGCGTGCGCCAGCAACATGAACGTCTAATGCAAACACTGGGCCAAGATCCAATTTTTGAAGGACTCATGCAGGTGAGTGTGCGGGTGGCGCCACCGGAAACAACCCCACGGGCCGTTAAGCGCCGAGGTGTCCGTTTGTCGGCGACCAGTGCTACGCTGATCGATAACACTGCCACCGCAATTGACGACCCCGAATTACGCGCTGCATTGCAGCGACTCGGTAGCCGCGGGAAGCGAAGAGACTGAAGGGACCTGGATTGTTTAATCGCGATGTTCCGCTGTCGAGTGGGTCGCCCACGCGATCCGGCTGGCGAGCCGCTGTGCGGCTTGGGGCCGTAGCGCTGCTCTGTCTCTGGACTGCGGCCTGTAGCACGGTACCGCCAGCGGCGCCCGAGCACAAACCGGTCGCGAGCAGACCCGAAGCAGCACCCGCGCAGCGCCCAGAGCCACCCTCACCCGCGCCGGCAGCAATACCGGGCGAGCAAGATGTCGAAACGATACCGCCTCCGAAGGCCCCCGTACAAACGTTGCGCTTCGCGGCGGTTGGCGATGTCATGCTCGGAGGTAGCGCAGCCCCGGAGATGGCGAAGCTTGGTTATGCACACCCGTTTGCCGAAGTCAGCGACGTGCTGCACAGCGCACAGATCGTGTTTGCCAACCTGGAAGGACCGCTGACCGACGTAGGCGAAGCGGAGATCGACAAGCGCTATGTATTTCGTTCTCCACCCGCGAAGGTGGCCCCGGCGCTGGCTGCTGCCGGCATCAATGTGGTTTCGCTGGCGAACAATCACATCCTGGATTACGGGGTCGAGGGCCTGAAAAACACCCTCGCGGCACTGGCGGCGGTAGGTATCCGCCATGCCGGTGCCGGCATGGACCTGCAGCAGGCCCGGCAACCGGCGATCATGGAAGCGGGCGGCCACACGGTCGCGCTGCTTGCTTACTCCCTGACTTTTCCGGAATCGTTCTGGGCCGGTGTCGAACGCCCCGGCGCGGCTTTTGGCCATGAACGCTACGTGCGCGCCGATGTAGCGCGCGCGCGCGAGCGTGCGGATATTGTCGTGGTCTCGTTTCATTGGGGACGCGAGGCAACCATGGAGCTGCGCGACTATCAGCCGCGACTGGCGCATGCGGCGATCGATGCCGGCGCAGCGGTCGTGTTGGGGCACCATCCGCATATATTGCAAGGCATCGAGCGGTACAAGCACGGGATCATTTTCTACAGCCTGGGAAACTTTGCCTTCGGTTCCTACAGTCGCCTGGCACAACGCAGCGCGATCGCCGAGCTCTATTTCGAAGACGCAAAGCTCACCCAGGTACGCTTGATCCCACTTAACGTGAACAATGTTGAGGTCGTGTTCCAACCTCGGCGACTCTCCGCACATGACGCCGAAGAAGTTATCGGCCAATTGCGCCGCCTCTCGGCTCCGCTAAATACGAGCATCGAGGACCACGGTGGCATCGGTGTGGTGTCGCTGTCGGCAACGCCCGCACCCGCTTTGTCTTTACAGGAGGGTTCCTCTGCCGGGCGTGAGCGATGAGCGATGCACACTTGCCGTGGTAAGGTTGCTCACGCCAAAGGCCATACTCGTCTCTCCTCGCATCTTCCAGTGGTGATATGTTTTAATGCGAAACCATGATTCGCCCGTATGAGTTGTTTGTTGGTCTGCGCTACACGCGCGCCAAACGCCGCAACCTTTTTATTTCTTTTATTTCCCTCATCTCCATTCTTGGTATCGTCGTCGGCATCACGGCATTGATTACGGTACTTTCGGTTATGAACGGTTTCGGCCAGGAGCTGCGCGGCCGCATCTTGGGGTTCGTGTCGCACGTTACGATCACGGGCGCCGAGGGCACACTGAGCAATTGGCGCGAGATCGCACGGCGTGTCAGTGATAACCCGGAGATAGTCGGCAGTGCGCCGTATATCGTAGGACAAGGCATGTTAATAAGCGGCCGCAATGCCAGCGGTGTGCTGGTACGTGGGGTCTTGCCTTCCGAAGAACCGCAGGTATCGGACCTAGCTCAGAGCATGCTCGCCGGCCACCTGCAAGCTCTTCGTCCTGGTGAGTTTGGCATCGTGCTTGGGCAAGCGCTGGCCTGGCGCCTCGATGCAACGCTGGGTTCGCGCGTATCACTGGTGGTGCCGGAGGCACTTGTCACCGCCGTAGGCGTGGTACCCCGCACACGTCGTTTCACTGTTGTAGGTATCTTCAGTGTCGACATGTATGAGTACGATAATGGCTGGGCACTGATCAATATCGACGATGCGGCAAAGATGTACCACATACAGGATCAGGTAAGCGGGTTGCGTCTCAAACTGAAAGATATCGACGCGGCGCCGCGCATCAGTAACGCAATCGGCGCCGCTCTCGGCGCGCAATATCAGGTGCGCGATTGGGCGCGCCAGCACGTAAACTTCTTCCGCGCATTGAGGATGGAAAAAACTGTAATGTTTGTCATCATGTTTTTGGTGATCGCGGTAGCAGCATTCAACGTTGTTGCTACGCTCGTCATGGTCGTCACTGACAAGGAGGCAGATATCGCCATCCTGCGCACACTCGGTGCAAGCCCCGCCTCTATCATGTTGGTGTTCATGGTGCAGGGGACGGTGATAGGTGTGCTCGGCACTTTCTTCGGTACCGCGTGCGGAGTCGCATTAGCAGCTAACGTCAGTACAGTGGTGCATGCCATCGAAACAGTGTTTGGTATCACCTTCCTTTCACCAGAGGTCTACTACATAAGCGAGCTCCCCTCTGAAGTACATTCGCTCGATGTCGGGCTGATAGCTGGAGCGTCTTTGGCGATGGGTTTGTTGGCGACGTTATATCCGGCACGCCGTGCCGCCAAAGTGCAACCTGCGGAGGCATTGCGTTACGAATGACTAACGAATTCGTGCTGCGTTGTACGGGCTTGACCAAGGTTTACCGCGAGGACGTGTTCAATGTCGATGTTCTGAAGGGCGTCTATCTGCGTGTCACCCACGGCGAGCAGGTCGCTATCGTGGGTGCGTCGGGGGCAGGCAAGAGCACGTTGTTGCACTTACTCGGTGGGCTCGAGCGGCCAACAGCCGGGCTGATCGAGGTGGATGGCAAGAACATCGCCGAGCTCAGTGATTCCGAGCGCGGACGTTTGCGCAATCGCGCGCTCGGTTTCGTTTACCAGTTTCACCACCTGTTAGCTGAGTTCACAGCGCTGGAAAATGTAGCAATGCCGCTGCTCATAAGACGCACCAGCGTGAAGGAGGCGACCAGGCAAGCGCGCGAAATGCTCGAACGAGTCGGGCTGGGCGAGCGGTTGCACCACAAGCCGCGCGAATTGTCTGGTGGCGAGCGCCAGCGCGTGGCCGTAGCGCGAGCGCTCGTGACACGACCGCTGTGCGTGCTAGCGGATGAGCCCACAGGCAATCTCGATCGGCGCAACGCTGAGAGCGTCTATGAGCTTATGTTGGAGCTTAATCGTGAGTTTCGTACTAGCTTCGTGATTGTCACCCATGATCTTACGCTGGCGACGCAAGTGGATCGTGTGGTGCGGTTGGATGACGGTGTGCTGCGACCCGTACCAAATGTCGAGTCTGCGAGAGAACGTATTTCCTAATTTGGAGTGGGTGGGCGCGGTTCCGCGTGCCGGTCATGTTGGTGCCCATGCGTGCTCGCTCGTTGCGCCAGTAGCGCGCGCAACTTCTTTCGCCTTTCCCATTGTGTGATTACATGCCAGCGCCATAGCGCGCGAGTCCCAAAATAGCCGGCGAGCGCCGCCACCAAGCCGACCACTGAACAACCCAGCAGGAAAGGCTCCCAGACCTTCACCAGCCCTTTGCGAAACCATTCCCAGGACCAGGCAAACGCTAGTTCGTGGTCAACGGAACCGATGATCCACACGCCAACTTTGTAACAAAGGTAGAACAGCGGCGGCATCGTAAATGGATTCGTAACCCACACCAGGGCGACAGCCAAAGGTAGATTGATTCGCAGCATGATGGCCAGCGCCGCTGCTGGCACCATCTGGAAGGGGATCGGCATGAAAGCGATGAACAAACCTACGGCAACGGCCCCCGACGCGGAGTAACGGTTTAGATGCCAAAGATTCGGGTCGTGTAGTAATCGACCAAACACGCGCAGTCCGGGATACTCGCTAAGCTTGCGCATCTCCGGTAGGTAACGCTTAAGGAGTTTTCTCGCCATTTGGTCGATGTTAGGGCTTTCCTGCCTAGTGTATAGTCTTGCCAATCCCGCGACCACCGGAGCATGCAGGGGGCGTGCCATGCGCGTCTGTGCGTTTGCGTTCTTGCTCGGTATCCTCCTGGTTCAGCAGCTCGCTGACTTGCCCTCGCTTTGGTGGGGCACGTTGCTGCTTCCGCTCGCGTGGCTGAGTTTGCGCAGGCCGCCTTGGTTGGTGCTGATGTTCTTCGTCGCCGGAGTCTTCTGGGTGAGTTTGCGTGCCGGCTGGATTCTCAATGCCACATTGCCGAGCGAGCTCGAGGGTGTAGATCTGCTCGTGACCGGTTATATCTCCGACATTCCACGAGCCACCGAACATGGCGTGCGGTTTACGCTCGATGTTACCGAAGCACCGCGCGAGCAGCAGCACGTACAGGTTCCAGATCGAATCGTGCTCAGCAGCTACGGTCCACTCGGCCTTAACGCTGGTGAGCAGTGGCAGTTGCCGGTGCGGCTCAAACGCCCGCACGGCTTTCAGAATCCGGGCGGCTTCGATTACGAACGTGATCTTTTTCAGAAGCGTATTCGCGCCGTCGGTTACCTTCGTGCGGAACCGCCACCGCAAATGCTCGCGAATCACTCACCGCGCTACGCCGTTGCCCGCTTACGGCAAAGGCTCGGGGAGCGCATCCGTAGTTTGCTCGGCGACGAACCAGTTGCCGGTATTATCGTTGCTCTCGCAAATGGGGACCGAAGCGGTATCACGGATACGCAATGGAGCGTGTTCCGCCGCACTGGCACCAACCACCTGATGGCGATTTCCGGACTGCATATCGGCTTGGTTGCGGGCTTTGTGTTCTTTCTCGTGCGCTGGTTATGGGCACTACCCGGTGTGACGGTGTTGCGCTGGCCTGCCCCCAAGGTGGCTGCCGTGGGCGCTATCGTCGCCGCGATTGTTTACGCGGCGCTCGCCGGCTTTGCCATTCCTACCCAGCGCGCACTGATCATGGTAGCGGTAGCGATGGGTGCCGTGCTCGCGCAGCGACGCGTAGCAGCTACACAGTTGCTGGCGGCGGCGCTACTAGTGGTGTTGCTCTACGATCCACTGGCCACTCTCAGTGCCGGCTTCTGGCTGTCGTTCGCGGCGGTTGGAGTCATTGTGCTGTTTCTTTATGGGCGGCGTCGCCGGGTTTTCGACTGGCGCAACCTTGGCTACGTGCAGTGGGGCATCGCCATTGGTCTGCTGCCGTTGCTTTTGATCTTCTTTCAGCAGGTGTCCCTGGTCGGGCCGCTGGCAAATTTCGTCGCGGTGCCCGTATTCGGTTTACTAGTGGTGCCGTTTACGCTGGCCGGTGCCGTGGCCGCAAGCTTCATGCCCGATGCATTTAGCGCATTTCTCCTGCAACTCGCGCTTTGGCCGCTCGAGTTTGTGTGGGTCGTACTCGAGTATCTCGCTAGCTTCCCCTTCAGTGTCTGGGTACAGCACACACCTGGCATGTGGGCGCTGGCATGCGCATTGATCGGTGTTGCGCTGTCGCTAGCACCGCCTGGCTGGCCGGCACGCTGGCTCGGCGCAGTATGGCTTATGCCGATGCTATTACTCACGCCAAGCGGACCTGCGCCAGGCGAAATCTGGTTTACGTTGTTGGATGTGGGACAAGGGCTGTCAGCGGTGGTGCGCACAAGCGATCACACATTGGTGTACGACACCGGGCCGCGCTTCAGCGCCCGCTTCGATACCGGCCGCGCCGTGGTCATACCATATCTGCGCCATCAAGGTGTGCGCCGTGTCGATACCCTCATCATCAGTCATGGTGATAACGACCATATCGGTGGTGTTCACTCGGTGCTGGAGGGCATCGCCGTCGATCGTGTTCTCAGTAGTGTGCCGGCGCGATTGCCGGATGCACAAACGTGTAACGCCGGGCAGCACTGGCGATGGGATGAGGTAGATTTCACAATCTTGCATCCGGCTGCGAATCAGCACTTTCGCGGCAACAACGCATCGTGCGTGTTGAAGGTAAGTAGCCGTCATGGTGCCGTGTTATTACCGGGTGACATCGAAGCGCCAGCTGAGCGAGAGTTGGTCGCGCACGAAGCGGAGGCACTGGCTGCGCAGATACTCATTGTTCCTCACCAGGGGAGTAAGACGTCTTCCACCAACGCCTTCATCGATGCCGTGCGGCCGCAGGTTGCATTGTTCGCCACCGGTTATCGTAATCGCTTCGGTCATCCCAATGTCGAGGTTAAAGCCCGCTACCAACAACGTCAGATCATGTCATACGCGTCATCGACGCATGGTGCGATCGAGATCCACCTCGGCGCTCACGGTACGGAAGCGCACAGCTATCGACAACACAACCGACGTTACTGGTTCAATCGCGCGTCACTGTAAACGGCTTTCAGACTCAAGCGGCGTCTGCTAAATTACGGGCACCTTTTACCATGGTGAAGGTTTCATAACATGTTTGAGCTCGTACGGGCTGGCGGCTGGGTTATGTGGCCGATCATCGCCTGTTCCATCGCGGCGCTGGCTATTATTGGCGAGCGTTTGTGGTCGCTGCAGAAGAAGTATGTGGCACCACCGAACCTGGTAGCGCAAATTCAGCAGTGGCTAGAGCGCAAGCAGCTCGACGAAGCGCGCATACAGCTGCTGCGTGAGAGCTCCCCGCTTGGCCGCATATTGGCGGCGGGGTTGGTCAATCGAAGCCACGATCGCGAGATCGTCAAAGAGGCGATCGAGGACGCTGGCCGGCACGTAGTGCCGGAATTGGATCGCTATCTGAACAGCTTGGGCACGATCGCAGCGATCTCGCCCTTCCTCGGCTTGCTCGGTACAGTTTTGGGAATGATCGAAATGTTCGCTGGCATTAGTGCCCATGGCGTCGGCGATCCGGCAGTGGTGGCCGGTGGCATCGCCCAGGCGCTGATTACGACCGCTGCCGGCCTGGGTGTCGCCATCCCAGCCGTGATGTTCTATCGTTACTTCCGCGCGCGCGTGAATGAGTTGCTGGTCGACATGGAGCAGCAAGCAATCAGATTGGTGGAGATACTGCACGGCGAGCGTGAGCAAGACTGACTACACGGAGTGAAGGTCGATGAGATTTCGTGCGCCGCATAGTGAGGAGCCGGAACTTAACCTGGTTCCGCTGATCGACGTATTACTAATGACGTTGATTTTCCTTGTAGTGACAACCAGCTTCTCAAAAGAAGCCCATTTGCGCATAACGTTGCCCCAGGCCACCGTGCAGAAGACGGTCAAGGGCACTGCGCTGCGCATCGCTATAGACGCCCAAGGCCGCTATTACGTTAACGATCGGCAGTTATTGAAGACCACTCCCGAAGTAGTCGAAAATGCCATGCTGTTAGCGGCTGGCGGCAAGAAAGATCCGGTAATTATCATTCACGCTGATGGCAAGACGCCGCACGAAGCGGTCATACGCGTGATGGATGCGGCGCGGCGCCTGGGCTATACGCATCTCACTTTCGCGACCCAACAACCTGCGTCTGGGAGCGCGGCTCAGTGAGCCGAGCGCGCGACGGTGGCGGCCTCGAGAGTTATCGTCGTCTGCTACGTTACGCCTGGCCTTACAAGTGGGCGATAGCGTGTTCCTGGGTCGGCGCGACGGGCATGGCAATGACGGCGACGGCCTTCGTCGCCCTAATGAAACCCTTGGTCGACGAGGGTTTGGTCGAGCGCGACCCCGAGGTTGTACGTCTAGTACCGCTCTACCTGATCGCGATATTCGCGCTGCGCGGGCTTTCAAACTTTGTTTCGGAATACATGCTCAAGTGGGCGGGGAGCAAGATTGTATTTGATCTGCGTAACGCAGCATTCGCCCACATGATGCACCTGCCATGCAGTTTCTACGATGTGAACGCGTCGGGCAAGCTGATTGCAAAACTGATTTTTGACGTTGAACAGCTTGCGCGTGCCACCACCAATGCCGTGTTGGTGCTTACGCGCGATGGATTCACCGCCATCGCCATCTTCGCATGGATGTTATATCTGAACTGGAAGCTGACCTTGGTGCTGGCGGCGCTGGCGCCCATCACCGGGCTGGTGGTTCGGGTGATGGCTTATCGTATGCGCAAACTCAGTCGCTCGATCCAGCAAAGCATAGGCGATATCTCATTGGTCACGCAGGAGGCCACGGAAGGTCACAAGGTGGTCAAGGCGTTCGCCGGACAGCGAACGGAAATCGAGAGCTTCAGAAAAGTCAGCGACAAGAACCGCAGGCAAGTCATGCGACGTATCGCCGTATCAGTGGCTGGCGTCTCTGTCACACTGCTCATGGCGGCATGCGCAATCGCGTTGGTGTTATATATCGCTATTCAAAGCGGTCAAGCGAGCGCCGGCACGTTTGTCTCGTACACGTCGGCGATGATGTGGTTGATGGCCCCGATGAGGCGTGTCGTGCAGGTTAATGAGATGCTGCAGACGGGCATAGCGGCAGCGCAGAGCGCATTTGCGGTGCTTGATGAGACGCCGGAACCAGAAGGGGGTTCACGCACGCTCGACTCGGTACGCGGCCGCGTTGAGTACCGCGAAGTCAGCTTCCGCTACCCGTCGGCGTCGAACGATGCACTGCGAGACGTGTCATTCACGCTCGAGCCGGGCAAGACGCTGGCACTGGTCGGCGCCTCCGGCAGCGGCAAGACGACTGTGGCGAATCTATTACCCCGTTTCTATAGCGTCACCGGCGGTGAGATTCTGATGGACGATGTCAACATCAACGAACTCACCCTGACTAATCTGCGTAGCCATATCGCCACGGTCGGCCAGGAAACAATGCTGTTTGATGACACCATCCGCAACAACATCGCTTACGGCAGCCCGGGTCCGGTGGACAACGACAAGGTTGAACGAGCGGCGGAAGCGGCACACGTTACAGAGTTTGTCGGCAAGCTCTCCGACGGCCTCGACACCATGGTTGGCGAAAAGGGACTGCGTCTGTCAGGCGGGCAACGCCAACGCGTCGCTATCGCGCGCGCGCTTTACAAAGATGCGCCGATATTGATCCTCGACGAGGCGACCTCGGCGTTAGACAGCGAGTCGGAGAGAGCGGTGCAGGCGGCGCTCGAGGCACTGGTGCGCAATCGCTCTACCCTGGTCATCGCGCATCGTCTCGCGACCATAGAGAAAGCCGATCGCATCGTGGTGTTGTCACGCGGGCGTGTGGTCGAGCAGGGAACCCACGCCGAGCTGCTGGCGGCCAGGGGCGTATACGCCGATTTGCATCGGTTGCAATTCAGTGAGCAACCGAATTGATATAGGCTGTCGTGCATTTACTGCGCCACAGGCGGGAGCGTGAGCTGGCTGCAAACATATTGGTACCGCAAGTCCTTAATCAGTTTTGCTCTGTTGCCGTTGAGCTGGTTTTATTTATTGCTGTCAGCGCTTCGTCGTAACTTGTACCATAGCGGGATTCTACGTCGCACACGTTTGTCGGTACCGGTGGTTGTTGTCGGCAACATCACTGTGGGCGGAACCGGTAAGACGCCATTAGTCATTTGGCTCACCAAGCTGTTGCGACGGCAGGGCTACAAACCGGGCATCGTTGCTCGTGGCTATCGCGGGCGCTCGAAACAATGGCCGGTCTACGTGACGGCACAGTCCGATCCGGATCAAGTGGGCGATGAGCCTGTGCTGTTGGCGCGCAGCAGTGCCTGCCCGGTGATGGCCGCACCTGATCGCGTGCTTGCTGCGCGCAAGCTGGTGGATGAGCACGATTGCAACATCATCGTCAGTGACGATGGCTTGCAGCATTACGCGATGGCACGCGATATCGAGATTGCCGTGATCGATGGCGCGCGACGCTTCGGTAACGGTTACTGTCTGCCCGCGGGACCGCTGCGCGAGCCGACGACGAGACTTCGCAGGGTACACGCGCGTGTTACCAATGGGCCCCCGAGAACGGGCGAGCTGGGCATGCGATTGCAGCCGTTGCGTTTCAGATCCGTGAAGACGCCCCGCAGTGAACGCCCGACTGATGCGTTTGCTGGGGAACAGGTCCATGCGCTAGCCGGTATCGGTAATCCATCGAGATTCTTCCAACAACTGCGCGAGCTCGACATCGACCCAATTGAACGCGCGTTACCGGACCACTATCGTTATCAGTCGCAGGACATCGAATTTGCTGACGACGCACCAGTAATCATGACGGAGAAAGACGCAGTAAAATGCCAATCGTTCGCCGATCAACGCTGCTGGTATTTGGAGGTAGAAGCGCAACCCGATCCGGCACTCGCCGAAAAGATCCTGCGGCTGTTAAAAGAAATGAAACCGAGAGGAGGGGATAAGACGGTGACTGGTATTGGTAATTCTTGACTGATGCGAGTAGTTAATTGCGTATCACCAATCACTGTATTTACAACTAACGGTTCACGTCTAACGATTTACGAATACGATGTATGTAATCATTCCAGCGCGATTCGCCTCTAGCCGACTCCCCGGGAAACCGCTGCGAGATATCTGCGGTAGGCCCTTGATTCAGCACGTCTACGAGCGCGCGCTTGCGAGTGCGGCCGCACGCATCGTCATCGCCACGGACGACGCGCGTATCGCTGAAGTCGCCTCGGCTTTCGGAGCAGAGGTGTGTATGACCTCGACCGAGCATAGCTCAGGCACGGAGCGTATCGCCGAAGTAGTGCAAAAGTTGTCGATTCCGGAAGACACGACCATCGTTAATCTGCAAGGTGACGAACCCTTGATGCCGTCGACATTGATTCGTGCTGTAGCGGATACGCTGAACACGCATCCACAAGCGTCTATGGCGACGGCCATGCACGCGATTACCGACAAAACCATGATGGCAAATCCGAACGTGGTGAAGGTCGTGTGCGATCGCGACAAGTTTGCTTTGTATTTCAGCCGTGCGCCGATCCCCTGGCAGGCTGAGCACGGCGAACAGGCGAGCAAGCATGCCAAGGCGTTTCGCCACATCGGTATCTATGCTTACCGTGCAGGGTTCGTTACTCGTTATGCGGCTTCGCCACCGTCTCCACTCGAGACCATCGAACGCCTCGAGCAGCTGCGGGTCTTATGGAACGGAGAGCGCATTGTTTTGTACGAGTCAAACGAAGCCCCCGCCGGCGGTGTCGACACGCCGGAAGACCTCGAGCGCGTTCGTAAGATTCTGCAATTCCGTGAGGGATGAGGCGTGGGGGTGGGGCTCACGTCTCACATGTGGCTTATCGTTGATGTAAAATAAGTAAACGATTGAGGATCATGATGGTAAGAGTCTTATTCGTCTGTCTAGGGAATATCTGCCGATCGCCCACTGCTGAAGGGGTGTTCCGCAGTTTGATTCAACAGGCAAAGCTAGAGGACCGCATAGAGGTGGACTCGGCGGGTACCCATGCTTATCACCTCGGCGACCCACCCGATCCACGGGCACAGGCCGCCGCGGCGCGTAGGGGCATAGATCTGGGTGGGTTGCGTGGACGCCAGACGACGTTGCGGGACTTTCATTACTTTGATTACGTTATTGCCATGGACCGCGAGAACTACAGTCATTTGTTGTCGCGGTGTCCGCCAGAGCTGCAGTACAAGGTTCGTTTGTTCATGGAGTTTGCGCCCGACTATGGACATGAGGACGTACCCGACCCGTACTACGGCGGCACTACTGGTTTCGATCGTGTGCTCGATATGATCGAGGATGCAGCAGCCGGTCTGCTGCGTGAGATCCACGGTTACAAACATCCTGCGCAAGGCGGCGGACGCTAGCCGCCGGGCACGCAGTTTGTGCCGCGCCTCTAGCGCCAGTAGACGTTAGCTGGGATCGCTGCCGCTTACGCTAGTGCGCGTTTCCACCTGGATGAGCTCTTCTTCCTGATGTTGCGATTCCCTGGGCATCACCGGCGGCTGATTGGTAGTCTGTTCGGCGACGTCAATCGCAGGTTGTGAGGAGGTCTGCTGTTCCCTCGGTTCTGGGAAACGCGTTTCCATCTCGCTGGCAAGATCATCGGCGTGCGGCGTACTTGGTACGGTTGGTGGTGTCGCCTCCGGCGGTGCCGGTTCCGCAACGACGGGCTGATCGACCGCTGCATGCCGAGATTCATTACTTGCGGGTGGGGATACCTGGCTGCGATCGCCTGCATGGGCAGGTGCCTTCATCGGACCTCGACCCTGTTTACCTTGGGAACGCCCGCGGCGGCCGCGTCGTCGGGGACGTGCACCGCGTGTGAACTCCGGTTTTTCCTGTTGCTCGGCGGTTTCGCCAGAAACGGCCTCCTTGCGTACAGGCTGCGATGGCGGGCGCGGAGTGGCCTGCGGTGAAGCGACGGGGGGTGCTGACCGTGGACCGGCACCGCGCGCCGGCATCGGCGGACGGCCACGGCCACGGCGTGAGCCGCGGCCACGATCCCGGCCGCGGTCTCGCTCCCGTTCCCGATGCGCGCGGGCGCGCGCCGTCGGAGCACTCGGCTTGCCAAACAGTTTGCTGAGCAGCGAGCGCACGCCGCTGAACAAAGGGGCACGCGGCGGCAGCACGGTCGCCGGCGGCGCAATCGGTTCGACCGCCGGTTTCTCGCGGGTTCCCGGTGCCACGCGCGGCGTCACTTCTTCTTCCTCGTCTTCGACCAGCTCGATGTCATAGCTCGGCATCTGGCCTTCTTCTTCAAGCTCTTCACTGCGCAAACGGCGGATATGGTGCTGTGGGGTTTCCAGCTCCGCGCTCGGTATGATCAAGATCGGCGTGCCGACACGCGATTCAATGGCGCTGATCTCGAAGCGCTTTTCATTGAGCAGGTAAGTGGCCGTTTCCATCGGCAGGTGCACATGCAATGCCGCGGTATTTTCCTTCAACGCCTCTTCCTGGATCATGCGCAACACGGCGAGTGCCGAGGACTGCACGCTGCGTATGTGGCCGGTGCCACTGCAGCGCGGACATACTAGGCTGCTGGCCTCGCCGAGCGACGGGCGCAGGCGTTGGCGTGACATTTCGAGCAGGCCGAAGCGGGAGATACGCCCCACTTGCACGCGCGCCCGATCGGACCTGAGCGCCTCGATCAAGCGGTTTTCCACCGCGCGCTGATTACGTACCGGTGTCATGTCGATGAAATCGATGACGATCAGGCCGCCAATGTCTCGCAGTCGCAGCTGGCGGGCGACCTCAACAGCCGCCTCGAGATTCGTATTAAGAGCGGTTTCCTCGATGTCAGCGCCCTTGGTCGCGCGCGCCGAGTTGACGTCGATGGTGACCAATGCCTCCGTGCGATCAAATACCAGCGAGCCTCCGGACTCGAGCTGTACATCTTGCGAGAACGCGGAATCGATCTGGTGCTCGATCTGGAAGCGCGAATAAAGCGGCGTTTCGTCCTTGTACAGCTTTAACTTTTGCAGATTTTGCGGAGATACTTGCTGCATGAATTTCTTTATGCGTTCGTAGACCTCGCTGCTGTCCACCAGGATCTCGCCGATGTCGGCATGCAGGTAATCGCGTATGGCGCGGACGACCAGGTTGCTCTCCTGGTAGATGAGGAAAGGTGCGGCACGCTCTGCCGATGCCCTGCTGATGGCGTCCCACAAATGAATTAGGTAGTCGAGGTCCCACTGTAACTCCTCGGCGCTCTTGCCGATGCCCGCGGTGCGGGCGATCATGGCGTAGTCGTCCGGGATCTCCAGTTGGGACATCGCCTCACGCATCTCTGCGCGATCCTCGCCCTCGATACGCCGGGAGATACCACCACCCTTGGGGTTGTTGGGCATGAGCACCAGATAACGCCCCGCCAGGCTAACGAAGGTGGTGAGCGCCGCACCTTTGCTGCCGCGTTCTTCCTTCTCCACCTGCACGATCAGCTCCTGGCCTTCCTTGATCACATCTTTGATGCGCACCTGGCCGATCGGTGTGGATTCGCTGAGATTGCTAAAGTAGATGCGGGAGATCTCCTTGAGCGGCAGAAAGCCCTGGCGCTCGGCGCCGTAGTCGACGAACGCCGCCTCCAGGCTGGGTTCGACCCGTGTGACCCGAGCCTTGTAGATGTTTCCCTTGCGCTGCTGGTAGGAGGTGGACTCGATGTCCAGTTCAAGCAGTCGCTGGCCGTCAACAACGGCGAGGCGCAACTCTTCGGGGTGAGTTGCGTTGAATAGCATCCTCTTCATTGGCATACCCCCAAAACGTGCCGAGCTTGGGCTAAAGGCTTACAGACCTTCAGCGCGCGTACACGCCTTCACCACGCTTGCCAACTAGGGGCGAGCTAGCGGGCTGCCGATGTTAAGCAGCCCTCGCGCGGCACGGGGGTTATCCGGCCTAAGCGCAAATCAAGCGTTCCAGTACCCCGCAGGGTAACTTTGCGTACCAGAATGGGTCAAAAAGGCCGTTAGCCGGCACTCTCGACACCTGTTCAAGCATGGTGGGCGTGTTCCACAAAATCGGAAACGTCCTGAATCAATGGCGCCTCTCTGATGGGCGAGGGGCGCAAAACCCAACTGTTTCTCTCCCGGCCCGGCGGCTGTCGCGACACCGTCGACTCGTTCGCCCCGCGGGTCGTAGGCTGCCAAGGCCAAAAAAAGTTACAAAAAAACCTTTACAAATTACTGTATTAGAGGCGATTCTTAAAGTACGTTCATTGCACCTCAGCGAAACTATAACAGCGGAGCACCCCGTCAGCAATCTGTTATATTCGCCGACGATGAAGCGTCCCATCCACAATTCTAGCCCAGATAGCGTGCAGTATCGTCAGATCGACGCTGATCACGCCGGCCAACGCCTCGATAACTATCTATTTTCGAGTTGCAAGGGTGTGCCGAAGAGCCACATTTACCGCCTGGTACGCCAGGGGCAGGTGCGTATTAATCGTGGCCGGCGCCGGGTCGATTACCGCCTGCGACTGGGCGATGTGGTGCGCATCCCCCCATTGCGGGTCGCTGCGCCGTCACCCGTCCTTACAGCCGCCGCGGCACGACCGTTCCCTTTAGAGCGATGCGTCATGCACGAGGACGATGACCTGTTGGTGATCGATAAGCCCGCCGGCTTGGCCGTGCACGGCGGTAGTGGCCTTAGCCTCGGTTTGATTGAAGCGCTGCGGGCGCAGCGGCCGCACGCACGTTTTCTCGAGCTGGTGCACCGCCTGGACCGGGACACCTCGGGCCTATTGCTGGTAGCCAAGCGCAGGGCGGCGTTGCTGGCGCTGCACCAGGCGCTGCGAACTGGCCAGGTGGAGAAGCGCTACATTGCATTAGTGCGTAACCATTGGCCTGCGCGTATGCAGCAGGTTAAGGTGCCGTTGCACAAGTTCCAGCTGCGTTCGGGGGAACGCATGGTCGAGGTATCGGGTACCGGCAAGGAGGCCACGACGCGCTTCCTGGCCAAGCGCCGGTTCAGCGACAGTACGCTCGTAGACATCGAGCTGTTGACCGGGCGCACGCACCAGGCGCGCGTACACGCGGCCTACGCAGGTCATCCTATTGCTGGCGACGTCAAGTACGGTGAGCGTGGATTTAATCGACTAATGCGCGAGCGCGGGCTTACCCGCCTGTTCTTGCATGCAAGCCGCATACGCTTCAAGCACCCCGGCAGCGGGCGCAAGCTAACGATTAGCGCGCCGCTGCCGGCGGAACTGGCCCAGGTGCTCGAGACCCTGACAGAGCATGATGCGCCGTTATGAATTAATCGTTTTTGACTTGGACGGCACGTTGATGGACTCAGCGGCAAAGATTCTGGCGTGTCTGGCCGCCGCTGCCGCCGATGTGGGTATACCGCATCCGGACGAGGAGGCTGCACGCAATATTATCGGCTTGGGTATGGAAGAGGCATCGGTGGCACTCTTTCCGGATGTTCAAGCGGCGCAGCGCCTGCAGTTCCTGGCACGTTTCAGAGAACATTATCTGCATATAGATACAACCGAGATCGCTTGTTTCCCGGGCGTGCCACAGGGGCTGCAGCAGCTCGTGAAGGATGGTTACCAACTGGCGATTGCCACCGGACGCCCGCGCCGTGGTCTCGACCGGGTGCTCGCGCAAGCAGGCCTACATCCGCTATTTGTCGCCAGTCGCTGCGCGGATGAAGTGTATTCCAAACCGCACCCGCGCATGCTGCAAGAGATATTGGAAGAGACCAGTACCAGCGCCGAGCAAACCGTGATGGTGGGCGATACGGTCTACGATATGCAGATGGCACGCAGCGCCGGCGTCGATGCGTTGGCGGTGAGCTACGGCGTTCATCAGACTGAACGTCTACTGCAAGAAGGAGCGATGGCGTGTGTCGATTCATTCCCGGAGGTCTGTGCATGGTTCAGGTAGCGGCACAAACGGGTGTGATTTGTTCCAGCGCAGCGCTGAGCGATCGCGAGCAGGGTATACGTTTCCGTGTAGCGATCGGGGCACAGACTTTGTCGGCATTCGCCATCCGATACCGCGGCCGCGTCTATGCTTATGTCAACCGCTGCGCCCACCAGGGTGTTGAACTTGATTGGAAAGAGGGCTATTTCTTCGATTCGGACCGGGAATTTCTCATATGCGCCACGCACGGCGCACTCTATCGCCCGGATTCTGGGACGTGTGTCGGTGGACCCTGCAAAGGCGGAGCACTGGTATCGTTGGCAGTTGCCGAAGACGGTGAGGTTGTACGGCTGATCGCCGACGGTGTGCAGTTGATCGAGTGAGGACAGAGGAAGCAGACAGATGAACGAGACTAACGGTGAAACCGCTCAACCCAAAGAACAGGGGAAGCGTCAGCAGTGGGAGCAGAGTCTACTTGAGCGTCTCGCCTTCGCGTCGTTGGCGGAGCAGCGCAAGAGTCGTCGCTGGTCGATCTTCTTCAGATTCTTCTTCGCTATCTATTTGCTGGTGTTGTTGTTGATGGTATTTACCGCGGGTTTGGGCGAGAAGCCGCTTACCGGCAAGTATACGGCATTGGTCGACCTTGACGGCGTCATAGCGGCCGACAGCGTTGCTAGCGCCGATAACGTCATAGCCGGGCTGCGTAGCGCCTTCGACAGTTCTGCAAGGGGGATCATTCTGCGCAGCAATAGTCCTGGCGGCAGCCCGGTGCAGGCTAGCTACATCAACGACGAGATCAAGCGACTGCGCAAAAAGCATCCAGACAAACCCCTCTATGCAGTGATCGAAGATGTCTGTGCATCAGGTTGTTATTATGCGGTGGCAGCGGCGGACAAGATCTACGCGAATAAATCGAGCGTGGTCGGCTCGATCGGTGTGTTAATGAACGGTTTTGGTTTTGTCGATACGTTAAAGAAGCTCGGCGTCGAACGCCGTTTGCTGACCGCTGGAAAGGACAAAGGTTTTCTCGATCCGTTTTCGCCATTGCCTCCGCGTCACCGCGAGCATGCACAACAATTGCTTGACACAATTCATCAGCAGTTCATCGACGTGGTCAAGCAGGGTCGCGGCGCCACCCTGAAAGAGAATAAAGACCTCTTCAGCGGTTACTACTGGAGCGGGGATAAGGCCTTGTCACTGGGGTTGGTCGATGCACTCGGCAGTGCTGGCTATGTCGCGCGCGAGGTCATTGGGGCCGAGGAAGTCGTGGATTTCACGCCGCGCCAGAGCGTGCTCGATCGTTTCGCGAAGCGCGTCGGCATGGCAATGGCGCAAACGTTATCGACCATGCTGATGACGAGCCTGCCGCGGCTGTATTAGCTCGCACCTTACACGACGTTCACACCCTCGTGCTCGAGCATCTGCACGAGGCGAATGAGTGGCAGCCCGATCAAGGCGCTCGGGTCGTCTCCCTCTAGCCGTTGTAATAGCGCGATACCGAGTCCTTCTGCCTTGACTGCACCGGCGCAATCATACGGTTGCTCGCGTTGCAAATACTGGTCGATCTGTTGATCACTCAGCTGGCGAAACAGCACACGAAACGGTACGACATCGCTTTGGCTGTGTCCGTTATCGCTGTTTACCAGTGCAAGCCCAGTGTACAGCGTGACACTCTTGCCTGAGGCCTGCTGCAGTTGCCGGCGTGCCTGCGCATGATCACGCGGTTTGCCGACGATCTGGCCCGCGTGTACGGCTACCTGGTCGGCACCGATGACGAGCGCATCTCGTCGCTGCTGCGCGACGGCATGTGCTTTAGCAAGTGCGAGGCGTTCGACCATCGCGGCCGGAGACTCACCGGCTCGAGTGCTTTCATCGATGTTCGGGCTGACCACCTGAAACGGTAACCCCAGACGTTCGAGCAACTGCCGGCGGTAAGGCGAAGAGGAGGCCAGAATTATCTGCGGCATAGACATGTGCAGAGTATCGAGGGACGCCGTGCGAGGGGCAAGGGGCTGCAGATCTCAGGCGAGCCCGCTAGCGCTCGTTGCTACGAGCAGGCCTGCCCGGCAGCGAGCACGATTTTGACAGAATATTTGGCCGGTTATATCATGCGCGCCCAATGTCTAGTGGCTTGCCCGCGACGGTTGACGCGATTCGGCTAGCCGACACCGGCACACGCTTGGCCGGCGAGATCCCGCTAAAGGCGATGCCACGTCTGCGGGGTCAGTGTCTCGACGACCGAGGGGAAGCCAGCGTTGACCTGCTTTTCGAGCGCAGCGCTGATCGGGCCTTGCGGCGCATATCCGGTCACATTAGCGCCAGAGTTCGTGTCGCTTGCCAGCGCTGCCTTGAGCCAATGACACTCACGGTTGAGGTCGAGCCGTCACTGCTCGTAGTAAAGGCGGACGAGCACCCGGAACTACTGGCGGAAGATGCCGAACTGCTAGTGGTGGGCAAGGCGGTGTCACTCAATGAGCTGGTGGAGGACGAGTTGCTGTTGGCCATGCCGATGATACCGATGCATGCGCTCAGCGAATGTTCGGCCAGCGCGAGCCTGCAGGCACAGCAGGGTTCACGGGCGAGTCCGTTCGCTATTTTGGATAAACTGAAAGATAAGGGAAAATAGCCGGTCGCAACTTTTGAGGGACTACGATGGCTGTACAGAAAAGTCGCAAGACACCTTCAAGGCGCGGTATGCGTCGGGCGCACGATGCGTTGACGACGCATGCGCTGTCGATTGATTCGACGAGCGGTGAGACTCACCGGCGACATCACGTCACCGCTGATGGTTACTACCGCGGGCGAAGGGTTATCGAGAAGACTGACAGCGACGCCGACGCCGACACCGAATAAGCCGGCGTAGTCGCGAGGGACTGCACCTTTGACGGTTACCATCGCACTGGATGCCATGGGGGGTGATCACGGCGCCAGTGTCACCGTACCAGCTGCGCTCGCTGCTCTAAAAAATTATCCCGAGCTGCGCCTTATCCTAGTCGGGCAGCGCGACGTTCTGCAGCGAGAGCTTGCGCGCCGCAAGGCAGCGGAAAACGAGCGTCTCGTTATTCGTCACGCATCGCAAGTAGTGGGTATGGACGAGGCGCCCGCGCAGGCGCTGCGCGGTAAGAAAGATTCTTCAATGCGCGTGGCCATCAATCTGGTGAAAGCGGCTCAAGCAGACGCTTGCGTGAGCGCCGGCAACACCGGTGCGCTGATGGCAACCGCGCGCTTCGTGCTGAAAACGCTCCCAGGCATCGATCGACCGGCGATCATCTCCACGTTGCCCACTATCCACGGACAGGTGCACGTGCTCGACCTCGGTGCAAACGTCGATTGTACGCCGGAGCAGTTGCTGCAGTTCGCTATTATGGGTTCCATATTGGTGAGCACTTTGGAAGGCAAGCCGAGTCCAAAGGTAGCGCTGTTGAACATCGGCGAAGAAGACATCAAGGGCAACGACACGGTAAGAAAGGCTGCAGAGTTGCTGCGCGAGAGCAAGGTCAATTACTGCGGGTTTGCTGAAGGTGGCGAGATCTATACTGGTGAGTTCGACGTGGTCGTATGTGATGGTTTCGTCGGCAACGTGGCGCTAAAGGTCAGCGAGGGCTTGGTGAGGATGCTCAATCTGTTTCTGCGCCAGGAATTCAAGCGCAATACCATCACCCGGTTCATCGCTGTTATATCGCTGCCAGTGATGCGAGCGTTCCGCAAACGCGTGGACCCTCGCCGCTACAATGGTGCAACGCTTGCGGGACTGAGGGGTGTTGTAATAAAAAGTCATGGTGGGGCCGATGTGCTGGCCTTCCAAAACGCTATTGGCGAGGCGTTGCGCGAGGCACAACAACATTTTCCCGAACAGATCACTCGCCAGCTGCAATCGATGTTGGCAGCCGATGAGCCTGCCAGAGAGGAAACTGCGTGAAGTACTCACGCATTACAGGGACCGGTAGCTACTTGCCGGAGAAGATATTGACCAATGCCGAGCTCGAACGCATGGTCGAGACCTCGGATGATTGGATCGTGTCGCGTACCGGTGTACGTGAGCGTCGCATCGCCGCCGAGGGTGAAAACACCGTTGACCTCGCCGAACGTGCAGCGCGCCCGGCGATCGAGGCGGCGGGCATCGATACGCAGGACATCGATCTGATCGTGCTGGCGACAACCACGCCGGATCAAGTTTTTCCCGCCACGGCCTGTCTGTTGCAGAAGCGTCTCGAGTTACATGGTTGTCCGGCGTTCGATATCCAAGCCGTGTGCACGGGCTTTGTCTATGCGCTCGACGTGGCGGACAAGTTCATTCGCACAGAGAGTGCGAAATGCGCGCTCGTCGTTGGCGCTGAAACCTTTTCCCGCATTATTGATTGGACGGATCGTGCCACTTGCGTGTTGTTTGGCGACGGCGCGGGTGCGGTTATCATACAGGCGCAAGACGCACCTGGGATCATTTCGTCGCATCTGCATGCTGATGGCCAGTACACTTCTCTACTGGAGGTGCCGGCCGGTGTTTCGCAGAGCTATGACAAAGTGCGCAATGGGCAGGCCTATGTGCGCATGGGCGGCAGCGAGGTTTTCAAGGTCGCTGTCAACACGCTCGGTCAGATTGTCGACGAGACGCTGGCCGCTAACAACATGCAGAAATCCGACGTCACCTGGCTAGTGCCGCATCAGGCGAATATCCGTATCATCGCCGCTACTGCAAGAAAGCTTGGCATATCGATGGACCATGTGGTGGTGACGGTCGACCGTCACGGCAATACATCGGCCGCCTCTATTCCACTTGCTTTCGATGAGGCCGTGCGCGATGGTCGCATCAAGCGCGACGACACCGTATTGATGGAGGCCTTTGGTGGTGGTTTTACCTGGGGCTCGGTGTTGCTCAAGTACTAACAACTACTCCGAAGGCGCGAAGACGCAAAGCTGTATAGAAACATTAGTGGCCGTAATCTTCGCACCTAGAAAGGCCGGATAGTCAGCACAAGGTGCCAGACAGTCTTGCGATTCGGCGGCCGAGAATGGTGGTAAATCTTCTCGAGAAGTCAGTGATAAAGAAGTCTTTGCGGTTCTTTGCGCCTCTGCGTCTTTGCGTTGAGTTGTTCAGGTAATCAGAATGTCATTAGGATTTGTTTTTCCGGGGCAGGGCGCGCAGTCGGTCGGAATGTTGCGCGAGCTCGCTCAAGAGTACGATGAGATACGTGATACGTTTGCCGAGGCTTCGCAGGCGCTTGGCTTCGACCTGTGGGCGCTGGTGCAGGAAGGTCCACCCGAGCGTTTGAATCAGACAGAAAATACGCAACCCGCAATGCTGACAGCGGGGGTGGCGGTTTGGCGCGTGTGGCAGGCGAACGGCGGGGCGCAACCGGCCTACATGGCAGGTCATAGCCTCGGCGAATACACGGCGTTGGTGTGCGCCGGTGCGTTGGATTTCCCTGCGGCTGCCGCGCTAGTCGCTGATAGAGGGCGCTTCATGCAAGAGGCGGTGCCGCAAGGCGAGGGCGCTATGGCAGCGCTCATCGGTATGGAGGAGGATGCGGCACAGGGTCTGTGCAGTGATGTGGCCGAGGGTGCGGTCTTGGCACCGGTCAACTTCAACTCGCCTGAGCAGATCGTTATCGCTGGTAGCCTCGCTGCCGTCGAGCGCGCCGTTTCCCAGGCAAAGGCACGCGGTGCCAAGCGAGCGATGATGTTGCCGGTCAGTGGCCCATTTCATTGCGCGTTAATGCATCCAGCGGCCGAACGCATGGCCACGCGCTTGCGCGATGCGCAACTGCGCACGCCAAACACACCGGTGTTGCATAACGCTCACCTGCAGACGGAGAAGGATGCCGATGCGATAAGACGGGCGTTGGTAGCCCAGATCGAATCGCCGGTGCGTTGGGTTGACACGATCAGGAAGATGATCGGATTCGGCGTTGACACATTCTTGGAATGTGGACCCGGTAAGATACTGACGAACCTCAACAGGCGTATCGCCAAGGAAACACCGACGCTTCCAGTGTTTGATCCCGCGAGCCTGCGCGAGGCTCTAACGGCAACAGGCACTGACGCACGATGAACAAACTGCTCAACGCAGAGACGCAAAGGCGCAAGGTGTTCATTTCTGTGATTACGTAAGACTTTGCGGTTCTTTGCGTCTCCGCGTCTTTGCGTCGGAAGTTGAAAATTGTCAAGGGGAATACTGCGTATGGGGTTGCTAGATAATGAGATTGCCTTGGTAACCGGCGCTAGTCGCGGCATCGGTGCGTCAATCGCGCTCGAACTGGCTCGACAAGGTGCTTTCGTCATCGGCACGGCAACCTCGGATGCCGGCGCAGCGAGCATAAGCCAAGCGCTGGGCACCGATAAGCTTAAGGGCCACGGCCTGGTGCTCGACGTCAATGACCCAAGCTCGATCGATCGGACGCTGGCACAGATGGAGCAGACAGGTGGTCCTGCCTCGATCCTCGTCAACAACGCAGGTATCACGCGCGATAATCTGTTACTGCGCATGAAAGAGGAAGAATGGGATACGATCATGGATACCAATTTGAAGTCGGTGTTTCGCATGGTCAAGGCCTGTTTAAGGCCGATGACGAAGGCGCGCAAGGGCCGCATCATCAACATCAGCTCGGTCGTTGCCGAGACCGGTAATCCGGGCCAAGCCAATTATGCGGCAGCCAAGGCAGGCATGATCGGCTTCAGTCGGGCGCTGGCACGCGAGGTGGCGTCGCGCGGCATTACAGTGAATGTCGTGGCACCAGGACTGATCGACTCGGATATGACCCGCGCGTTGTCGGCCGAACAATTGGATGCGTTGATCAGTCATATCCCGCTCGGGCGTCTCGGGCTAGCACAGGAAGTGGCCTACGCGGTGGCGTTTTTGGCCTCTCCGCAGGCGGCTTACATCACTGGTGCCACCTTGCACGTCAACGGCGGTATGTATATGAATTAAAATAGGTTAATTTCCGGTAGACGGGGCTGTGGCAATTGTGTTAACTATCCGCCCTCGCGAGGGCGCCATCTCAAAAAACGCCTGGAGGACAAGCCTGATATGAGCAGTGTCGAAGAACGCGTAAAAAAGATCGTGGTGGAGCAGTTGGGGGTCAACGAAAACGAGGTTACCCCCGCGTCGTCATTTGTCGATGACTTGGGCGCTGATTCGCTCGATACCGTTGAACTCGTGATGGCTTTGGAAGAGGAGTTCGGCTGCGAAATTCCCGATGAGCAGGCGGAGAAGATCAGTACCGTGCAGCAAGCGATCGACTATATCAACTCGCAATTGAACGCATAAGATCGGCGCTGCAGGGGCCGCTAACCACGGAGGTGGGAGTGGCCCCTTGGTTTATTTGGCGCCCGTCACTTTCCTGAAGATAGCACCGGCCATAGGAGCGGCTTCTTGAGCAAGCGGCGCGTTGTCATTACAGGGCTCGGTATCCTCTCGCCTCTCGGCATCGGTGTCGAACAAAACTGGGGGAACATTTCTGCTGGACACAGCGGCATCGGTCCGGTGTCCCAGTTCGACGCAACCGGCTGGCCTTCGCGTATCGCTGGCGAAGTGAGAGATTTCGACCCGACGCGTTTCGTTTCCGAGAAGGAGGCACGACGCATGGACCGCTTCATCCAGCTCGGCATGGCCGCTGGCATCGAGGCGTTTCGCGACAGCGGTCTGGAAGTCAACGAAGCCAATGCCGAGCGCATCGGCGTCCACCTCGGCTCCGGCATCGGCGGCATCAGCACCATCGAGATGACGACTAAGACCTTTCTCGAGAAGGGGCTGCGCCGCGTATCGCCTTTCTATATCCCTATGAGTATCGCCAACATGCTCTCGGGCGATCTGTCGATCATGTTCGGGCTCAAGGGGCCGAATCTTACGATGGTAACGGCCTGTTCGACAGCGACGCATGCCATCGGTGATGCCGCACGCTACATCGAGTATGGCGATGCCGATGCAATGGTTGCCGGCGCCGCGGAAGCCGCTGTGACGCCGACTTCGCTTGCCGGCTTTGGTAATGCCAAGGCATTGAGCACGCGTAATGATGATCCGCAAGGGGCGAGCCGCCCGTGGGATCGGGAGCGTGATGGTTTTGTGTTGAGCGAAGGCGCAGGAGTCGTGGTGTTGGAAGAGCTTGAGCACGCGCGCAAGCGCGGCGCGCGAATCTATGCCGAGCTGGCTGGTTTCGGTTTGAGCGGTGATGCCTATCACATGACGAGTCCTCCGGAAGGTGGAGAGGGCGCCTCGCGCTGCATGCAGAATGCGTTGCGCAACGCCGCTCTTAATGCCGAGCAGGTGGACTATATCAATGCGCACGGCACGTCCACCCCACTGGGCGATCTGGCGGAGACCATTGCCATTAAGTCGACCTTTGGGGAGCACGCCTACAAGCTAGCGGTGAGCTCGACCAAATCCATGACCGGGCATTTGTTGGGCGCGGCCGGTGGCGTCGAGGCGGTATATACCGTGCTCACCATTTATCATCAGCTAGTGCCACCGACCATTAATCTCGAAAACCCCGATCCCGAGTGCGATCTGGATTACGTGCCCGGCAGCGCGCGCGAGATGCCGGTGCAGGTGGCGTTGTCCAACTCCTTCGGGTTCGGCGGCACCAACGGCACGTTGGTGCTGCGCAAGCTCATGTGAGCCTGCCCAGTACACTGCCGGCGCTCGGCGCGCCGGGCTACATTTGCCACAGCGTCGACGCTTACCCCGATCTACTCGATCTGCAGCGGCAGCAGCCGCAACGCTACCCGCACCTGCTGGAAAGCGTTGCTCATGGCACGGCGCAATCGCGCTACGATATCTTGTTTGCATTCCCGCAAGCTTCGATCAGCCTGCAGGGCGAACATGTTGTTCGCGAGGGCGGTGTCGTAGCGCCCGGAGATTTCCTGGCGATACTCGATCAGCAGTGGCGTGACGCTGGCGCTGCGTTCAGTTGGGATGCGCCTTCGGAGCTGCCATTTCGTGGTGGCTGGTTCGTTTATCTGGGCTACGAGCTAGTGGGGCAAATTGAACCGCGACTGCGCGCCATGCCCAAGGACGAACGGTTACCGGTGGCGCGTCTGACGCGGGTGCCTGCCGCCATCATCCGCGACCATGCGATGCAACGCATCCATCTTGTGTGCGAGACCGATCATGCCGCGACATTGATGCCGCTGATGGAATACGATTTGCTACAGAGAGCGACAAGCACGCAGATGGATCTGCAGATGACGGGTATTGATGAGGAATCGCCTGGGGTTTTTCTGGCGGGCGTTAAGCGCACGCTCGAGTACATTCGTGCAGGCGATGTGTTTCAGGTCAATCTGTCGCGCTCTTGGGAAGCGACCCTCAGTCGACCGTGTGCGCCGGCCGCACTGTATGAAAGGTTGCGCCGCGCTAATCCGGCGCCGTTTGCCGGGTTGATGACGCTTGGTGAGGGGAGCGCCATCATCAGCTCCTCACCCGAGCGCCTGGTCAAGGTCAGTGGCGGGCGCATCTATACGCGCCCGATAGCGGGGACCTATCCGCGCAGCGATGAACCCGGGCGTGATGCGCGCTGGTCGCGTGAGCTGTTGCACCACCCGAAAGAACGTGCCGAGCATGTCATGTTGATCGATCTGGAAAGAAACGATCTCGGCAGGGTGTGCCGTACCGGCTCGGTAAAGGTCGATGAGTTCATGGTGCTTGAATCGTATCGGCACGTGCACCACATTGTATCGGCAGTCAGCGGCGTGTTACGTGAGGACATTACGCCGGCGCAGGTGATCCGCGCGGTATTTCCCGGCGGCACTATTACGGGCTGCCCCAAGGTGCGTTGCATGGAAATTATCGCTGAGCTCGAAGGCAATCCGCGTGCAGCCTATACCGGCTCCATTGGTTACATCAATCGCGATGGCAGTATGGATTTGAATATCCTGATTCGCACGATCGTGCAGCTCGACGCGAGGCTTTCCTTGCGCGCCGGCGCGGGTATCGTCGCGGATTCGCGACCGCGCCGCGAGCTGGAAGAAACCCGCGCCAAGGCAAAAGGAATGCTGCGTGCGCTGGGGCACGGATGAAACCGCCGATCACAGTTTTGATAAACGGTGAGGCGCAAGATCGTGTATCGGTCCAAGACCGGGGTTTTCAGTTCGGCGACGGCGTGTTTGAGACGCTCGCCGTCAGTGCGGGCAAGCCGCTCCTGTGGGAACGTCACTTACAGCGTTTGTTCGAAGGCTGCACACGCCTGCACATCGATCCACCCGCGGAGCGCGTGTTGTTAAGTGAGGCTGAACGGTTGTGTGTGCACGCGCAGCGAGCGGTGCTAAAGTTGGTAGTGACACGCGGCAGTTCCGAGCGCGGTTATGCACCGCAGGATGACGGGACACCCACGCGCGTTTTGACCTTGCGTCCGTGGCCGCCGTTTCCCGAGAAGGCCGCGCAAGCGGGGGTAGCAGTATGCCTCTGCCGCACGCGGATTTCGCGCAATCCGCAACTCGCCGGTATCAAGCACCTTAATCGACTGGAACAGGTGCTCGCGCGCGCAGAGTGGCAAAAGGAGTTTGCCGAGGGCCTTATGTCTGATGACAGTGGTCGTTTGATTGAGGGCACAGCCAGCAATCTATTCGTGGTCTCGCAGGGAACATTGCTGACGCCGGACTTGTCAGAATCAGGTGTAGCCGGTGTCATGCGCGCCGTGGTATTGGAGTACGCCCAGGCCGCATCATTGCCCTACAAAATCACCGGAATTACACGCTCACAACTGGATACTGCCGAGGAGATTTTTCTCAGCAACAGCCTGATCGGCATTTGGCCGGTCAGGCGTGTAGAATCCAGAGTCTACGAGCCGGGTGAAGTTACTCGGCGAGTACAGCGCGGCACGAGAGAGTACTACTGTCTTGAGGAAGCTGATTAGGTCGGCCGCCGTCGCCGGGTTGATCGCGGTGACCGGCGTCGGCGCTTATCTCTGGTGGGCATGGAGCCGCCCGTTGCCGTCAATGGCGGAAACGCACGTGGTCAAACCCGGGACCTCCATGCGCGCATTCACGCACGAGCTCTATAACAAGGGGCTTGTGCCCGATCGTTACTCGCTGGTGGTGCTCGCGTATCTGCGGGGTCAGGCGCGACATTTGAAGGCAGGCGAATACCGCTTCGCTGCGGGTATGACGCCGCGCGAGCTGCTTGACCAGGTCGTTGCCGGGCGGGTGGTGGAATATCCACTAGCACTTATCGAGGGTTGGACATTTGAGCAAGTGCGCGAGGCGCTGCGCGCGGCGCCGAAGCTCACGCGCACGTTGGACGGCCTTAGCCCGGACGAGATCATGGTGCAGCTCGGGCAGCCTGGTGGTCATCCCGAAGGTCAATTTTATCCGGATACTTATTATTACTCCGCTGGCATGACCGACATCGCCTTGCTGCAGCGCGCGTACCAGCGCATGCAGAGCCGCCTGCAACGTGAATGGCTGACGCGCGACCCCGAGTTACCTTTGCGGACGCCGTACGAAGCTTTGATACTCGCCTCTATTGTCGAAAAAGAAACCGGTCGCGCTGACGAGCGACAGATGATAGCTGGCGTATTCGTCAATCGCTTGCGCAAGGGCATGCGCCTGCAATCGGATCCGACGGTGATATACGGCTTAGGTCCATCATTCGATGGCAATCTGCGTGTACGGGACCTACAGCGCGACACGCCCTACAGCACATATACGCGCCGTGGGTTGCCGCCAACACCGATCGCGATGCCCGGCGGTGAGGCCTTGGCAGCGACCATGCATCCGCTGCAGACCCAGGCCCTTTACTTCGTCGCGCGCGGCGATGGCTCACATCATTTCTCTGAATCGCTGCAGGAGCATAACAACGCCGTCATCAAGTATCAGTTAGGCGGAAAACAGAAAAGCTTCTCCTCATATTCGGTGACGAATTAACACCGATGTCACGAGGGTTGTTTATCACGCTGGAAGGAATAGAAGGGGCAGGTAAGAGCAGCAACCTGTCGCACGTGCAAGATCTACTGGCGCGTACCGGGCGCGATGTCATCGTCACTCGCGAGCCCGGCGGTACCGCGCTTGGTGAGCGTATACGCGAACTGCTGTTGCACTCGCGGGACGTAGACATCTCAGCTGACACCGAAACCCTGTTGATCTTCGCGGCGCGTGCCGATCACTTACAAAAGCTCGTGTCGCCAGCGCTGGCACAAGGCAAGAGCGTCGTGTGCGATCGCTTTACCGACGCGACCTTTGCGTATCAGGGAGGAGGGCGCCGGGTCGCACATAAGCGTATCGCCACACTCGAAACCTGGGTGCAGGGCGAGTTACGACCGGACCTGACTTTGCTGTTCGATGTGGCTGCGAAAATCGGTCTCGAGCGCGCTGGCAACCGCAGCTCACCGGATCGTTTCGAACGCGAGGATCGTGAGTTCTTTGAGCGCGTGAGACAGGCCTATTTGGAGGCGGCGCGACGGGAGCCGGCACGCATACGCGTGATTGACGCCAGCGCTAATCCGGCCGAGGTGCGATCACAGGTGGATCGGGTGATGGAGGATTTCCTACGTGGTGTCGACTGAGCAAGTTGCACCCGCGCTTACGCTCCCTTGGCATCAGCAGCCGTGGGCAACCCTGTTGCGTGAGCGTAGCCGCGTAGCACACGCGCTGCTCTTGAGCGGTCAAGTCGGTCTGGGCAAACGGCAGTTTGCTGAGCGTCTGGCACGGGCACTGCTTTGCACAGAGCCCAGTGATACTGGGGATGGCTGTGGTATGTGCCGGCAATGCCGCCTCTTGTTAGCCGGCACCCATCCTGATCTTGCGCGCGTCGAGCCACTGGAGGAAGGCAAGGTAATTATGGTCGATCAGATACGGGCGTTGAGTGAGTTTATTACCACACGTCCGCACAGCGCCGAGCGCAAGGTCACGATTATTTGCCCCGCCGAAAGCATGAACATCAATGCCGCCAATAGTCTGCTCAAGCTCCTGGAGGAGCCACCGCTGGGCAGTGTGCTTATTCTCGTTAGCGACCGACCAGCGATGCTGCCGGCGACGGTGCGCAGTCGGTGTCAGCGGGTCGATTTCAGGGTGCCGGCGCGCGACGCGGCGCTCACCTGGTTGGCGGCGCAGGGCGTAGCTGGTGGCGAGGCGCAGATCCTGCTCGACATGGCCGGGGGCGCGCCGCTGCAGGCATTGGCAGAAAGTGACCTTCTACGGGAGCGTGAGCAACTTCTAACGGATATCGAAGCACTGGGCGCTCAGGATGGTGACCCAGTGGTTGTGGCAGCGCGCTGGCACAAGCTCGGCGCTGGGCGCTGTCTCGGCTGGTTGGCGGGGGCAGTTACGGACTTGATCAAGCTAGCGATGGTCGGTGAGCCGGGCGCTCACCTGATCAACATGGATTTGGCATCGCGTTTGCAGGCTTTGGGGCAGGGGTTACACTTAAAGCAACTCTACGGATTTGCCGACGCGCTGGCTGAAGCGCGCGGGCTGTTGGCTAGCCCTGTCGACAACTTATTGCTTTTGGAAGATATTTTGATACGCTGGATGAATGTAAGGGAAAAAGTAAGGCAAAAATAACACACAACTTGGCATCCTAGACCTCCTCCCTATGGCAGAACTCCCGAAAAAGCCCATGCGACCCGTGCCACTGGCACGTCCCGGGGTGCTGTCACTCACGATCAAAGACAAGAATGCGCTGTACGCGGCGTACATGCCCTACGTGAAGGGGGGCGGCCTGTTTGTGCCGAGCAATAGGCGCTACAAACTCGGGGATGAGGTATTCATGTTGCTCACCTTGCTCGATAGCAAGGAAAAGATCCCGGTCGCCGGCCACGTCGTCTGGATTACACCCGCCGGGGCGCAAGGGGGCCGCACTGCCGGCATCGGCATTCAATTCAGCCAGAAAGACTCGGGAGTCGCCCGCAACAAGATTGAAAACATCCTCGCGGGCGTGCTCAACTCGGACCGCCCGACACACACCATGTGACGGTGTTGGACCTCGTCGACTCTCACTGTCACGTCAATTTCGAGCCTCTTCGTAACGATCTCGCCGCCGTGCTACAGCGCGCGCGCGATAATGGCGTCAGTCATATGCTGTGCGTCGGCGTTACGCTCGAAGACCTCCCGCAAGTACTCGAGCTCGCGCATCAGTACAGCCACATTTTCGCTTCCGTCGGCGTACATCCGAACGAACAACAAGGTCGCGAGCCTGAAGTTGGCGAGCTAACGGCGCTGGCGGATGACCCGCGGGTTGTGGCAATCGGCGAAACTGGGCTCGATTATTTTCGTTCCCAGGGTGATCTCGGCTGGCAGCAGCAGCGCTTCAGGCGCCACATCCGCGCAGCACGCGAGTGCGGTAAACCGCTAATCGTGCATATGCGTGATGCCGCGGAGGACACGCTGCGCATCATGCAAGAGGAAGGAGCATCCGGGGTCGGGGGAGTTATGCACTGTTTCACCGGTACTTGGGACGTTGCCGTGCGGGCGGTCGAGCTCAACTTCCATGTTTCCTTCTCCGGCATCGTGACGTTCAAGAATGCCGAAGCCTTGCGTGCGGTTGCGGCACGCCTGCCAGCGGAACGGCTGTTGGTGGAAACCGATTCCCCCTATCTCGCCCCGGTACCCCACCGGGGCAAGACCAATGAGCCCGCCTTCGTGCGCCATGTGGCGGAACAGGTGGCGCAGCTACGAGGGGTGGAGCTGGCCGAGCTCGCCCGCCTGACGACCGATAACTTTTTCAGCCTGTTCACCGGTGCGCAACGCGTGGCTGGATAGCCTGGCACGAGCCTTCACGCCCGGCCAGATTGAGAGTGGCAAGAAAGTTCCGCAGTTAATAATATTGCGTGATATCGATGGGTGAATACCTTGTTAGTTCGCGTGCGCTACTTCAGACTGGCCACTCAGGTTTAGTCCATGGACGACGATAACTTTACAAATCTGCGCCAACAAATGGTGCAGGAGATTGCGGCTCACGCCTCGTATGTGAGCGAGCACACTGGCAAGGCGTCGGTCGATCAACGCGTGCTCGGGGCGATGGGTAAGGTCCCGCGGCACGAATTCGTACCCGTTGAGCTCAAGCCTTATGCCTATGCCAACGTGCCTTTACCGATCGGCTATGGCAAAACCATTTCGCAGCCGTTTATTGTTGCGCTAATGACCGACCTGCTCGACATTCATGAAGACGATATCGTGCTCGAGGTCGGCACCGGTTTCGGTTACCATGCGGCGATTCTGGCTGAGCTCGCAAGAAAGGTCTTCAGCGTCGAAATCGTGGAAGAGGTGGCGGCTCAGGCACGCAAGCGGCTCGCTCGCCTAGGTTATGACAACATTGAGATGCGTGTGACCAATGGCTATTATGGTTGGGCCGAGTATGCGCCGTTTGACAAACTGATCGTAGCGGCAGCTCCCGACCTTATCCCACCGCCGCTGATCGCGCAGCTCAAACCTGGTGGCAAGATGGTGATCCCAGCCGGGCTCGCCGGCACGCAACAGTTGATGCTGGTCGACAAAAGTGACGACGGCCGCGTTACCACACGTGAGATTCTACCCGTGCGTTTTGCCGAGCTTGAAGAGGGTGAGCATCCGACATTGCATGCGGTGTTGTCCGATCTTCCTAAAGCCTGAGGTTATTCCTGTTCTGCGAAGTGTCTCTGTGGGCGTGCGTCCGCCACGAGATGACGTGTCTTGCGCGACAACAATGGCCGCATGTCGTTTGACAGTGCGGCCATAACATTAGAGGATGCCCGACAGTGGCGACGGTCGTAGTGACACAGATGAGCCGCGTAATCAGGGACTTATGGTTAAGCTGAAAGGGAAGACCGTATTCATCAGTGGTGCTAGCCGCGGTATCGGCAAGGCCATCGCGCTACGTGCAGCAGTCGACGGCGCAAACGTTGTGATCGCAGCAAAAACCGTGGAGGCGCACGCGAAGTTACCCGGCACGATTTACACGACGGCGGAGGAGGTCGAAGCTAACGGCGGACACGCGCTTGCGGTCCCCATGGATGTACGGCACGAAGAACAAATCGCAGCAGCTGTGGAGAAGACGGTCGGGACCTTCGGCGGGATCGACATACTGGTAAACAACGCGAGTGCCATCAGTCTCACCGGTACGCTGGAAACGTCGATGAAGCGTTTCGACCTGATGTATGCCGTCAACGTGCGTGGCGCCTACGCGTGCACACAGGCGTGCATACCGCATCTGAGGCGCGCGCAAAATCCGCACGTGCTGAATTTGGCGCCACCTTTGAATCTGAACCCGCACTGGTTCAAGGATCATGTCGCGTATTCGATATCGAAATACGGAATGAGCATGTGCGTGCTCGGAATGGCAGAGGAGTTTCGCGAAGATGGGATCGCGGTCAACGCATTGTGGCCGCGCACGGTCATTCATACCGCCGCCCTGGCCATGCTCGGCGAACGAGTGAAACCGGAGAATTGCCGCAGACCGGAGATGGTCGCGGATGCTGCTTATCGGATTGTCACGCGTGACAGTCGCACCTGCACGGGCAATTTTTTTATTGACGAAAAGTTGCTGGCGGAGGAGGGCGTCACTGATATACGACGCTACGCGGTGGATCCACAGGCCCGGCTAATGCCGGATCTCTTTGTCGACTAGAGCCAATATGACCTTCGAGGACCGATATCGATGAAGATCTTGATAGCCGTGAAACGGGTAATCGATCCAAACGTAAAAGTTCGGATCAAGAGCGATCAGAGCGGCGTGGAAACCACAAACGTCAAGATGGCGATGAACCCCTTCGACGAAATCGCCTTGGAAGAGGCCGTACGCTTGAAGGAAGCGGGTACCGCCACAGAAATCGTGGCTGTGTCCGCAGGTCCACAACAAGCACAGGAAACCCTGCGCACCGCACTTGCTGTCGGTGCAGACCGTGGTGTGCACATCGTCGCGGAAGTGGAGCTCGAGCCGCTAATCGTTGCCAAGCTCCTAAGCGCGATCGCCGAGCGCGAATCTCCTGACCTTTTCATTCTGGGCAAGCAGGCGATTGACGACGACAGCAGTCAGACGGGACAGATGTTGGCGGCGTTGTTGGGTTGGCCCCAGGGTACCTTCGCCTACAAAGTGGCAATCGAAAATGGCACGGCGACCGTGACGCGTGAGATCGATGGTGGACTAGAGACGGTGGCACTGAAAATGCCTGCGGTCATTACTACCGACTTGCGCCTCAATGAGCCGCGTTACGCATCATTGCCGAACATTATGAAAGCCAAGAAAAAGCCCATCGAGACGTTCAAACCGGAAGATCTGGGCGTAGACGTTGCGCCACACCTGGCCACACTCAAGGTTGAAGAACCTACAGGACGTAAGGCCGGCGTGATCGTGGAGAATGCCGCCGAGCTGGTAGAAAAATTGAGAAACGAAGCGAAGGTGATTTGATGACGGTACTGGTGTTGGCTGAGCACGATAATGCAACCCTGCGCGCGGCTACGCTGAACGCCATTGCAGCAGCGACGCAGCTGGGCGATACGCATCTGCTAGTTGCCGGCCAGAGTTGCCGGAAGGTAGCGGAAGCAGGCGCCCGCGTCCGCGGCGTTAGCAAGGTGCTACTAGTGGACGACGCGCGTTATGCGCACCCGCTGGCCGAACCTATGGCGACCCTGCTGGTGAAACTGGCCTCGGGGTACAGTCACGTGTTGGCGGCAGCGACTACCTCCGGCAAGAACATCATGCCGCGGGTGGCGGCGCTGCTCGATGTGGCGCAAATTTCGGAAATCATCGCGGTGATAGACGAGAATACCTTCAAACGTCCGATCTATGCGGGTAACGGCATTGCTACCGTGCAGTCCCGCGACGCGATAAAGGTGATAACCGTCCGCGGCACGGCCTTTGAGGCTGCCGCCACGGAAGGCGGTCAGGCATCGATCGAAGACGCGGCGGCGGCGGACGACCCTGGGAAATCGAGCTTTGTTGGCCAGGACCTGAGCAAGACCGAACGCCCCGAGCTTACCTCGGCGCGAGTGGTTATTTCCGGTGGCCGCGGGCTGCAAAGCGGCGACAATTTCAGGCTATTGGAAGAGATCGCTGACAAGCTGGGTGCGGCTATCGGCGCCTCGCGGGCGGCGGTGGATGCGGGTTTTGTGCCGAATGACTACCAGGTGGGCCAGACGGGCAAGATCGTGGCGCCTGATCTTTACATCGCTGTCGGCATTTCCGGGGCGATCCAGCACTTGGCGGGCATGAAAGACAGCAAGGTGATCGTGGCGATCAATAAGGACCCAGAGGCCCCGATCTTCCAAGTGGCTGACTACGGTGTAGTGGGCGATTTATTCAAGATTCTGCCGGAGCTGTCGGCTGCTCTAGGATAATTTCTTTCTAGAAAATACCTTATAAGAATCTGATATTTTATTGATTTAAAACGATAAAGCGAATCTCGCTTCACACGGCCTGCCACTGTCATGGGGCTTTGGCATCGATCGCTAGCGCTTTGGACCTGCAGGGCGGTTCGACCGCCGTCGCTTGCAAACGTGCCCATATTTCACTACCCGTCCAGATAGGCTCGCGCGAGGAAAGTCGCTCAGAAAGCCTCTGAAGGGCTCTGGGAGCGCTTTTTTGCGCGGGGCGAAAGCCACCGGCGGGCGGCTGGCGG